>JAUNAV010000054.1 GCA_030527425.1 Tissierellia bacterium
ATTTTTTAATCCCGCTTTTTAGTATATTATTTTATCAAGTATCCCATTTAAATATGCTATAGTTAGCCCATAATTAGTCATTGGAATATTTTTTTCTTTTGCTAAATCGACTCTAGAATTCACATAAGCCTTGTTAAACATACATGATCCACAAGAAATTATCAAATCATATTTATCAATATCTGAAAAATCATCTCCTCTTTTAAAATCAATTTTAACATTTGGATGTATTTTTCTTATTAATTTTGGTATTTTTACAGTTCCAATATCCTCATCCATAGGAGGATGCGTACAAGCTTCAGATATCAAAATATTGTCTAATTTATTGTCCAATCTATAGACAGATTTAATAAAGTAGTCTATATCTCCTTTGAGTTTTGAAAATAAGACTGAAAAACTCGTAAGAGGAATATTTGATGTATTTTTTTGATATACCTCTTTAAAAGATGAACTATCTGTTATTATCAATGAGATTTTATCCTTAAAAATAAAAAACGCTCTTTCTAAATTTGATAACTCAATACATATGCTAATAGCCTTTTTATCTAGTATCTCTCTAATTGTTTGAACTTGAGGAAGAATTAATCTGCCTTTTGGCGCTTGTTCATCTTGTGGCATTACTAAAAGGACTACATCAGATTTCTTTACAAGATTTCCTGTAATATCCACAATATCATCAGACTTAAATTCTTTTATTATCCTCTCTATAAGTTCTTTTTTGCTTTTTTCATTATCCTTTATAAAATCTATAGTATCCAAGTTTAAAAATTTATTTTTTACTACATCATAATTGTCTAAATCTGCTTTTGAAATGATTTTAATTATCGGTTTTTTCTTTTTTTCCAATTTTTTTAGAAATTCTAAATCATCATCTTCTGATAGTAAATATAAAAAACCGTCGCATTTATCAATAATATCTTCAGTTTTTTTATTTCTTAATTCTCCCAAATAGCCAATATCATCAAATCCTGCCGTATCTATAAAGACGACAGGACCTAATGAATGTATTTCCATAGGCTTATATATAGGATCTGTTGTAGTACCGGCTTGACTTGATACTATAGATGTGTGCTGTCCTGTTAATGTATTTAATAGCGATGATTTTCCGCTATTTCTCTTTCCAAATATTCCAATATGATATCTTAAAGAATTTGATGCTTTCATATTCTTATATCTCTTCTACCATTTTTTATCTCTTTTATCCATTGTTTAGTTTTTTCTCTTATATCTTCTCGTTTAATATTCTCAATTTCTTTGTTTATTAGTAATTCACCTTTTCTTCTAGTATCTTCACTTGCATAATCCATTAGATACTCTTGTAAAGTCATCATTGCATTTGGCGCACAAATATTTCCGATTTGACCTTTTTTAACTAAAGACATGAATCTATCTCCCGTTCTTCCTGCTCTATAGCAAGCAGTACAAAAAGAAGGTATATGATTCATATCAATTAACCAATTGACAACTTCATCCAAAGTTCTATTATCTGAGATGTCAAATTGTTCACTTCCACTAGAGTCTTCATTTTCGCTATATCCTCCAACAGATGTCTTACTAGCTCCACTAATTTGACTAATGCCAAGGTCCAATACTTTCTTTCTTGTCTCTTGACTTTCTCTTGTTGATATTATCATTCCTGTATATGGTGCAGTTATTCTAATACATGCAATAATCTTTTTAAATATTTTATCATCTATTGAATTGTCAAATTCATCAGGGTCTATATCATCAGCAGGTCTTATTCTTGGAACTGAAATAGTATGAGGTCCAACGCCGAATCTTGCTTCTAAATGCTCGGCATGCATCATTAATCCAATAAAATCATATTCATAATTATTAAGTCCAAATAGCACTCCACATCCAACATCATCAATTCCTCCTAATTGTGCTCTATCCATAGCCTCTGTATGATAATTATAATTATGTTTAGGACCAGTCGGATGTAATTTTTCATAATTTTCTTTATGATAAGTCTCTTGAAATAATATATAGGTTCCTATTCCAACATCTTTTAGCTTTTTATAATTTTCAACTGTAGTTGCAGCTATATTGACATTAACTCTTCTAATATCGCCATTTTTATGATGAATTGAATATATTGTTTTTATTGACTCTAATACATAATCTATAGGGCACATATTAGGATCTTCACCAGTCTCTAAAGCAAGTCTTTTATGTCCCATATCCTGAAGTGCTATTACTTCTTTTTTTATCTCATCTTGAGTTAATTTTCTTCTGGGAATAGTCTTATTTTTAGCATGATATGGACAATATACACATCCATTTATACAATAATTAGAAAGATATAATGGTGCAAAAAGTACAATTCTTTTTCCATAAAATCTCAATTTTAACTCTTTAGCAAGCTTAATTATCTCATCATTTAAATCTTTTTGATTACAAGATAACAATACAAAAGCTTCTCTATGACTTAAGCCTTTAGCTTTTTTAGCTTTTTCTAAAATCTCTAATATTAATTTTCTATTATCAGCATTTTTTCTTCCAAATTTAATAGTTTCAAGAATTTCTTCATGATTTATAAATTCTTCTGCATTGGGTGAATTAACGTCGTATTTTGCCATTTCTTACTCCTTTATTATCTCCTGGGCTAATACTTATTTTATATCCATAGCGATTTAAGTATTTGTCCAATTTCAACACATCTTCAGCCCCTTCAAGTCCTGTATTTTTCTTATTATCATATAAATTATAATTATTCTTAGCAAGTTTTGGACTTAAATTTGGCATGATAACATTGGCTCCTGACAAAATGCCCTTAATTCTTCCATATTCATCAATTGAGTTTAAGGCAGTTGTTGAAGGAATGAGTGCTGTGGGATTTTCAATTCTTAAAATAGATATAAGTCTTGTAGTAAGATCACTACTACCTGACTTATTTTCTTTAAATATTGTGTCTTTATGACTGATAAAAGGGCCAATACCTATCATTTGAGGTTTTAACTTTCTAATAAGCTTAATATCTTCAATATGCGTATTTATACTAGAAAAGGGCGCCTCGACCATAAATCCTGTACCAATTGCAAAACCTAATTTTTTAAGATTTATTAGCGCATCTATCCTAGTTTTTAGGCTTTGATCTTTAGGATGTAATTTTTTAAATACAAATTCATTAGCGCTTTCATGTCTTAGTAAGAAACGATCTGCTCCAGCTTTTTTTAATTGTTCATAACTTTTAAAATCCCTAAGGCCTATTGAAAGAGTAATTCTTATGTCTTTATAAGCATTTTTAATAGCCTTTATTATATCAATATAAAAATCATCATTTAATAATGGATCTTCTCCACCTTGTAAAACAAAAGTTCTAAAACCTAAATTATAACCAATTTTTGCAGTATCGACAATATCCTTTTTTTTTAGTCTATATCTTTTAATATTATTTGAGCGGTTGATTCCACAATAATAACAACCTTGTTTACAATAATTTGATACCTCAATTAAACCTCTAATATATATATCATTTGAATAAATGCTTTTTGTAATAAATCTAGCATGAGAATGAAGTTTTGAAAGCAAAGAAGTATCATTTGTTGTAAGTAATTCTATAAGTTGTTTATCAGTAAAATAATTATTTTTTATTTGCATATGTAGTCTTTGAAACAACCTTCTTCAAATTTCCTAATTGGCCGCTCATAGCTGAAATAATATCTTGTTTTGCTTTTATTACTACTGTTATTACACTTAGATTTTCTTCTACTTTCGATAATCCCATTCTTCCAATGATATATTTAGAATATTTATGTAGAATTTCATTTACCTCAGATGCCATACTTTTCTCTTCGATAAAAATTGCTACTATAGCCACTCTCATTTTTTCCTCCTTAAGGTTTCAAGTCAGAAAGCCTTCTTTGTTACCTTTTTAACAATTATAATAGATTGTTAGTAAAATGTCAATTTCGAAATTCACATAAAAAAATAGCACTAAATGTGCTATTTTAAAAATTTATCCATTAATTCATAACATTTTTCTCTAGCATAATAATCTCTAAATGAATGATCAGCATTTTCAATCACATGATAAGAAGCTTTCTTATATATCTTAGATAATTTCTTATTGCAATGATCATTTACAATAATATCTTCTTCTCCACGTAAAATTAGTACATTTTGTTCAAAACTTTGTGCATATGAATAGATATCATATTTTTTTGCATCCTTTAAGAAATTATATGAAATAATTTTTCCGCCAATATCAAATCCATCATCGTATGCTTTGGAAATTAATTCCTTTTTTGCTTTTTCGCTTTCTTCATTTACATCATTTAAATTAACTGCTGGAGCTAGTAAAATCAAGTTTTTTACATTTACTCTTTCTGCCAATATCACGGATATGACACCGCCTAATGAGTGTCCATACAAAGTAATTTCATTATCTAAAACAAATTCTTGTTTTACTATATCATCATATATCATATTTGCTTCTTCTATTTCTCTAGACAATGTCATATCATAGAAGTCCCCTTCTGACTCTCCCGAACCAGAAAAATCATATCTAAATACAATATATCCTTTTTTGGTGAAAAATTTAGCATTATCAGTTCTAAAAAATGATGAACCATTTCTATCCCCACCAAATCCATGAAACATTATTATTGTTTTATATTTTTTATCTTCAGAAAAATCATCTGGGGTATTTAATACTCCTCGCAATATTTTATTTTCTTTATTTTTTAATTGTTTATAAAAGTATTTCATTATTTCTCATTAAGTATTCTTGCTATTTCTACTCCCGAAGCTGATGCTTGAGAGAGTGAATGAGTAACGCCACTACCATCGCCTATAACATAAAGTGATTGTTGATTTGTCTCGAATTTATTGTCTACTTTTACCACTGAATTGTAGAATTTTACTTCAACTCCGTATAAAAGTGTATCTTCATTAGCCATTCCTGGTGCTATTTTGTCCAATGCATATATCATTTCTATGATATCATCCATCTGTCTTTTTGGCATAACCAATGAAAGATCTCCAGGTGTTGCATTTAAAGTTGGAACAGTGAAGCATTTTTTCATCCTTCTTTCAGATGATCTTCTTCCCTTTATTAAATCACCAAATCTTTGAAGTAATACGCCGCCACCAAGCATATTTGAAAGTCTAGCAATAGATTCGCCATATTCATTTGAATCTTTAAAAGGTTCTGTAAATCTATTTGTTACTAGTAATGCAAAATTTGTATTATTTGTTTGAAGTTTAGGATCAGCGTAAGAATGACCATTAACTGTGATTATTCCATTGGTATTTTCGGTTACTACTTCTCCATATGGATTCATACAAAATGTTCTAACTAAATCAGAATATTGATTAGTTTGATAAACTATTTTTGATTCATATACTTGATCTGTTATATGTTTAAATACCTCTGCTGGAACCTCAACTCTTACACCAATATCGACTCTATTTTTTAATTGTTCAACACCAAATTTATCACAGATTTTAGATATCCACTTTGAGCCACTTCTTCCAGAAGCTAAAACTAAATCCTTACATCTTATTTCTTCATTTTTATCGGTAGTTAGGATATATGAATTATCTTTATAGTCGACTTCTGTAACTTTAGTATTAAATTTAAAATCTATTTTTTCTTTTACATAATCATATATTTTTTGTAATATTTCCCTATTTCTGTCTGTGCCGAAATGTCTTACCTTAGCACTTAATAAATGTAGATTATTTTTTAGACAAACAGTCTTTAAATCAGAATTATCAGTTGAATATAATTTGCTATCTGAACCATCAAAATTCATTAAAACAGAATCAACATATTCCATTAATTCCATAGCCTTGTTATTGCCCACATATTGGTGAAGGTCTCCACCAAAATTTGTAGTTATATTGTACTTGCCATCTGATAAAGTACCTGCTCCTCCAAAGCCGTACATAATGTTGCAGGGTTTGCAATTTATACAATGATCTACTTTACCTTCAGTGATTGGACAAGTTCTATGTATAACTTTTCTTCCGGCATCTATAATCAATACCTTTTTATTCGTATTTAATTTTGTAAATTCATAAGCTGCAAATGAACCACCAGCTCCTGCACCTACTATTACGACATCATAATCTAACATGTTAATCTCCTT
>JAUNAV010000055.1 GCA_030527425.1 Tissierellia bacterium
CTTTTTATCATTAAGAATATTTTAACACATCACTTAAAATTAATCCATTATTTTTAATTTTTATTAACTAGATAAACTAAAAAGCTGGCAGACTCAATTATAAGTCTACCAGCTTTTTGTATTGATATCGGAGTGTTTATTAATTTATTTTACTACAACTTTTCCTGAAACTGTCTTTAATTTAAGGTCAAGTTTAATATTTTCATTTGATGTTGATATAGTGCAATTTCCAGATGATCTATTTGTATTTACGAATTTATCTGAAAAATCTACATTTCTTCCTTTGATTTCTGCACGAATATCTTTGTCAAATGATTCAGTGTCGACTTTTATACTTCCATTTAAAGTCTTTGCTTCTATTCTTGAAGCATCCTTTATATCAGAAATGGATATTGATCCATTTTGTGATTTAAAAAATGAATTAGATGAATTTAATTCATCAACTCTTATTGTTCCATTTACACATTTTGAATCTATATTGGCGCTTGTAACATTATTAATTGCAATGCTGCCGTTTACAGTTTCTAGTTGACAATCGCCATTTACATTTACGACATTTATTGAGCCATTTACATTTTTAAGATCAAATTCTCCAACAGAATTTAATACTTTAATTTTTCCATTGGTATTTTTGATATCCACTCTTTCAAAGTCTACATCATTTAATGTAAATGAAGCATTTTTATTATCAGCCTCCAAAAGTCTATATGCTTTTTTAGGCAAGAGGACTTCTATTTCAGCTTTTGTGTTATTTTTAAATTCATCATTTACAAATAACTTTAATTTCTTGTCAATCACTTCAATTTTTAATACATCATCTGATGCATTTTCTTTGTTTTTAAAATGTATAATCTCATCGACTTTAACATAATTATCGTAGCTTCTATTAAATTCGATGGATCCATTTGGAATATTTACCTCAATTTCTTCTATTTCATCGTCAAACTTTGTTGAATCTTCTTTTTGAAATGAAAAAGATGAAGAAAATTTACCAGCTTGATTTACTATATTGTCAATGTCGATGTTTCCTATAGTTTCTGCGGTTTTTCTTATTGCTTTTTCAACTGAAGATGTGATCTTTGATGTAAAGGAATTGTCAAAAAAAGATTCCTTTTTATTATTAATTGCTTCAAGAAGATCACTTGCTTCTTCTACAGTGATTTTTCCTTCTTTTAGCATTTCTAAAATCATTTTTCTTTCTTCATTCATTTTGTATCTCCTTTAAAAGTTCTTTAGCTTGATTTGCATCTATGTCGCCATTTTTAAGCATATTTAGTATGTCAATTCTACTTTCTTCTTTGTCGACTTTGCCACCTAAGCTTTTTACTACTCGATCAATTTTGTTTCTAACAGTTGGGTAAGAAATTCCCATAGCCTCGCCAACTTCCTTGATCGAACCTCTTTTTCTCAAGAACAATTCTATAAAGTCTTTTTCTTCTGAAGTTAATTTTGCAAATTTATCTTGTTCAAAATACCCGCTGACCTCAGTTCCACAAGATCTGCATTTATATGAAGTTACAACGAGTTCGCCATTACAATTAGGACATTTTTCTATCATATTTCCCTCCTGTTATTTTAAGTATACCATAATTTTTATTTTTGTAAAGTCTAATTTCATAATTTTAATTTTTAAAATGTATTTTTTGAATTTATTAAATCTGTATTTTAATATATATGATATCAAAAAAACAAAATGAGCAATTACAAAAAAGATAATTGCTCATTTGAAATTGTCTTAATATTTAAGTTTTTCTGATTTTGTTTGATTAATAATTTTAGATTTTTAATATTCTCATTTAGATAAGCTTCATTCTCATTTTTTGTAACTATTACAGGAATTCTATCATGTATTTTCAAAAAATTTTTATAGCTTTTTTTAGTCAGCAAAGCCAATTGATCGCTTTGTTTCGATCTTACAGCCACAAATGAGAAATTTTCTCCAATATCTATTTTATACTTTGTTTTGTTAATATCCCATTCATAAAAGCCATTTGCAGGTATCAAAAATCTATTTTCATAGTCGAAAAAACCATCTTTTGATATTTTCTCACTTCTTGCATTTATTATAATTCTTTTATAAAAATCAGTTTTAATACCCCATGTCTTTAGATAAAAATCTCCATTATAGCAAAGAATTTTATCTGTTGGAAATATTTCTTTTTTTGGTTGAAATTTAATATTTAAATTTTTCCCGTATAAATTTCCAACTTCTTTTGGATTGATACTAAGTTCAAATCGACAGCACATTATCCAATCATTTCTTCAAGTTCTTTTAAAGTTTTTCTTGCCACATTTAATGCATCTTCAAGAGGTTTTGGATTTGTCATGTCAAGCCCTGCATCTTTTAATACATTAAGTGCATAATCGCTCTCTCCAGCTTTTAAGAATCCTAAGTATTTTTCTCTATCTTCATCACTTCCATGAAGAATTTTTTGTGAAAAATACACTGCTGAACAAAATCCTGTAGCGTATTGATAAACATAGTAGAACATGTAGAAATGTGGAATTCTAGCCCATTCAGTGGCAATAAAATCATCTACCTCCATAGCTTCGCCAAAGTATTTTTGATTTAAATCTTTGTAGATTTTATCTAAAATACTTGCTGATAATGGCTTATCATCCCAAATCAATTTATTTACTTCATGCTCAAATTCTGCAAACATTGTTTGTCTATATACTGTTGATTTAAATGAATGCATGTAATAGTTTAATAAATATGCTTTTTGATCTGTATTTTGCGCATTTTTAATCAAGTAATCTAGCAATAACAATTCATTTGTAGTAGAAGCTATTTCTGCTAAGAAGATTGAATATGAACCATATACAAATGGCTGAGTATTTCTTGTTAAATAAGAATGCATTGAATGGCCTAATTCATGTGCCACTGTAAAGATTGAATCGAGATTATTCGTATAATTTAATAAAATATATGGATCACTGTCATAGCATCCTGATGAATACGCTCCAGATCTTTTACCCTCATTAGGGCATACATCAAACCATCTATCTTCAAATCCTTTTTTTGCGATTTCTACATATTCATCTCCTAAGGGTTTTAAGGCTTCAAGCACAATTTCTTTTGCTTGATCAAATGAGTATTTCTTATCAAATGATTTTACAAGTGGCATGTAGACATCATAGAAATGAAGTTGATCTACTCCTAAAACTTTTTTTCTAAGTTTTGTATAATCGTGCATGATATCCATATTATCATTAACTGTTTTTATCAGATTATCATATACTTTTTCATCAATATTATTGGCAAAAAGTGACATTTGTCTTGCCGATTTGAAATTTTTAAGCTTTGCTTTTATATTATTAGCTTTTAATTCTCCATCTAAAAGACTTGCAGCTGTATTTTCAAATTGTTTGTAAGAACTATAGTAGTTTTCATAAACTTCTTTTCTAAATTCTCTATTTTCATCTTCTTGTAGGTCTGTAAAATTTGCTTCGGTAATTTTTACTTCTTTTCCATCTTTTTTGGCATCTTTAAAACTGATATCTGCATTGGAAAAAAGCATATAGGTATTTACAGGATTGTTTTCTAGTTTTGAGTAGCTTGCAATGATTTTTTCTTCTTTTTCAGATAGAGTATGCTCTTTTGCTCTAAATAAATTATCAAAATATTGTTTATATTCCTTAAGTTCTGGTTTTTTTTCAATAAAAGTTTCAATCTTTTCTTTTGGCGCACTTAAAATTTCAGGATCTATAAAAGAAAAAGCTTCACTTAGCTTTGAGTGTAAATTTTGTGAATATTGATCCATCTGTTGATACTCACTTTTTCTTGTATCTTCATCATTTTTTAGATGTGCATAGGTTCTAATTTTATAAAGTAATCTAAGAGCTTTTTCTTCTTTTTGTAAAAACTCATAGAAACTATCTGCATCATCTGTCAAATGTCCTTTCATTTTTACTACTTTATCTATAAGATCTTCTAATTTTTTTGCTTGTTCATAAAATTTTTCATCAGTTTGATAAATCTTTTCAACATTCCATTTTAAAGATTCTTTAATCTCATTTCTTTTCATTTTATCCTCCTATATTTATATTATACTATATTTCCACACACTTTTTTATTTTACAGATATTTTACAATTATTTTATATTAATATTATGTTACTCCTATATATTAATAATGAAAGGAGTAAAAATGAAAATAATAAAAAAATTACCTTTAGCACTTGCATTAATTTTAATCCCTCATATTTCTTTGGCAGCTAAAAATCCATTAATTGAAAATGAAAAAATGCACAGGACGGATCTTATATCAAAAAATGATAAGTTATCTGAAGACAAAAATGAATCTGATGATATTAAAAAACCTGAAGTTAGAGAAGTTCCAGTTGACAATGAACCAAATAGAATAGTAACAACAATTCTAAAAGATCCTTCCACCCAGATGGGATTTAGTTGGTATACTACCGATAAATTCGATGATAGCGAAGTTAGAATATCAGAAAATTCTGATATGAGTAATTTCAAATCTTATAAGGCTGATAGACAAGAGAAGAAATCTCATTATGTTCAAAGAGATAAAAATGGATACTTTATTTTCCAAAAACAAGATAAAAATAATAAAGTAATAGATTATTTTACAGATGAAAATAAGGATAAAAAATGGGAGCATGAAGATGAACTTGATGATTCAAAAGAAGAATCTGTAAAAATTGATGTAGTTGAGAAAATAGAAAATAGATATAGTATAAAGGTTACTGATTTAAAGCCCGATACAACTTATTACTATCAAGTAGGATCACCCTCTAATTCTTTTAGCGATATAGCTACCTTTAAAACAGCAGGTGATGATGTAACTAGTTTTATACAATATACTGATACACAAAATGCTTTTTGGAATGAAAATAAAAATAATGAAGCTAGGTATGCTTCTGATGTATTAAGACATGCAATTGATATGACCGATGATCTTGATTTTATCCTACACACTGGTGATATAGTTGAGATTTCTGAGGTTGAAGATGAATGGAAAGACCAATTAGATCAAAGCCGAGATAGTCTTTTAAAGGCTCCTCTTTCACCAGTAGCCGGAAATCATGATGAATACGGTCTTGATCATGACGAATTATTCCCCGAAAAATTCACAGATCACTTCACATTAGATTATGAAAGCCCTGTAGATGGTGGTGTGTATTACTCATATGATTATAATAATGTTCACTTTATTAATTTAAATACTAATGATTATAAAAATGAAGATAAAAAATCTTTATCGGATGAACAATTAAAATGGTTAAGAGATGATGTTAAAAAAGCGAGAGATAATGGTTCTGAATGGGTAATACTTAATTATCATAAGCCCTTATTTTCAAAATCTTATCACTCCTTAGAAGATGAAGATGTACAAAATGTAAGGGATGATTTTATGAAGGCAATTGATGATTTAGATATTGACCTAGCACTTCAGGGTCATGATCATGTTTTTTCTAGAACTAAGTCATTAAATTATGCAAATAAAGATCAGTCTTTTGTCAATGCACAAATAGACTACAGCGATTATAAAATAGATAGTTATGGTTATAAGACATTAAAATCTCCCAAAGGAACTACTTTTGTACTTCCAAATACTGCTGGTACAAAGGCTTATGATAATATATTTGATAAGTCACTAGATCATATTAAAAAAGTTAGAAAAAATTTAGATTGGCTTACACAAGAACAATTAGATCATTATAAGACTCTTTTTGAAAAAGGTGAACAGCCTCATAGAGCAGAAGAATTTAAGGATTCACACTCAAATAAAAGAGATTCGACCTTCCAAAATTTCGCCCAATATAAAATAATAGGAAATAAATTACAGGCAAAAATATATCAAGTCTCTGGAGATTTAGACAATGGCGATGAGAGAAAAGTAGAGCTTGTAGATTGTTTTTCTATTGAAAAATAAAAATAGGATTTTAAAAATTATAAACTAATTAATATTCTAATCTTTAAAACTTTATATATTAATAAAAGACGAGAATTTGAATTGAACTGAACCCGTAAACACGGAATAATTTAATATATTTTAAGCGGAATGTAA
>JAUNAV010000056.1 GCA_030527425.1 Tissierellia bacterium
GGAGCCTCTATGAAAATCTTAAAATCCTATCTTAAAGAAAGATTTATTATAGCTTTAATTATAATATCGGCAGTTTTATCAATTTTGGCAATTAAAACTGTCTATAATAAAAGGGATGATATGGCATATTATAATTACATGGAAAGATACAATGACATGTACACTTCTTTACAAAGCCAGGCTGAGTTGGGCATGGTTAAAAAGAATTCTATGGATTATAAGGCGAAATTATGGCATGCTCAAAGCATGAAGAAAATGGCTGAGTATTATAAAGAATCGGGCAGAAAAAATTGGCAAAAGATAAATGATCTTGAATTCATGCAAATTCTTTATTTAGTGGAATTTGGAGAAGATGTCGATGTAGATAATAGTTTTTATAATAAGAACAAAAAGGATATTGAAAAATATTACAATCTAGAAGATGAGGACATTGACTTTTCAAAACTAAGGGCATATTATTTGAAAAATCCAGCCCAAAAGGATGAAACTTTTTTAGAGAGAATACCTACCTGGAAGCTTTCTTTAAAATATTATCTAAATTCAAAAAAGAACAATAGAGACGTTCTATCGGTTCAAAATCCATCGGCTTATAATTATCTATTTGAAAATTATTCGGAGTCAATTTATAAGAATATCTTAATAGTTTTTATGATTTTAGTCGGTGCATTTTTAGTAAACAATTCGAAAAAGACGAAGTCCTATGATCTTTTAGGCGAGGTTTCATCTAAAAAAGAAATTTTTTATCATTATATAAAATATGCTTTTTTAATATCTATGATAATAATCTTTTTGACAGATCTAATAAGCTTTTTGTACATGGGCTTTAAAGAAGGATTTTTTGGATTTTCTTCTAATATGCTTATTTATAAAAAAGGTCTCTACACTCCAAAAACTTATGATAATATCTATGAAGTAGCTACATATCTTGGGCTTTCAAAACTAATGGCAACAGATGTATTATATGCTACAAATAATTCTTTTGTCTTTAATACTTTTAATGATCTAAGCATGATTAAAATGCCCCTCTTTCTTGCACTTAGTTTTTTAGTTGAGACATTAAAAATCTTTGTATTTTCAACAATGGGTGTCGTATTTGCGCTCTTATTAAAAAACAAAGGCTATGTAATTTCAATGCTTGCAGTCATTTTTGGAATTATAAGTAACTTTCTTATGAGCTTTCAAAAGTCTTTTAATTTCTTTTCGTATCCAACAGGATGGAATGTAGTTTTAGGCTATACTCATGTGTCTTTTCTAAGTTGCTTTATAATTTTAATTATCTTTAGTCTTTTGTTTACACTTTTAGGACGAAGGCTCTTTAACCGAAGGGAAGTATTGTAGGTGGATTATGAAAAATTTAATTAAAAATGAGGTAAAACTCTTTTTTTCAAAGAAAAATTTAATACTTTGGCTATTATTTACAGCGATAATTTTTATTTCATTTAAATTTATAATGATAGAAAATTTTAAAAATTACAATCTAAAGCAGTCTCAAAAATACGAGCCTTATTTTGTAAATGCTCAGACCAATGCCAATCTTTTAAATGAAGAAAGAAAGATAAATAACAAAGAGAAAAATCTTGAAAAAAACTCCAAAAAGCCGGATCAAAAAAAGATTGAAGCATTTGAACAAAAAGAAGCGGTATTGGATCAAATAATTCCCTACTGGGATGACATTTCATTTAAGTCGATGATGATACTAGATGCCTACAATTCAAAATACAATGAATTTTCAAAAATCAACTCATCCTGGGCAGACATCGATCATAATCTTCAAGAAATCTATGATAATAAAATAGATCCGATCTATCCTGGCATATTTTTAAATGAAAAAAGCGACTGGACATCTAGAAAGCTTTTGAGAGTTGCTGATTCAGAGAAATTAAACTCAAAAATCAATTATGATTATCCAACTTCAACTAGAGCTTTGACATATTTTACCGATGGCAAAGAAAAGATGTTTACAATACTTCTAATTATTTTTGTAATTCTACTTAATTTTGATATGTGGAGTATGGAATTTGAAGAAAATGAAGGAAAAGTACTATTTTTACTGCCATTTTCTAAAAAGAATATATTTTTCTCTAGAGTCATAACTAGAATGCTTATGACATTGGTGATGATGATCTTATCATTTCTTGCACTATGTATTGTATCGGCTATTATGTACGGATTTGATCTTGGGCTTTCAAAAATCTATTTAAAAGATTCATTGACAAGTCTATTAAATTATAATATTGATTTTTCAGAAGCTTTCAAAAGATATGAAGTCATAAGTAGCATAAAATACTTGGCAATATCTAGTTTAAATACAATTTTATTTGTACTATTTATCTTTTCAGCAGTGGCATTTATATCGCTATTTTCAAAAGATCTCATGATTTCATTGATACTAAGTCTATTTATATTAGTCTTAATACTAAATGTAAGTAGTATAAATCCACTAAATCCATTTTCATACTATCTTACAGATGATATATTGATGGGAAGAAGTATTTTGACGACAGATATAATAGAAATAGACAGGCCATTGTGGTTTTTTATACTAATAGAAATTGCACTTAGCATTTTGTTAAATCTTATTTCTTTGCTAAAAATTAAAAGGGGATAATTATGAAAGTACTTGAAGTTAAAAATGCAGTTAAAAGTTTTAAAAATAAAAAGGTCTTAAAGGGAATAAATTTCTCGATGAATGAAAATGAAATTCTGGGATTTTTAGGAAGAAATGGAGCTGGAAAGTCGACATTGATGAAGCTTACATGCGGGCTGTTAAATCTAGATGATGGCGACATTCTGGTCATGGGAGAAAGCATTAAAAACAATCGTGTAAAAGTGCTTGAAAACTTAGGTGTGAGCATTGAAAATCCTGCACTTTATAATAATCTAACGGGAAGAGAAAATCTAAAACTCATGGCAAATTGGAGAAAAGTGGACAAAAAAAGACTTTCTGAAATGGAAGAATACTCAAGACTTGAGCATAATCTAGACAGAATTGTCTCCAATTATTCAATGGGCATGAAAATGAGGCTTATGATGGCGATGGTGCTTATGGCAAAGCCCAAAGTGCTATTATTGGATGAAGTATTTAACGGACTTGACCCAGATGGCGTAATTGAACTTAGAGACGAGCTTATAAATCTTAGAAATAATGGCTCATCGATCCTGCTTTCAAGCCATCAGCTTTCAGAAGTTGAAAAAATCTCAGATCGCATTGTATTCATAGAAAAAGGCGAGGTCGTATTTGATGGAAAAATCGACCAAAGAGTCGGAAATGAAAATATTTATAGAATAAAGACTATGGACAATCAAAAGATAAAACAAGCGCTTAAAATAAATATAGAACTTAAAGACAGCGATAAAATAAATAGAGAAAATTATGTTGAATTTAAGGCAAATGAGAAAAATCTAGCGCCAATACTAGAGCAAATTTCAAAAATCAGCCCGATTTTGGATATTGAAAAAGACTATGTAACACTTGAAGAGATCTACAGAAGAATTATTAAAAATTAGAAAAGGCAATACATTAGTATTGCCCTTTTTTAGATTAAATCATAATAGGATCTATTTTCTTTTATAAATTGATTTTTTATCCTTTTAAGAGCCATCGACTTGTTATTTGCAATGGTCTGGTAGGATCTGTCATATTTTTTAGACATCTCATCAAGACTAAGTGCATTAAAATAATAATCGACTAAGATATTTTTTTGAAAATGAGAAAGAGCATTCATCTTTTTAAAAAGAATCTTTCTAAGCTCATTGTTAAAAAAATCTTTTTCGATATCATCATCATTTTTTAACACTGCCTCATACTTTTCTTCATTTAAATCAATTGCAACATGATCCTTTTTATTGGCCCTGTTAAGATGGGCATAGCGCAAATAGCTTTTTAAATAAGCGCCAAAACTTGAAATACTTGGATCATAATTTTCAATGCAATTAATTACAACCTCCACGCTCAAATCATATGCATCATCAAAGTCATTGCCAAAATATGTCGACTCAATGACAGATACAATAAGTGGCCTGTACTTTTCTACAATTAAATCAGCATTTTCTAAACAAATTTTCAAAATATTCCCTTCCCGGGTACCCTATTTATTGCTAGCTGACTTAATCATATATGAATTTTTAAAAAAAGTTTAATTGGATAAAAGGCTATTAAATGCCTATTTTTAAATAAAAGATCATTATTTAATTAAAGGCTAATAAAAATGAAAATAAAAGCATTTTATCTGATTTAAAATTGGACAAAATAAAATCCCCTTTTCACAGTGGGGACTTTAAATTCTTGACATCATTTAAAGAAATCAAGTAGTCTAGGGCAAGGCGCATCCTGAAAAATTCGGCTTCTATGTATTTATTAAGCATCGTCTTTCTGGTATTTAATGTTGAAATTTTCTCATTTGTCGTAAGTATAATCTCGGATTCATCGATTCTTTCGACAAATAAAGTATTTACAAAAGCCCTTTGATCATCAATTGCACTTTCACGAAATTTAAATCCAAAAAATACCATATCATGTCGAATTATCCACGGATAATTTCTTTTGATATCAAATTCTTCACGAAGCTTTTTTATCCAACTTCTTCTGTTGACATTGTTGAGATCACATTGATTTTTTAAGATATTAGTCGGAATTTTTTCTACAATTTCATAGCCTTCAGTGTAGTAGATGCACGAACCCAGACCAATCTTTGGTATTTTATAAGGCAAAATCGCCACTATATTTCTCATATTTTCCTCCTTTCGGTGTAATTAAAATTCACTTAGATTTATTATATTTTATATCGAAGACTTAATCAAGGGGTGAAACTAAATTTAAATAAAAGCCTTTTATTTAATGAAAAATAAAAGTTCAGAAAGTATATTAAAATAAGGAGGCTACGATGATTACAGTAATTACACCAGTTTATAATAAGGAAAAGTTCATAGAAAAAACCATAAATTCAGTGCTTAATCAAACATATAAAGATTTTGAGTATCTTTTGGTAAATGACGGATCCACTGACAAGTCAAAAGAAATAATTGAACAATATGACAAAAAGGATAAAAGAATAAGTCTTATAAACCAAGAAAACAAGGGGGCAAGTGCGGCAAGAAATGTAGGAATAGAAAATGCAAAAGGCGAATACATCCTAAACATAGATGCCGATGACCTTTTGTATGACAATGCACTTGAAATTACTATTAAAAATATAAAAGACAATGATCTACTATTATATAAGACATTACACAAATTCCCAGACAAAGAAATGATAAAACCGAGAAGAAAGGCTGTAAAAGATAATTTCTTGCTTCATTATTTAAAAGACTACTGGGTAAACCACAATGCCATACTCGTAAGAAGAGACTACTTGATGGATAAGAATATAAGATATAGAGAAGACTTAAATTATGGTGAGGATGTTTTATTCTTGATCCATCTTTTGTCTAATACAAAAAAGATTATTGCAATTGATGATGTTTTAAATATATACAATAGAGAAATTGCAGACTCGCTTAGTGCAGAGAATATAAAAAATATAGACAGAGATAAAATATGGATAGATATAGCAGAAAATTATCTTGAAGAAAAAAATCTTTTGAGAGAAAAAAGAGTGCTCATTGACTACATTAAAGCAGGAAATATCTACCAAAGACTAAATTACAATAAAAATGATCCAGAATTTAAACTCTACTATGATAGATACAAAGATCTACTTAAAAATGTAAAAATAGTAAATGGACTAAGAAGCGTACTTCTTAAAAAGAAAATACATGATTTTATAAAAAGCGTTGAAAAGTAGGGGGAAGTTTCAAAATAAAAAAAACAAAAAATATTTGACAAAGAGTTTAAAAGATTGTATCATAATAAGGCAGCCGCAAATTGGCAAATAAATTTCTAAAAAGAAAATGAAAAAAATATTTGACAAGTTAAAAAAGTGGTTGTATAATATAATTGTTATATCG
>JAUNAV010000013.1:0-20335 GCA_030527425.1 Tissierellia bacterium
CTTTTTTATTATTTTATACACATAGATTACGATTATCAATATCTAATAATTACAAATTATTTAAATAAAAGTTAAAAATACATTAAATTATATAGCCTATTATAATAAATAGTTATATACTTTTGGTTTAGGTCTTTTTAAGAATTAAAGTATTTTCAAATAGACATACATTTTCCCGTTTTCATCATATTTTTAAACATATTTACTGAAAGTAGTTTCTAAAAAGTACTTTTATTTGAAAATCATTTTAACATTTAATATAATGATGCCAAGAGAGGTGATTAGTACGGATATTTCTAAAAAGATCCAGGGAGGACTTATAGTCTCATGTCAAGCTTTAGAAGATGAGCCATTGCATTCTTCATTTATTATGTCTAAGATGGCAAAGGCGGCTTTTGAAGGTGGTGCTTGTGGAATAAGAGCAAATAGTATTGAGGATATTGAGGCTATAAAAAAAGAGGTAGATCTTCCTATAATCGGAATAATCAAAAAAAATTACGAAAATAGCGATGTCTACATCACTGCAACTATGGATGAGGTGGACAAACTTGTTGATTGCGGTGTAGATATAATCGCCATGGATGCGACTTTTAGCAAAAGAGTTGGGGATGATATCGACGAATTTTTTAGAAAGATCAAAAAAAAGTATCCCGATCAATTATTCATGGCAGATTGTTCTACAATCGATGAGATGAAAAATGCTTCAAAGCTTGGTTTTGATTTTATAGGCACAACTTTAATTGGATATACAAAGCAAAGCAGGGACTTAAAGGTCGACTATGATGATTTTAAAATCATTCGTGAAGCATTAAAAGAAATCGATACTCCAATAATAGCTGAGGGCAATATTGACACGCCTAAAAAGGCAAAAAGAGTAAAAGAACTTGGTGTACATGCGGTAGTTGTGGGTTCTGCTATAACTCGTCCACAACTTATTACAAAGAAATTTAGTGAAGAAATGAGAGGATAATATGAGAGAGGATTTAAAAGGATTATTTTCAGCACTTTTGGTGCCATTTGACAAAAATGGCGAGGTAAATGAAGAGGGACTTCGCCAAATTATAAGACATAATATTGAAAATATGAAGGTTGATGGTCTCTATGTTGGGGGATCAACTGGAGAGAATTTCTTAATAGATGAACAGACTAAAAAGCAAATTCTAAAAATTGCAAAAGACGAAGCAAAGGATGATGTAAAACTCATCGCTCAAATCGGCGGAAACAATGTCTATGAGGATATAAGACTTGGAAAACTTGCTAAAGAATTGGGCTATGATGCAGTAAGTGCAGTAACTCCATTTTATTATCCTTTTAGCTTTGAAGAGGTCAAAGAATATTACAATGATTTGACCAATAATATTGACCTTGACATGATTGTCTATTCAATACCAGTTCTAACTGGCGTACACATTGGCATTGATCAATTTGGCGAATTATTTGAAAATGAAAGAATAATAGGTGTCAAATTCACACAAGCAGACTTTTTCATGTTAGAGAGAATGAGAAAGAAATACAAAGATGTTTTAATTTATTCAGGTTTTGATGAAATGCTCTATCCTGCTTTAATCTACAATGTAGATGGTGCAATAGGATCAACCTACAATGTAAATGGCATAAGAGCACGTGGAATAATGGATGCTGTTAAAAATGAGGATATGAAAGAGGCTTTAAGACTTCAACATGAATCCAATGATTTAATTGAAGCAATCTTAGAAAATGGTCTCTATCCAACTTTAAAGGCTATTTTACAATTACAAGGATGCGACAAAGGAGAATTTTTCTCCAGAAAACCAATGGGAGTTTTGACAGAAGAACAAAGACAAAGATCAAAAGAAATATTTGAAAAATACTTATAGGAGGAGAAATGAACTCACAAGGATTTACAACAGTTGATTTGATAATTCTTGTCCTTTATTTAGCTGCAGTCCTCTTTGCAGGGCTGTTGTTTTCTAAAAAGGAAATGAAGGGCAAGGAATTTTTTAAAGGCGATGGTTCCATACCATGGTATGTGACATCAGTATCAATATTTGCAACACTTTTATCGCCAATATCTTTTATGACTTTGGCAGGAAATTCATTTGCAGGAAGCTGGATACTTTATTTTGCACAACTTGGCATGCTAATTGCAATACCTCTTGCAATAAGATTTTTCCTTCCCATATATGCAAGAATGGATATCGATACATCATATGATTATCTACAAAGACGTTTTGATTCAAAACTTTTAAGAATCATCTCATCCATTCTTTTTATACTCTATCAAGTTGGAAGAATGAGCCTTATAATGTATCTTCCATCTGCAGCACTTGCAACCCTTACTGGCATTTCTGTAAATATACTTATAATTGTCATGGGAATAATTGCCATCGTCTATTCATATACCGGTGGAATTAAATCGGTTTTGTGGACAGATTTTATTCAAGGCTCAGTATTACTAATAGGTGTGGCTATTTCACTTATCTTTTTATCAAAGGATATAAATGGAGGCATGCCTGAGATTTTTAATGCTTTAAAAGATGGTAAATTTATAGCTGAAGGAGAAGGATTTTTTAACAAGAATATCCTAGAAGATTCAATATTTTTAATCATAATAGGAGCAGGATTTAACACACTTTCTTCTTATATATCTTCACAAGATATAGTACAAAGATTTACCACAACACAAAATATCAAAAAATTAAATAAGATGATGTTTACCAATGGTCTGCTTTCAATATTCATTGCGACAATGTTTTATCTTATAGGAACAGGACTTTTTGTATATTACAAGCTGCAAAATCCAACAGATCCTGGAGCAGATGTTGCAAGAGATCAAATCTATGCCTATTTTATAGCATATAGACTACCTGTAGGAATTACTGGAATTTTAATTGCAGCCATATATGCAGCAAGTCAGTCGACATTATCGACAGGCTTAAACTCAGTTGCTACAAGTTGGACACTTGATATTCAAGATGTTTTATCCAGTGGCATGGATGATAAAAAGAGAACAAAAATTGCTCAATATATATCATTGGGAGTTGGAATTTTCTCAATTGTAATCTCCATTGTTATGGCACATTCTGAGATAAAAAGTGCCTATGAATGGTTTAATGGATTTGCAGGATTATTACTAGGAGTTTTAGGTGGTGTATTTGCACTTGGAGTATTTACTAAAAAAGCCAATAAAACAGGTGCATTTGCAGCTTTAATAGTATCTTCAATTGTAATAGTTTCACTTAGATACTTTATGACAGATGTTCATATTTCTGTTTGGGCAAATTCACTTATAACCATCACTACTTCATTAATTGTAGGATACATCGTTTCAAGTTTGACCTACAAACAAGATGCACCAAAATATTCAACAATTTATGATATTAATGAAATAAAACAAGATAGCAGTTGGGAGCTTAGACATTAATGATTTTTGAAAAGTTAGATAAAAGTTTAGACAATAAATATTTAAAAAGAGTCAGTAATTTTGTAAAAGAGCATGATTTTTCAAATGAAGAATGCGGCATGCATGAGATTTCTGAAGGCTTTTTCTACAATTTAATTGAATATAGCTCTACTACACCAGATGAAAGGGATTGGGAAAGTCACAAAGACTTTCTTGATATCCACGTCGTTTTTGAGGGCAATGAAAGGATATATCATAATTTTAGCTACAATATGAAAAGTGAAGGTTATGACAAAGATTCTGATTGGGCACAGTGGACTGGCGATAAATTAAATGATATAGTACTACAAAAAGGGGACATTCTCCTTTTTGACACAGAGGATGTGCATAAGACTGCACTTATCTATAAAAACAAAGAGAAAATAAGAAAGGCTGTCTTTAAGATAAAAATATAATGCAAAAATCTATAATACCAATAATCGAAGCAAAATATCAGGCATTTACTGATACAGAAAAAATAATAGCGGATTTTTTCATAAAAAATGAAGACTATGATATGGACTTTTCTGCTGAAAATATTGCAAAGATGGTGCATGTATCACTTGCAGCACTCACTAGATTTGCAAAAAAAATGGGATTTAATGGATTTAGACAATTTATCTATGAATACAAATCATCATTTAAAAAGGGCGAGAATATAAGCAGAGAAATCACAAAAAGAGTACTTTTTAACTATGAGGAACTTTTAAATAAGACCTATACATTAGTTGATGAAAACACTCTAAATAAGATTACAAGTCTATTAATTAGCGCAAAAAGAGTATACATCTATGGCAAGGGCTCTTCAGGTCTTGTCGCAAATGAGATGAAACTTAGATTTATGCGACTTGGACTTTTTGTAGAAGCCATTACAGATGATGATATTATGAAATTTAATTCAGTCTTGGTCGATAAATACACTTTAGTAATTGCAATAAGTGTATCAGGCAAAAAAGAAGTTGTCACAAATTCTTTAAGACAGGCCAAAATTAGAGGTGCCAATACCGTCTTTATAACGGCCAATGACGATAAAAGCTTCGATGATTTTGTAGATGTAAAACTATTAATTGCAGTAAAGGAAAATCTAAATTGGGGAAATATAATCTCGCCTCAATTTCCTCTTTTAGTCATGATAGACATATTCTATGCTTACTTTTTAAATTCTGATAAATTAAATAAAGAAAGCATATTTAAAGACAGCTTGAAATTACTAGATGAAAAGGAAGATATATGAAAATCTTAGCAATTGACATCGGTGGAACAACTATAAAAGCTGATGTATACGATCAAAAAGGAATTTCACTTGGTGAGTTTGTAGAGGTTTGTACAAAAATTAACCACAAAGAAAAGACCAATGATATATTAAATCAAGTAATAAAAATAATTAAGGAAAAAGACTCAGACATAGTAGCCATTTCATCAGCTGGCGTGATAGATGAAAACTTGGGAAAAGTCATTTTTGCAGGAGAGACAATTCCAGGATTTATAGGAGTTGATTTCAAAGGCGAAATAAAAAAGCAGACGGGAAAAGAAGCATTTGTGCTAAATGATGTAAATGCAGCAGCCATGGGCGAATTATACAGAGGAAATGCAACTGAGGATTCTGTAGTAATAACTATAGGCACGGGTGTAGGAGGATGCATTATAAAAAATGGCTCTATAATACCATCTGAAAATTTTTCTCAAGGAGAAATAGGATATATTCCAATAGGTGAAAAAAGCTTTCAACAGATAGCATCGGCGACTTTTCTTTCAAAAGAATATAAAAAGAGAAAACAATTAGACTATGCAGATGGCAAGATGATTTTTGATCAATATGATAATAATGAAGAGATTGCAATTTCATTAATAGATGAATTTTGCAAAAATCTAGCCAAAGGACTTTTGCCTATTTTATATCTTCTTAATCCAAAGACTATAGTCATAGGTGGAGGAATTATTGAAAGATGCGATGTTTTGATACCTAAGATTGTAAAAAATGTCGAAAGAATGATCGAAAATGATATATTCATGGCTGATATAAAACCTGCCAAATTAAAAAATGAAGCCGGAAGGCTAGGTGCATTGTATTTTGCACTAAAACAACTAAATAAGGCATAAAATAAAGCTTCTAGCAATAAATTTGCTAGAAGTTTTTATTGCTTAAATTAATGAGAGTATTTATTAAAATTAAAAATAAAAATATTGATTATTTAAATAAACTATATTTTTGACATATAAAATCTGTAGATAATTAAAGATATTTATTATATCCAATGTAAAATAATTATCTATTTTATAATTAGAATTTTTTATGTGTTAGAATGAAAATAGACGATAAGAATTAAAATTAAAAAAGATTTTAGCATAGGAGCATGTCATGAATCATAAATTGAAGAAAATTTTAATTGCAATATTAATTATTTGTATTGTTTTATTTATAATAGGTCTATTAACTTATGATAGAATCTAGTTTCATTTATCTTAGCTAAAAACTTCAGAAGTGTAATTTAAATACTTCTGATTTTATCTTTGAATTATTCCTTAATCAAATAATTTGATTTTATATATAAATAAAATATTTTAAATCCAAATTATAATTTGTATTATATTTAATCAAAGAAATATACTATTAATTAATAAACCAAATAAAACATAATTATAATAACGATTTTCATCAAATTTTAATGTATGGTATATGTTATAATAAAAATAAATAAACCATTGGAAATTCAATCTTAAATAATGAAATAAGAAGCTTAATTTAAAGCATATTTATTAAGGAGGATAATATGTTTTTAAAATATATATTATATCAAGATGTAAAAAAACCTGAAGAAACAAAAGATTATTTTTTTACAATCGGTTGTTGGGTACTAGTATTATTTGTGATTTTTGGTATCAATTATATCTTTAATAATGTTAATAATTTAAATGATACATTAAAACTCTTTTTAAGAATTTATCTTAGTATCGGAGCAATATGTGCATGGCCATGTTTTAGTCTCAGATCGGAACTGAAAAAAAGTGAATATGTTAGCTCGCTACTTTTTAATACAAGAAGTTTTCTAGGCATTCTTATTTCTCCATTTCTACTAATATATTATTCCAAGAAATTAAATCAAAAAAAAGAGGAAGTTGCAGAATAGTTAATTCTATTCTCAACATCCCTTTTTATTTTCCTATCTTGCGTTTGTTAAACTTTATTAGAGTGAACATCAAAAAAGAATTAAGACTTTATAAGATTAATTTATGTTAGTTTATTAAAAGTATTAGAAATTCTTTTCTTTTTCATATTTAGAATCAATGAAATTATAACTCCAACTGCAGTATAAATTGTCGTTTGAAAAATCTGGTTATTATAAAATTCTTCGGCATTAGTTTCTTTTACAATTTCTTTTAACAACTGAAAGCTACTAATAAAATCTAAATTAAACTGTTTGGATACTTCAATAGACCAAGCAGTTCTTGTTGCTAAATATGCACTAAAAAGTGCAATCAATGATGATATGAATATGCCTTTCTTTGTAAGTTTTCCTGCTAATTTTTCATATCCTTTAATTGATAAAAATGCAGTAATAATACCCCCAAAGGCTGAAACATATCCTAAATTATATATTAGTAATATTGAAAGAGAGCCAAGAATCATACCGCCTATTGCACCGATTAAGCCTAAAGCTATATTTTCATCAGTTAAATCTTCTTTTTTAAGCTTTTGATTGTTTTCTTCTAATAAAGATTGGTAGCAATTATCAGAAAGAATCATAAGCTTATTTTCGATTTGATAGATGCCAATATTCTCTTTTGTTTTATCTATTTGACAAATATTCTTATAATCATATTTTTTCAAATAATCTAATATAGTATCCATAGCCATTTTAGTATTGTTGGCTACGGTAGAGATCTTAAAGCCTTTAATATGAAATTGTATTTTATCATTTAATATTTCTATATTGCCGATGTATTCATTTTTTAAATCTTTCAATTCATTTTTATCTCTATTTTCATTATCAACTGATATTTTAATGATGAACTTATTGCTTGATTCAATACGAAAGATGACAAAAGCAAATCCATCTACAAAACCATAAAAACTATCAGCCATTTTATCATATGATAGTCCAGTTTTTTCGCTCATCAAAGTTTTATAAGATTTCATAATATTTCCTTTTCGTAAATTTATTTTTATTAGTTAAGGGTTGTAAAGATGATTTTTATCTTCAGGTAATAAAATTTAAATTAAAGATATCATGTATTAATTTGAGATATTAGAATTTTCCTGAAGCTCCTCCTCCTCCGCTTCTTCCTCCTCCAAAAGATCCTCCAGAATAAGAAGAACCTGAAGATCTTCCAGAAAAGCCACCAAAATATCCACTACCAAAACCTCCAAATGGTCCACCAAAGAAAATAAATGGTCCACCATTTTTAAAGATAAAATAGAGTATACAAAGTGTAATAATTATCGTAAGAGGAGAAAAAGAAGAATCTTCTTCATCTTCATCATCGTATTCATATGAGTTAACTTGATCAATATCAATTTGATATTCTTTCTGATAAAAATCACAAAGTCTATCAAAACCCTCAACAATACCATCTCCCATGGACTGATTATTAATAACCTCAGCCATCTTATCTATTACATGTGAGCTGTCTATATCTGTTATAAATCCTTCAGTTTCATATCCTGTTTCAATTGCAATTTCTCTTCCATTTACATCGACAACAAGAAGCAGCCCGTTATCTTTCCCCTTTTCTCCTATTCCAAGACTTTTAAATGCTTCATTTCTATATTGGTCGATGTCCATGTCGATATCTTTTTTTACAATGACTACTACCTCACCACCAGTTTGTTTTTTTATAGATTTGTAGACATCATTCATATGTCTAATTTGATCTTCTGTTAGTGAATTAGTTTCATCATAAACATTGATCTTAAACTCGCTTTGTTTTGGAATATAATCATCTGCAAAAGAAATATTTGGAATAAATATTAAAAGAAGAATTAAAAATAATTGATTTATTCTATTTTTAAAAAGATTCTTTATCATTTTCCAAAGTCGACAACTGGCGCATCTTTTTCATTTTCAGAGATTTGGAAATAATCCATAGGTGAAAAACCCATGATAGATGCTATAATTCTTGTTGGCATCCTTTTAACCTTTTTATTAAAATCTCTAACCATCTCATTATATCTCATTCTTTCAGTAGCAATGCGATTTTCTGTACCTTCAAGGTTGATCTGAAGATTTTTAAATGATTCATCAGCTTTTAATTCAGGATAATCTTCAACTACTACATTAAGGCTTCTAATAGCTTGATCCATTTGCTCATTTGCCTCTTCAAAGTCTTTAACACTTTTTGCATTTTCAATTCCACTTCTTGCCTTGGCAAGTTCAGTGAAAGTGTCTTTTTCGTGATCAGCATAACCTTTTACGGTATTTGTAAGATTTGGAATTAAGTCAGCACGTCTTTTTAATTGATTTTCAACCTGTGCCCATTGTCCATCCACATCTTCTTTTGCAGTTGTAAGTGAATTGTAACTTGTTCCAAAAATTATAGCTAGAACTATTACGACTGCAAGAATAATTCCTGTTGATTTTTTCATTATATCCTCCTTATACTAAAATCATTATACCATATTTTTTTAAAATTATATGCTTATGTTCATAAAGATGTAGTTAATTATAGATAAAATATCTGATGAAATAAAAATGAATAAGTATACAATAAATAAATTGAAAAAAATTCTCAATTAGAATAATTTTTTCAAAAATAGGGTATAATATAATAAAGCTTTGATATCATCAAATGATAAGGGATATCAAAGACTTGAGCATTAGAAAAAAATCTTGCAAAAATAATTTAAACTTAAAAATCGCTAAATGTCGGTGTAGAAAATAAAAAAAATTCTCAAAAGACATAAAAAGCTTTAAAATACGGAATTTCTTGAAGATTTTTTTATAAAATGCTATAATACTTATAGTAAAAAATGGATAAGGATCACTTTTAAGCGATCTAATATTCTGGGAGGTGAAAAATGGCAGAAGATGTTTTGGCTAAGGTCAAAGAAGCTGAGCTTGAAGCTTCGGAGATGATCAAAAAAGCCCATTTGGAGGCTGATGAAATCTTTGAAGAGGGCAAACGTATTGCCGATGAGAGCTTTCAGAAGATTGTCCAAGGTGCCAGAAGAAAAGCTGATCACATTATCGAAGATGCTAACAATAAAGCGTCTGAAGATAGAAAGCCTGTTATCGAACAGGGCGAGAAAAATGCCCAAAAGATTAAAAATGTCGATGACAAAAAGCTTAACGATGTAGTAGATATTTTGATTGAGAGGATAATAGAAAATGGCAATAGTTAAAATGGATAAGTTTAACTTATTGTCTTTTGAAGAAAATAGAGAATCACTCTTAAGAAAATTACAAGAATTTAATTATGTCCACTTTAAAGATTTAAAGGTGGATGAGGATGAAAATTATATCACTGAGGTAAAAGAAAGCAAGAATTTAGCGAAAATTGAAAAAGAGCTTAGTAAATGCGAATTTGCAATTGATCTTTTAGAAAGATATGAAGATGACAAATCAAGTATCGAGTCTATGAAAGAAGAAATAAAGTGCTATTTGCTAAATGAGCTAAATCAAAAGGCGCTAAATTTCAAATTTGATCAAACCTTCAGGGAGCTTAAGGATCTAGATGATTATAGAAATGTAGATGTTCAAAAGCTTCAAAAGAATCAAAATATAATAGATGAATTAGAACCGTGGAAAGATCTTTCAGTAGATGTAGATGATATCTACAAGTTAAAAACTGTATTTGTTGAAACAGGTTCAATTGCCAATAGATATTTTGATGATTTAATGAAGGCATTTGATAAAAGATCCTTTAAGCACTCTTTAATTGAGAAGGTGTCAACAAAAGGGGATACAACCTACATGATTGCCCTATCAGATGAGAGTGAAAGTGAAGAATTTTCTAATTTTTTAAGAGAAAATGGATTTAGCAAAGTAAAAATAAGAGCCGACAAAAATGTATCAAATAGGCTTAATGAACTTCAAAAAGACAAGTCTAAGATTGAAGAGGAAATTAAAGGCATTGATAAAAAGTTAAAAAATGCTGTTAAATATCTTCAAGATTTTAGAGTATATGAAGCTTATCTTAAAAACTTAAAAAGAAAAGAAAAATCTAGTGAGAATTTCTTAAAGACTTCATCTGTTGATTATATTGAAGGCTACATTCCTTCTGATATGAAAAGTGAATTTAGAAAAGACTTAGATGAGGTTTTAGGTTCTGATTATGTACTTGATTTAAAAGAAGCGGACAGGGATGATCCGGATGTTCCAATAAAACTTAAAAATGGCAGATTTACAACGCCATTTGAGACAGTAACCGAGATGTATTCACTTCCACGTTACAATGAAATAGATCCAACACCATTATTTGCACCTTTTTATGCATTATTTACAGGATTTATGGTTGGAGATATCGGATATGGACTTGTTTTAGTTATAGCAATTTTAATAGGACTAAAGAAATTTAATTTGGATAAGGGCATGCAAAAATCAATGCGCATGTTTCTTAGAGTTGGAATCTCAGCTACCATTTGGGGAATAATTTTTGGATCATTCTTTGGTGGAGTAATTGAGCTTCCAAGTTTAGTTAATCCACAAGAAGATTATATGCAACTTATCGTGATAAGTCTTGTAATTGGTGTATTTGCAATGTTTTTTGCACTTGGTATTAAAGGATATATGCACATTAGAGATGGACATGTAAAAGATGCAATCTTCGATGTAGTATTTTGGTATTTGGCTGTTGGTGGAGCAATAGCTGCACTTTTAGCTAAAATGGAAATAATTCCTAACTCATTGATGAAGATTATGCTTATTCTAATGGCAATAGGCATGGTTGGAATTGTCGCAACAGGTGGACGTGCTGAAAAATCTGTTGGCGGAAAAATTGGTTGGGGCGTTTATGAACTTTATGGAATAACCTCTTGGGTTGGAGAGCTTGTAAGTTTCTTAAGACTAATGGCTTTAGTGCTTTCAAGCGGATTTGTAGCATATGCTATCAATATGATCTGTCAGATGCTAGTTCAAGGTGGTCCCATAGGAATAGTATTTTCAATAATAGTATTCTTATTATTCCAAGGATTTAACATGTTCTTAGCGTATTTATCAGCATATGTACATTCAGCAAGATTAATTTTCGTAGAAATGTTTAATAAATTCTACGAAGGAGGCGGTTTTGCCTTTAAAGAAATGACAGAAGATACTAAATTTATAAATATCACCAGAGGAGGAAAATAATGAGTGAATTTTTTGTACAAAACGGTGGAATGATTTTTGGTGCACTTGGTGTAGCAATAGCAGTATTATTATCAGGAATTGGATCAGCAAAGGGTGTAGGAATGGCAGGTGAGGCTGCAGCAGGACTTACTGTAGAAGAACCTGAAAAATTCGGTAAAGCTCTTGTACTACAACTTCTTCCAGGTACACAGGGACTTTATGGTTTCGTTATCGGATTTTTAATTTTATTCCAAGTTGCAAATGCAGATTTCCAAACAGGTCTTTATTATTTAATGGCATCACTTCCAGTAGGTGTTGTAGGACTTGCTTCAGCTATAGCACAATCTAAAGTAGCTATCGGCGGTATCAATATCTTAGCTAAAAATGAAGAACATTTCGCAAAAGGTATTGTATTTTCAGTAATGGTTGAGCTTTATGCCATCCTTGCATTTGTAATTTCACTTTTATTAGTAGTTAATGCATAGGTGATACCTATGAATAATCTCGAAAGAATTTTAGATAAAATCAAGACTGACGCTACTAAAAAGAGCCAAGATATTATTGAAGATAAAAAAAGAGAAAGACAAGAATTTATAGATCAAAAAACAAGTGAAGCTGAAGATAAGGCTAAAAGAATTATTAGAAATGCTGAAGAAAAAAGAGATATCATTTTAAGAAATGCAAGTACTCAAGCTGACAGAAGAAGACGTGATATTGAATTATTTGCAAAAAATGATGTCGTAAAAAAAGTCTTAGACTTGACAGTTGAAAGATTAAAGAATATGGATAAAAAAGACTATGAGAGATTTGTAAAAAATTCTTTAAAAAATCTTTCACCAGAAGATGGAAAACTACTTCTTCAAAAATCCATGGACAAAAATGACTTTGACTTTGGCGATTTTGAAATATCTAAAGAAACTGTAGATGAGGGTTTTGCACTTAAAAAAGGCAATATCCTATATGATAATAAATTCTCATCACTTGTCGACTATAATAAAAATGAATACGAAAAGATCATTATAGAGAAATTATTTAATTGAGGTGATTAGATGGATAGAGAAAAATTTATCCAGGCATCGGCTACTACAAGAGTCTATGAAAAAAATCTCATAAGTAATTCTCAAATGAAAAGACTTGCGGATTTAAATTCAGTTTCTGAGGTTTTACAAGGACTTTCAGACACCATCTATCAAGATTCAATTTCAAAATTAACTCGCGATGAGGATTATGAAATAATCTTAAAAAATGAACTTGAAAGAGTATTTCATGTCATGACAGATGTTAGTCCCGATAAGTCAGTGGTTAATTTTCTTGAGCAAAAGTATATTTTCCACAATTTAAAAGTGCTTGTCAAAGAGATAATTCAAGATAAGGACTATTCTGATATCTATGTTGATATTGGGGATGTCGATTATTTAAAACTTAAAAAAGATCTAAAAGATAAGGATAAAACTTCAGATAGCTTTTATTATAAGGCAGCAAAAGCTGCAATAGATAGCTATGAAGAAAATAAGGATCCACAAGTTATAGACCTTTCACTTGATAAATCATATTTTTCATATCTTCTTAAACTTGCAAAGAAGATGGATTATAAATTCTTTATAGACTATACAAAAACTAGAATTGATTTTATGAATATAAAATCTCTTCTACGTGCAAAAAGTCAAAGAAAATCGCCAGAATTTGTCGATTCTATCATGATAGATGGCGGAAATATTGACAAAAATGAGTTTAGAAGATATGTAAATCAAGAGATCACATCGGATTCGTCTTTGTTTAAATCTTCTGATATATATTATTATGTAAGAAGTGCAATCGAGGCAAAAGACATCTATAAGACTATGAGTCAATACGAAAAGGTGGTTGATAATTATCTAATGGATTTAATTATATCTACCAAGTCTTTGACTTATGGCGCTGAGACAGTTTTTTCATATATAGTTGCAAAAGAGACAGAGATAAAAAACCTAAGAATAATTCTAACAAGCAAATTAAATGGATTACCTTTAGATTTTATCGAAGAAAGGTTGCGTGAATCTTATGTATAAAGTAGCGGTAGTCGGAGATAAAGATTCAGTGCTTTGCTTTAAAGCATTGGGAGTAGAAGTATTTACAGCAGTCGATGGATTAAATGCTAGAAAGATTATAGATGATATTGCTAAAAAAGATTATGGCGTCATCTTTGTAACTGAAGAGATAGCAAAAAAAATTCCTGAGACAATTGATAGATATAAACAACAAGTGTTACCGGCAATTATTTTGATTCCTTCAAATAAGGGCAGTCAAAATATCGGCATGGATGAAATCAACAAAAATGTCGAAAAAGCTGTCGGTGCCAATATTTTGAATTAAAAGGAGCTTAATTTGGAAAAAGGTAAGATTACAAAAGTTGCAGGACCACTAATTACAGCTTCCGGTTTATCCGAGGCAAATATTTATGATGTGGTCGAGGTATCAAAAGATAAGCTCATTGGGGAAATTATCGAAATGAGAGGCGATGTCGCAAGTATCCAAGTATATGAGGAGACAACAGGCATCGGTCCTGGAGATGAGGTAGTTTCTACTGGTCAACCTCTTTCTGTAGAACTTGGACCTGGCATGATCGAAAAGATGTATGACGGTATCCAAAGACCTCTTGAAAAGCTTCAAGATTTAGCTGGTGACTTTCTTGAAAGAGGAGTTACAGCTAAACCACTTGATCGTGAGAAAAAGTGGGAATTTAAGCCAGTTGTAAAAAAAGGCGATGAAGTCATTTCAGGAGATGTACTTGGTGAGGTTGAAGAGACACCAGTTATAACCCATAAAATCATGGTGCCTAATGGACTTAAAGGAAAAGTTAAAGATATAAAACAAGGCGAGTTTACAGTTGAAGAAACTGTAGTTGTGCTTGAAACAGAAAATGGTGATAGACAAATCAACATGATTCAAAGATGGCCAGTAAGACAACCTCGTCCATACAAAAAGAAAATAGACCCAGACAGACCTCTTATTACTGGACAAAGAGTAGTTGATACATTCTTCCCAGTTGCAAAAGGTGGAACTGCTGCAATCCCTGGACCATTTGGATCAGGAAAGACAGTTATTCAGCACCAACTTGCAAAATGGGCTGATGCAGACTTGGTAGTATATGTAGGATGTGGAGAACGTGGTAATGAGATGACCGATGTACTTATGGAATTTCCTGAACTAGAGGATCCAAAGACAGGCGAGTCTCTTATGAAAAGAACAATACTCATTGCAAATACTTCAAATATGCCAGTAGCAGCAAGAGAGGCAAGTATCTATACAGGTATTACAATTGCAGAATACTTTAGAGACATGGGCTATTCAGTAGCTATGATGGCTGATTCTACAAGTAGATGGGCTGAGGCACTTCGTGAGATGAGTGGTCGTCTTGAAGAGATGCCCGGTGATGAAGGATATCCAGCATATCTTGCAAGTCGTATTGCAGAATTTTACGAAAGAGCAGGAAGAGTTTATGTAAATGGTAGCGAGGATCGTGAAGGTTCACTTACTGCAATTGGAGCTGTATCTCCTCCAGGTGGAGACACTTCAGAGCCTGTAACACAGTCAACTTTGCGTATTGTAAAAGTGTATTGGGGACTTGATTATGATTTGTCATATCAAAGACATTTCCCTGCTATTAACTGGCTATCATCTTATTCATTGTATCAAGATAAGATGGATCAATACATCGATAGAGAAATTGAAGAAAACTTCTCAAATATGAGAAAAAGAGCTATGAGTCTTCTTCAAGAAGAAAGCGGACTTCAAGAGATTGTAAGACTTGTAGGACGTGACTCACTTTCTGATAATGATAAATTGAAATTAGAGATAACAAAATCCATCCGTGAGGATTTCTTGCAACAAAATGCATTCCATGATGTAGATACTTATTGTTCACTTGAAAAGCAAGATAAAATGCTAGATGTTATTTTGTATTTCTATGACAAATCACTTGAAGTACTCGAAAAGGGCGCATATGTATCAGAAATTGAGAAATTAAAAGTAAGAGAAAAAATCACAAGAGCTAAAAATATATCAGAAGATGATCTTTCACAATTTGATCAAATCAAAGAGCAAATTGATGAAGAAATGAGACAATTGCAAGGAGGGGACAATTAATGTTAAAAGAATATAAAACAGTATCTGAGGTTGTTGGACCCCTTATGCTTGTAGAGGGTGTTGAAGGCGTAGATTATGAAGAGCTTGTTGATATTGAGCTTCAAACTGGAGAAAGAAGAAGAGGTAGAGTTATTGAAATTTCTGAAGGAAATGCTCTAGTTCAGCTTTTTGAAGGATCAACAGGTATCAATCTTAAATCAACATCTGTAAGATTTTTAGGTAGACCACTTGAACTTGGTGTAAGCGAGGATATGATTGGAAGAATTTTCGATGGACTTGGCTCACCAATAGATGATGGTCCAGAAATCATTCCTGAAGAAAGAAGAAATGTAAATGGAACAGCGATAAATCCTGTTTCAAGAGACTATCCAAGTGAGTTTATTCAAACAGGTATATCTACAATAGATGGCCTTAATACACTTGTAAGAGGACAAAAGCTTCCAATCTTTTCAGGAAGTGGTCTTCCACACAATAATGTAGCAGCACAAATTGCACGACAAGCTAAAGTATTATCCGATGATGAAAGCTTCGCTGTAGTATTTGCAGCCATTGGTATAACTTTCGAAGAAGCACAATTTTTCATGGATGACTTTGAAAGAACCGGAGCTTTGGATAGATCTGTAATGTTTATGAACCTTGCAAATGACCCAGCCATTGAAAGACTTGCAACACCAAAGATGGCACTTACTTGTGCTGAATATTTGGCATTTGAAAAGAATATGCAAGTGCTTGTAATAATGACTGACATGACCAATTATGCTGAAGCACTTCGTGAGGTTTCTGCAGCAAGAAAAGAGGTTCCAGGACGTCGTGGATATCCAGGATATCTTTATACAGACCTTTCAACAATCTATGAAAGAGCTGGAAAATTAAAAGGAAAACCAGGAACAATAACACAAATTCCTATCCTTTCAATGCCTGAAGATGACATCACTCATCCAATTCCAGACTTAACTGGATATATTACAGAAGGCCAAATCATCCTTTCACGTGATCATTACAATGATGGACTTCAACCACCAGTATCAATACTTCCATCACTTTCAAGACTTAAAGATAAAGGTATTGGTAAGGGCAAGACTAGAGAAGACCATGCAGATACAATGAACCAGATTTATGCAGCATATGCTTCTGGTGTCGATGCAAGAGAGCTTCAAAAAATCTTGGGTGATACTGCTCTTAGTGAATCTGACAAGGCATTTGCTAAATTTGCTGAAAGATTTGAAAAAGAGTATATATCACAAGGTTATTACACCAACAGAACTATCGAAGAGACTTTGGATCTTGGTTGGGAGCTTCTATCAATAATTCCAAGAACAGAGCTTAAGAGAATCAAAGACGAGTATATTGAAAAATACTTGGACGGTAAGGAGAGTTAATCGTGGCAAGGCTTAATGTAACACCGACTAGAATGAATCTTACCTCTTTGAAAAAGAGACTTGAGACATCATCCAGAGGATATAAATTATTAAAAGACAAACAGGATGAGCTTATGAGACAATTTATTGAGCTTATAAGAAAAAATAAAGATCTTAGAGAGGAAGTTGAAGGAGAGCTTTCCGATTCATTTAAAGAATTCTTGGTAGCGAGTGCGTTCATGAGCCCTGAATTTTTGGAGGAAGCTGTTAGCTTTCCCACTCAAACTGTTGGAGTAGATATAAAGACAAAAAATATAATGAGTGTCAATGTGCCTGTTATGGAGTTTAAAGTAGACAAACAAGAAGGCGAAGAAGAAAGCATATACCCATATGGATATGCCCAAACTTCTGCCCAATTGGATGAGGCTATTTTTGGATTAAACAAAGTAATGGACAAATTGTTAAGACTTGCAGAGATTGAAAAGACCTGCCAACTTATGGCCGATGAGATAGAAGGTACAAGAAGAAGAGTTAATGCTTTGGAATATAGAACAATTCCTGATCTTAAGGAAACTATTAAATACATCAGAGCAAAACTTGAAGAAAATGAAAGAGCAACCATTACAAGACTTATGAAAGTCAAAGATATGATTGCAAAAGAAGATGTCGATGAAGAAGAAATCGAAGCAATTTAATAATATCAAAGATCTAGAGATGTTTAATTTTTAGAGTATAATTACTTTGATAAGCTTATAAATGGCGGCTTAGGCCGCTGTTTTTGTACATATTAACAAAAAAAGGAGTAATATATGGAAGATGCCGGGCCTATGGCTTTAATTTTTAAAATTTTTGTAGTTTTAATACTAATAAGCATTAATGCACTATTTTCAGCAATCGAGATGAGTGTAATATCTCTTGATGCAAAAAGACTTGAAAGATATGTTAATAATGGGGATATGAAGGCTAAAAGTCTACTTGAGATAATCAAAAAACAACAAGATTTCATAGCGACCATTCAATTTTCAAAAACCCTCATAGCCTTTTCGACCATAATATATATATTTCACGATTTCGAAAAGTTCTATGATTATGAAAAATTTATCTTGCCACTATGGCTTTATGCAATAATCATCATGGTAATTATTGCCCTTGTAAATGTCATAATAGCAGATCTAATACCAAGGAGACTTTCGGTATTAAAACCATATGCACTTAGCTTTAAAATGGTGGGACTTGTAAAATTATTGATTGTACTTACAAAACCATTTATTATAATTAGCACGAAAATCGCCGATATCTTTATAAAGCTAATGGGAAAAGAAAGTGGAAATATCGAAAAGCAGGTTACAGTTGAAGAAATAAGATCCATTGTCCAAAAAGGTGAAAATCAAGGTATTATAAAGCCAATGGAATCTCAAATGATAAATTCTGTAATAGGATTTGAACAAACTCTTGCCGAAGAGATAATGACAGCAAGACCTGAAGTGTTTATGATCGACATCAATGATGTCAAAAAAAGTTATCTAGACAAATTATTGGAGATGAAATACTCCAGGATACCAGTCTATGATGGCGATATCGACAAAATCTTGGGCATTTTATACATCAAAGACTATCTTATAGAAGCACATGATAAGGGATTTGACAATATAAAACTAAAAGATCTAATAAAACCAGGATATTTTGTGCCAGAACGCATTGAAATAAATAAATTATTTATGGAGATGAAAAAAAATAACACACATATTGCCCTTTTGATAGACGAATACGGTGGATTTTCAGGCATTGTCACAATGGAAGATCTACTTGAAGAGATTGTAGGGGACATAGACGACGAATACGACGATGATGTATTTATGAAAAAGACCAAAAAAGGCGAATACATCGTAAGAGGAAGTGTTCCTGTAAGAGATCTAAACAATTGGATAAACACCGATATTGACGAAGAAAGCGAAGATTTCGACACATTAGGCGGCTTTATAATCGATAAATTAGGCTTTGTACCAGAAAAAGTAGCCGAAGCTAAAAAAATCATTCAATCAGGATTTTCTTTTGAAGTAATGAGCATAAAAGACAATAGAATCGTAAGAGTGAGGATAAGTAAAATAGATGAAAAAAAATAGAGACTACAAAAATGTACCCGCAAGCTTCATGGGCTTTGCAATATTAATGCTTCTTTTGGGATATTATCTTATGAATAAATAAAAGAAAATGCGTAAAATAGAAAACTATTTTGCGTATTTTTTATATAAAGGATATAGTCAAATGGTTAATTTTTAAAAGTGTAATTGCTATAAATTAATTTTTATTTAAAATAGTTTTTTTATCATTTGGTTGTATTAAATACATTGTAACATAATATTTTTTAATTTGATTAATAAAAATAGAATATAAATTTAGTTAAAAATAGGCTATCTAAAATAGCCTATTAACCAAATACCTCTTTTAGCAAATCTTCCTGTTCACTTAAATAACCTATAAATCCTATGGGGACTCTGTTTTTTGTGCCATCTATAACCTTTTTGGCGCCTTCTTTTTCAAATGCGCCACATAATTCGATGAAATTTATGCCATCATCGATTAATTTATTTGAGATTTCGATGGCTTCATCGATACTTTTTACTCCAAATACTTTAAAATTGCCATTATCTAAGCTGGCATTGACTTTTTTAACATCATAATTTCCAAGTGCTATAAAAGCATATTTATAATTCATAATCCCTCCGATCTTTAACTTAATTATACTATTGTTAAATAAAAAAAGAAGTGCCCTAAGGACACCTCTTTTAAGATTAACTAATAATTAGTCATTTTTTCTTGTTTTGAATAATGCACCTGCTGATGCTACTAATGTAGCTACTGCTGCAGAGATTGTGCCTACACCAGTTTTAACATTGTTTGATGCTTTTTTGCTTTCTTGTTTAGGATCTTCTTTCTTATCCTCTTTTTTAGGATCTTCTTTTTTATCCTCTTCTTTTTCAAGTTCTTCTTTTAATTGATCTTCATCAAGAACTGGTTTGTCAGGGTTTATAATTGGTTTTTCAGGTTGATATGTTCCATCTCCAATTATTTCACCCTTATGTTCATTGTAAACATAAGTTATACCTTCAGCTGTAGCTTCAACGCCAACTTTATTATATAATTCTTTGAAAGATTCGCTTGTAGCA
>JAUNAV010000013.1:20435-36795 GCA_030527425.1 Tissierellia bacterium
TGTAGCTTCAACGCCAACTTTATTATATAATTCTTTGAAAGATTCGCTTGTAGCAAATGATAAAACTTCAAGATCTTGCCATGAATTATATTTATCTTCTTGAAGAAGCTTAATTAAATTACCCTCTTCATCTCTAAGTTCGTATCTAGCATAGAATTCCTTAACTTCAGGCTCTTCAGTTTCTTCATCTTTTTCATTGTAAACATAAGTTATACCTTCAGCTGTAGCTTCAACGCCAACTTTATTATATAATTCTTTGAAAGATTCGCTTGTAGCATATGATAAAACATCAAGATCTTCCCATGAATTATATTTATCTTCTTGAAGAAGTTTAACTAAATTACCATCTTCATCTCTAAGCTCATATCTAGCATAGAATTCTTTAACTTCAGGCTCTTCAACTTCTTCATCTTTTTCGTTGTAAACATAAGTTATGCCATCAGCACTAGCTTCAACGCCAACTTTAACATACTCATCTTTAAAAGCTTCACTGGTAGCATATGATAAAGCTTGAAGATCTTCCCAAGAATTGTATTTATCTTCTTGAAGAAGTTTAACTAAATTACCATCTTCATCTCTAAGCTCATATCTAGCATAGAATTCTTGTTCAAGTTGATCAGTATCATAGTATGGTTTATCTTCATTAAATACTTCATCTCCAACTTGTGCCTTATGTTCATTAAATACATAAGTTATGCCATCAGCACTTGCTTCTACACCAACTCTATTATATTGATCTTTATAAGATTCAGCTATAACAATTGAGCCTGCTTGAAGTTTATCCCAAGAATCATATTTTTCTTCTTGAAGAAGTTCAACTAAATTACCATCTTCATCTCTAAGTTCATATCTAGCAAAATATTCTTGAACTTCAGGTTTTTCTTCTGGTTGTTCTTCAGGTTTAGCAGCAACTGCATCTGAATAATCTAATACTATAGTATTTCCTGTTGCAGCAACTCCTTTTTGACTAACGCCGTAAAATTCAGCTAATTCTTTGTCTAAATCACTAGCTTTTTCTACAGCTAAATCCCAACCTTCTAAACCTACAAAAGCTTTGTATTCTTTTACTTTAACACTACCGTCTTCGTTGTATCCATCTGGTTCTCTAACAACTACAGTGTATAATTCAACTTCTGGTTCTTCTGAATCATCATTGTCTGTAGCATTAAAATCAACTGTAATTTTTCCATCAACAGGTTTAGGAACAGTTAAATTTGTTCCGTAAATTTCATTTAATTCTGCAATATCAGCTTGAATTTGATCCATTGTAAATTGGAAAGGTCCTCTTACAGTACCATCTAACTCAACAACAGTATATTCATATCTTACTTCTTCAGCAGGTTTTTCTGCTGGTTTTTCATTTTCTGCTGGTTTAGCTTCTTCGCTAGGTTTTACTTCTTCATCTGATTTATTTTCAGCTGATTTAACTTCTTCTGTTACTGCAGCTACTGCATTATTTGTAGCATTGTCAGCATCGTCAGCAAGAGAAGATACTGTAGGAACTAAAAGTCCTGCAGATAAAACTAGCGCTAAAGCTCCAGACGCTAATTTTTTCTTTTTATCCATTGTTATCCTCCTGGTTTTTATTGCAAACTGTTTCTACAACCATAATACCAAAGTGACCTCATGTTGTCAACAAAATAGCTACAATTTCTTAGATATCATTGAGTATTTTAAATTTTAGAATAAGAAGTTCAGATATACTATATGAATTATATATTAAATTAATATATAGGATAACTATATTTAAACTATAAAATATACACACTATACAACATTTATGAATAAAAAATGAAAATTAACGCACAAAAGAATACGATTAAAAGATTTCACGCTACCATGAAAACAAAATCAGTCAAACTTTTAACAAGCTTTGAATATAAGTATTATGAGTTGATTAAAATATTATCATATATAAAAAATTTCCCAATAAAAAGACAGAAAAATATGTGAATTATTAAATAAATCAATTGCAAAATTTTATAATCTATATTACAATAAAGAAAAGGAAAGGGGATTATATGGACATACTTATTATAGGATTTGCACTTTTTGCGATGTTTTTTGGTGCGGGAAATTTAATATTTCCAGCAACACTTGGAAGATTATATGCATCAAGCTGGCAGATAGCAGGCCTTGGATTTTCTATTACAGGCGTTGGTTTGACGCTACTTGCTGTATTGTCGATGGCAAAAAAAAGAGGGGACATATTTACATTTACAAAAATTTCGGGTGAGAAATTTTCAAAAGTTATTACCTTTTTAATTATTTTATGTATCGGACCTGCATTTGCACTTCCAAGAACTGCAGCAACTTCTATGGAAATTTTCGATGCAGTGGGTTTTTCAATTAATCATCTATTATTTGCTTTGGTATTTTTTGGACTGACATTGTTTTTAGCCATTAGACCAAATAATGTAATAGATGCAATTGGAAAATATCTTACACCTCTTTTATTGATCACTCTTTTAATTTTAATAATTAGAGGAATTGCTAGTCCGATTGGAGATATAAAAGTTGTAAAAGAAGCCAATGTTTTTTCAAATTCGCTTCTTGAAGGATACAATACCATGGATGCAATTGCAGCAATTGTATTTACGCCAATTATTGTAAAGGCGGTAATGGATAAGGGATATGAACATAAATACATGAAGATGATGAGTTTTGCAGGCATCATCGCCATTGTCGGTTTAGGATTTGTATACATATCATTGACATACTTAGGTGCTTCTACTTCATCTGTTTTAGAAGGGGAGAAATCAAGAGTAGATCTTTTGATATATATTGCTACAGAACTTTTACATGGACTTGGTAAATATGTACTTTCAATAGCTATGGTCTTAGCTTGTCTTACAACATCAGTAGGCCTTACAAGTTCTCTTTCAGAGATATTTAACAGATTTTTCGGAAATAAACTAGGATATGATAAATTCGTTATCATCTTGGTTTTGGTATCTGCAATAATCTCTGTAGGTGGTGTGGGCACTATAGTAGAATTAGCTGTGCCAATTTTGTCATTTATTTATCCTATTGCTGTACTTCTTATAGGATTTAATTTTATAGATGAAAAAATTAAGCACAAGAAAATAATGACCAATACATTTTTTGTAGTTGGAGTTATTTCATTTATTCAAGCTTCTAGAGACATGATAAATACAATAGAAAGACTTTTTGGACTTTCAAACTCATTAACTAATGCCATAGCAAGTGTTTTTGATAAAATCATAAAGGCATTACCTCTAAATGATCTCGGTTTTCCATGGATAGTTCCATTTTTGATTGTGCTTATCGCATCAATAATTTTCTACAATATAATAGCAAGAGAAAAAGATGTAACAGTTCAGACAGAAATTAACTAAATATTCATTTTTTTAAGATGTTCTTAAAAGGGCATCTTTTTTTGTGCATTAAAAAATGTATATATGCAATTCAAACTTTGTTTCATTTGTGTAGAAATTGCTATTTTTATTTATTCCATTGTATAATAAAGGTATAAATATAGATTTATAAATATTTGAATATATATGTATAGAAAAGTCTTTATGCTTGAATTTATCTGTTAAATTAAAATCAAAGAGCTATTTATTAGACGATTAAGATTGATAAAATATAAACTTATAAGAAAGTATTTGCAATTTTTAAAAATCGTGTTATAATATCAAACATAGAGAGAAGTGAAAAAATATGAAAATATATCTCTAATATTACATACACATAGGTAAAGGAGGAAAAGATGGAAAGGAAAGGATTTAATTCGACCTTTGGTATGATAATGGCTGCGGTAGGCTCTGCAGTCGGACTTGGCAATATTTGGCGTTTTCCATACATAGTTGGAACCAATGGAGGAGGAGCATTTCTTCTTATTTATATAATTTTCAGCTTCATAATAGGCGTGCCTTTGCTTATGACAGAAATGCTCATAGGTAGAAAAGCCAAATCAGATGCTGTTGACTCATTTAAAAAATTAGCACCAAAGAAAAAATGGTATGTTTCAGGAGGACTTGGTGCATTAGCAGCATTTTTAATTTTAAGTTTTTATGGCGTAGTTGCTGGCTGGTCACTCGATTATGTTTTTAAAGCAGCAACCAATCAATTTGCAGGAAAAAGTGCAGCGGAGATAGAAGCTTTGTTCACTAATTTCATAACGGCACCAATTAGACCAATTATATGCACTTTTATTTTCTTAGCTATTACTATGATTATAGTTAAAGCTGGTGTTGAACGTGGAATAGAGAAAGTTTCTAAGGTATTAATACCTTTATTATTGATAATTGTATTTTTACTAGGCGTTAGAGGTATCTTTTTGGATAATGGAGTTGAAGGATTAAAATTCTTATTTATCCCTGACTTCTCAAAACTAACGATGCCTGGAGTACTTGCAGCGCTTGGACATTCATTCTTTTCATTGTCACTTGGTATGGCCATAATGATCACTTATGGATCATATGTTAAGGAAGATGAAAATATAGCAAGCTCAGCTTTTAAGATTGCAATTTTCGACCTTTTGGTAGCAGTTTTTGCAGGTGTTGCAATATTTACAGCTGTATTCTCATTTGGACTTGAACCAGGACAAGGCGCTGGCCTTGTATTTGTAACATTGCCAAATGTATTTCCGGTAATGCCTGGTGGTTATTTATTTGGTGTGGCATTTTTCGTTCTTTTATCACTTGCAGCACTTACATCAACAATTTCATTGCTTGAGACAAGTGTAGCATTTGGTGTTGACAGTTTGAAGATGTCAAGAAATAAAGCAAGTTGGCTTTCAGCAGTTTTGATATTCTTAATAGCAATATTCTGCTCATTGTCAAATGGCTCAGCTTTCCCATTTAAATTCTTTGGAAAATCATTATTTGATTTCCTAGATCATATAACTGCCAATTACATGATAGTTTTAGCAGCCTTAATTGAGGTTATATTTATCGGTTGGGGCTATAGAAAGACTGAAGTATTTAATGAGCTTACAAATAATGGCAAATTAAAATTTAATTTAAAAAATGCATACTATATTGCAGTAAAATACATCATTCCAATTGCGATGATTTTAATATTACTAAGCTCATTTGGTATATTAAAATCAGCTTAAAAGTTTTTTTCATATAATCCAAAGAAAGTTCGATCGGACCTGTGTGGCCGATACGAACTTTTTTATTGTCTAAATCTTTAAAATTTAGGCTTTTAAAGTAAAATCATATTAAAGAAATTTAAAGGAGAATTTATGAAAAAGAAAATTGGAATTATAGGTGGTATGGGCACTTTGGCATCGGTGAGTTTTTTTGAAAGATTGGCTAAAAAATATCCACATGAAAATGATCAGGATTATTTTGACATGTGTCTTGTAAATGAGGCAAGTATGCCAGATAGAACTGAAATAATAGTAAATAATAAGCCAAAAGATAAGATCATTGAAAAACTTGAAAATATTAAAGATACTTTCGAAGTGTATGGAGTTGAAAATATCGGCATAATCTGCAATACTTTTCATTATTTCTACGATGATTTAAAAAAACTAACCGATATAAATATATTTCACATGCCTAAGCTTGCACTTGATCGCTCTGTCAAAGATTTCTCTGATGATATCGATGTTTTAGTAATGTGTACGGATGGAAGTAAAAAAGCTAAGGTTTATGAAGATGTAAATGAATATGAAAATGTAAGAATTCATTATCCAAATCGTAAAGACCAAGAGCTTATAATGAAGGCCATCTATGAAGTAAAGCAAAATGGCGATGTCGACAAAAAGATCATCAGAGATATTACAAGAGAAAATCTTAAAAAATATGATGCTATAATCTATGCATGCACTGAACTTTCTGTTATGAAAAGAGATAATGATAAAAGAATAGTAGATGCAATGGATGCGCTAATCGATGAGATCATAAGAGTTAGCAAATGATCTATGAAAAGAAATTATATGAGAAGATAAAGAAAAATTTTACTTTATCGCTTTTTGTAATAATTATCTTATTTTCATGCTTTTATTTTATCTGTGCATATTTTATAGATTATAAAAAGCAAGAGAGTCTTCAAAAAAAGCTTATGACTGAATTTTATGATATCAATGATGATTTCATGAGCTTTTTGGAAGATGATGATAATATTAAAAAGTTTGACGAGTATTTAAAAGGCGAAGACATTAATTTTAAAAATGAATACTATGAAATCTATAATAAAAAGAAGATAGATTTTAGAATCATTTTGTATGGCAAAGATGACTTTTCAGAAAATGATACAGCGATTGAAAATTTTCAAAAACTTGTAAATCAAACGACTGAGGATATAAAATTCTCAAATTTCATAAATTCCAATGAAAAGTCGACCTATATAATAACCAAAAAACTTAAAGAGGGCTATGTTGCAATTCATATCGATGAAGATCAGTTAAAAAAGGCTTTTGATTTTAAAGGAGATTTTATAATCTCAGATAGATTTAACAAGGTCATAATCGACAATTCTAGATTTGATATCATAACAAATGCAAGAAAAGTAAATGTAGAAGATCTTGATAAAAATGTATATTTGGTAAAAAAGAGTGAAGATGATAATTTTAAAATTTATCAAATAAGTCTTAGATCATTTACACCAAAGATCTTTTTCTTTTTAATAGCATCCATTCTTTTTATAGCCTTTTTTGCATATTTAATAATTCTTCACATAAGCAAGAAGATGAGCAATGAACTATCCCAGTCAATTCAGCAATTGACTATGCAAATGCGTGACATACGCTACCAAAGGCGAAATAGTTTAGAATTTTTAGCAAATGATGAATTCTCATATATCTCCAAAAATATCAACAAATTGATAAGAGATGTTAAAGATCTATCCGAAAAAAACACGAGATTATCCTATGAAAAAAAGCTCACTGAATTTAAAATGATGGAAAGCCAATTTAATCCCCATTTTTTATACAATACACTTGAGTTAATATCAATAGGAATCTATACAGACAAAAAGCTTTCAAATAAGCTTATAAAGGATCTTACGGCAATTTTACGCTACTCGATAAATGATTTATCTTTTGTGCATTTTGATGAGGACATAGAATACATCTACAAATTTCTAGATATAGAAAAAATCAAGTACAAAGACAGGCTAAAAGTAGAATTTGACATAGAAGATGAGGTATTTAAAATTTTGATGCCAAAATTATTTCTACAGCCTCTAATAGAAAATGCTATAAAATATGGATTTAAAGAAAAAGACAGTCTTATTGTAAGAATAAAAGCAAGAAAAGAAGATAGGATAATAAGATTTATAGTGGAAGATAGTGGTCATATTGACAAAAAAGATGTAGATAAGATCAATAAAAAACTAAATGACGAAGAGGTCGATATATTCTTTACGGACAATCATCATGGACTAATTAACACTTATAAAAGATTGTCCATTATTTATAAAGATGTGAGGATGTATTTTGAATACAATGAAAATACGAAACTTATAATAGAATTTGATGGAGGATTAGATGTTAAAAGCTCTGATAGTTGAAGATGAAGAACTTATAAGACAAAAACTCATGTTTTTTCCAGACTTTGAATCCTTGGGAATAAAGGTTGTAGAAACAGCTTCCAATGGCCTTGAAGGCGTTAAGCTTATAAAAAAGCATAATCCTGATATAGTCATAACTGATATAAAAATGCCAATAAAAGACGGACTTTCAATGATAGAAGATACTTTGGATTATGACTATGCTGCCATTATCGTAAGTGGATTTGACGAGTTTGAGTATGCTAAAAAGGCATTAAAATTTGGAGTTACGGATTATTTACTAAAACCTGTTGATATTGACGAGCTCAATGAAGCACTTAAACAATCAAAAAATATCTACGAAATGAAAAGATTGTATCAAAATGATATCTCAAGGATTGAAGTATTAAAAGAAAATGTACACAATACCAAAAAATCAGATGAAGCAATTTTAATGATAGATTATATTAAAAGAAATTTTGGCGAAAAGATATCTATAAAAGATCTTGAAACTAAGCTTAATTACAGCGAGAGTATGTTAAATAAGAAATTCAAACAATATACTGATATGACTTTTAATGAGTATTTAAATAGATATAGGATCAAAAAAGCAATAGATTACATGAAATCAAGCGATCTTATAATCTTAGACATTGCCTATTTGACAGGCTTTTCTAATCCTAAGTATTTTTCTAAGGTCTTTAAAAAATATATTGGAATATCACCTGGAAAATATCAGCAGAAATTAAAAAAGGAAGAGAATTGATGCAAAATAGAGATAAATATAAAAAAACAATAATGATAGTTGAAGATGATATCGACATCAACAATCTATTAAATAGAATTCTTTTAAAAAATGACTTTCAAACCATTAGAGCTTTCTCAGGATCTGAGGCCGAACTTTTAATGGAAAAATTCCTCCCCGATCTAATACTTCTAGACTTGATGATTCCAGGCGTTTACGGGGCGGATTTTGCCTATTTTGTTAAAAATGAATTAAAAAAAGATATTCCTATAATAATCATTTCAGCAAAAGATAATTTCGATGAAAAAATATCTCTTTTAAAAGATATAGTCGATGATTATATAAACAAGCCATTTAAAGTAGATGAAATTATCGCAAGGATATTTGCAGTGCTTAGACGATATGAAAAAAAGAAACAAGAAGATGTTAAAAAATTGGAATTTAAAAATATTAAAATAATATTAGATCAGAGAAAAGTGTTGGTAAAAAATAATGAAATTTATCTTACCCATTTGGAATTTGACATCTTAAAAGTTCTTATGAAAAATATTGGCAAGGTATTTTCAAGACAAATGCTCTATGATCTTGTGTGGCAAGATGGATACTTTGGAGAAAATAATACTGTAAATGTGCATGTTTCAAATATAAGAAAGAAGATTTCGAAATTTGATGATTATAATTATATAAAGACTGTCTATTCTATAGGTTTTAAATTGGATTAATCTTTACGATTTCTTTATATTTTATTTATGACTTATTAATTTAATCTATTGTAAGATAGTATCAACAGATGAAAGGAGATAGATATGTTAGTACTAGAAACTAAGAATTTGACAAAAAAATACAAAGATACTCTGGCTGTTGATAATGTAAATATTACAGTAGAAAAAGGAGATATATACGCTTTAATAGGAGATAATGGAGCCGGAAAGAGTACATTTTTAAAGATGATTTGCAATCTAGTATTTCCTACTAGTGGGGAAATTTTTCTTTTTGAAAAAGAATATAAACAAAATGTCAATGATTGTCTTAAAAAAATGGGTGCTCTAATAGAACATCCTGCATTAATTAATAATATGACAGTTGAAAAGTTATTACAATATTATGCATATCAAAAAGGAGTTGTAGAATTTAATTGTGATGAAATATTAGAAATCACAAATATATTACACAAGAAAAAGACGAAATGCAAAAAGTTATCCATGGGTCAAAGACAGAGGGTTTCCTTGGCAATATCTTTATTATCTGATCCAGAATTTATAATTTTTGATGAGCCTATAAATGGACTTGATCCCGATGGAATAATTAAATTTAGAAATTTAATTTTAAAATTAAATAGACAAAGAAATACTACATTTCTAATTTCTAGTCATATTCTTTCAGAACTTGAAAAAATAGCTACGAAATTTGCATTTTTAGATAATGGATTATTAATTGAAGAAATTAAAGAAGATGATCTAAGAAAAAAATTGCATAAGTATATATCAATAAAAGTAGAAAATGTAGAATTATTTAGCTCATTGATTGACAAAGAATTTCCTGAAGTTTTATACAAGGTATATCCAGATAATCAGATTAGAATATTTGACAAAGTGGAGACAAAATCTCTAATAGAATTGTCAAATAAATATGAAACTTCAATTTTAGAGGTCAAAAAAGTTGATTCTGATTTGGAAAATTACTTCATGAATTTAAAGAGAGGAGCTAAAAATGCTTAATTATATTAAAAGTGAATTCTATAGAATAAGAAATTCTACATTTTTTAAAGTGTTATTTCTAATCTATTTTGTTTTTTCTATTTTAGCATGTTTATTTCTTAAATTTGCATCCGCATCTAGTGCCTCTTCAGATGCCTTAGGAAAGCTAATATCATATTCGCTATTAATAGGAAACTTGTCATATTATTATTCCAGCAGCCTTTTTGTAGTATATGGAGTATCAGATGATAATAATAAAAATAATAATCTAAAAAATACTATTGCTTTGGGAATACCTAGAGAAAAAATATTATTTGGTAAATTTATAGTAAATACTATAATAACAATTCTAATGATGTTTTTTGTGGTTATTGTAATTTTGATTACTTCAAATATTTTATTTGGTTTTGACATCAAATTAAATATCACATTAAATGATATAATATATGGAGTTTTTGCAATTATTCCAATAGTTATACTATGTGTGATCATGATTACAAGTTTTTTGGAGATCTTTAGAAAGGAAATGATCTCATTATTGGTATTTTTGATAATATTTTTCTTTTTACCAGTAATTTTAAATATCATATATAATATAAGTGGTAAGGAAATATTCTATAAAATATCTCAGATTTTTCCTAGTCAATTTTTAGTAAATAAGCTAGATGTAGAAAATCTTAGCATTCATACAGTTTGGAGTGAATTTTTTGTATTTGTAAAATGCTATCTAGTTGGAATAATAGGCTCTATAATTTTTGGACTTTTAGGGATTTCAATATTTAGAAAAAGAGAATTTTAGATATGATGTATTTAATTTTGGTTGTACTTTTTAGTATCTTAGTATTTTTCACAATCAAATACATGATTTTAAAGAAAGCTTTAAAGAAGATAAATAGAGATCTTGAAGAGATAGAAAGATTAAATCTTACAGAAAAAAGGCTAAATCTTCCAATTTATGATAAAGACTTAAATATTAGTCTAGCTAATATAAATAGAATTTTAAAAAGCATACAAGAAGAAAAAATTCATTATCAAAACAATGAGCTTAATCTTCAAAAGCAAATTGAAAATATAAGCCATGATCTTAGGACGCCGATTACTGCTATAATAGGGTATTTGGATCTTATTGAAAAATTAAATATTGATGATCATGAGCTTATGCAATACATCAGCATTATAAATAATAAATCTAACCAGATGAATGAATTAATCTCTGATTTTTACGAATATTCAAGGTTACAATCTAAAGATTATAAGCTCAGTATTAAAAAGATTGATCTAAATGTGGTATTGACAAATACAATTATAGATAATTATAAATTATTAGAAGAATCAAAATTAGAAATATCAACTCAAATAGAAAATCAAAAGTTATTTGTAAAATGCGATAAATTAGCTGTTGAAAGAATATTTTTAAATCTTTTAAACAATGCCTTAAAATACTCAACAAGTTATATAAAAATTAAAATGGTTAAAGTTGATAAAAGTGTCGAAATTATTTTTGAAAATGACAGCACATTATTAGATAAAAAATCCATTGAACATGTATTCGATAGATTCTATAGAGCTGATTTTTCAAGAAGTAAAAAGGGAAGTGGATTGGGTCTTAGCATAGTTAAGGAGCTTAGCGATAAAATGAATTTTAAAATAGAAGCTGATATTTCTGATTTTTCAAATGAAAAAGATGTAAAAATTGTAAAATTTAAAATAAAAATGCCCATATGTAGAGAAAATAAAAACAAGTGATGTTTAGATATTTTAACATCACTTGTTTAAGCGTTTAAAACTTGATCTTTTTTAATCTAAGTAAAATCAAAAAGCCTAAAAATCCACCGACTGCAGCACTTGGCAAAAAGAATGGAATGAAATAATAAAATTTAGATGCCTTAATATTTAAACCAAAAAATAGCTTCATTATTGGAAAAGAAATCAAGGCTGATAAAATTCCAGTTCCAAAAACTTCTGCAAATGCTGTCTTTAAAGGACTTTTTGTTTTTTCATACACTAAACCTGATAAAAAAGCTCCAATAATAGCACCGGTAATTGCAAGTATACTTCTTGCATTTAATATCATTCTAAAAATACCAGTAAGTAGTGCCTGCAATAAATTATAATATGGCCCTAAAAATAAAGCGGCCACAACATTTATCAAATGTTGAAATGGAGCCATATAAGGAAAAACAACAAATGTCGACAATACAAATGACAAAGAAGCAAAAATTGCAGTTAGTATTAATTTTCTAAGTTTAAAATCTCTCATTAAAGATAGCTCATTTCCATATTATAAGCCATTTGCCAGAAAAGATACTCGAATTCAACACTGGATCTAAAAATATCAATGATCTTTTTTTTGTAATTATCATCCTTGTCTGCTACTAAATTATCCATAGTATCAAAAAACCATTCATAACCGTCGTTAAATTCATCACTTGAGTAGGTTTCTATCCAAGATTTGAAATAATTATTTTCTAAATTACCCTTAAATTCTTGTTTAAGTCTTTTACCGAAATCTCCATAGGTCCATGCACATGGAAAAACTGTTGCCAAAAGTTGACAAAGATCTCCTTTTATTCCTACATCAAACATATTTGCAGTATAAGCCTTATTCAATAGCGAAGAGGGAGTATTTTTTAATTGTTCATCTGTTACATTAAATTTTTTCATGTATTCAAGATGCAGTTTTCTCTCACCTAACAATAAATACTCTTGATTTTTTGTAAATAATTCAGCTAATTTATTATCATCAGTTTTTACAACGGCAAGTGCATATACCTTCGCATATTCAAGTAAATAGTGATAATCTTGAATCAAATAGAATTTAAACTTATCCTTATCTAATACACCCTCTCCAAGCTCTCTTAAAAAAGGATGATTGTAACATTTCTCCCAAATATCTTTGCAATTTTCTTTTAGATTATGTGAAAATGACATAAAACCTCCTTTGGGAAAACTTTAGCAAAGAAAAGGAAGTCGTAAATAAAAAAAGCTATATGCCTTAGACCTATAGCTAAAAAACTATATCCCTACGTTGGCATTATCCAAATCAGGTTAAGGGTCTAAGTCAAAACTTACTCTCAGCCAAAGCTCCCCTGTTTTCTATATTTAAATTATCATATAAGAAAGTGTTTGTCAATTGATAGGGTATATATTAAAATTAAACGTTCAAAAAAATTTGACAATATAAAAATTTAGTTTATAATATAAATAAGAGGTTGAACATGAAAGAAATTTACTATATTAAAAAACTTGAAGTATTAAAAATTTTAAGCGATCCTATTAGAGTAAAAATCATAACCACTTTGTCCACAAGCCCTAAAAATAGTCAATATGTGGCAGATAAACTGGGATTGGCAAGAACAAAAGTTTTGTATCATTTAAATATCTTAGAAAAAAATAATCTAATAGAAGTCGCACAAACAGATATGATAAATGGTATAGTACAAAAATACTACATACCTGTTGCAAAAGCTTTTATACCTGATCCTAATATATTTCATAAGTTTTTAAGTGATGAAAATGAAATTGTCAAGGTAAAAAAAGAAGATCAAAAAAATTTTTTAAGAGAATTTAGACAATTAAAAGAAAAATATGAAACCAAAGATGAACAAGCATCTATTTACAACCTATTTCAGATAGGTTAGCCCAATAGGGCTTTTAAAATAGATAAACGTTCAAAAAATATTAAACGATAGAGGAAAATAAAATGATTAAAAACAAAGATTTTATATTATTATTAATAGGAAGAGTAATTTCAAATTTCGGAGATAGCATCTACCATATAGCGACGATGACATTGATATATGAACTTACAAGCTCTAGTTTTTATACAGGACTTGCTTTATTTTTGACAAGCTTTATGGCAATATTTCAAATGATTTTATCTCCCATACTAAATAGGATAAATATAAGAAAATTCTTGTATATCTCTCAGCTAATTCAAGCGATAATGCTTATTGTATTGGCCTATTTATACATAAATGATCAATTGAGTGTGTTAAAAATTCTAATAATAATGCCATTAGTAAGTCTAATCAACCAGATGGTCTATCCAGCACAAATATCTTTACTTCCAAAGATTTTAAAAGATGACCAATTGATAAAGGCAAATAGCTTCTTTCAAGTTGCTTATCAAGGTGTAGATGCCTTATTTAACGCTTTAGGTGGTATTATCATAAGTATTTTTGGTTTTTTTATAGCCTATATAATCGATGCTACAACTTTCATCATAACCTTTATGGCATTTCTATCTCTAAAAAAATCTATAGGATTATATTCAAAACAAAGCCAAAAAAGTGATATCGGTTTGATCAAAAATCACTTTATGTCTTTAAAAAATTCACTTAGCTTTTGGAAAGAAAACTCTCTAATTCCAATTTTAATAGGAGGAATTTTAATAAATTTTAACGCCACAGCTATATATTCTATCTTGCCAGAATATACAGGCACTAAGATATTCTATAGCATACTTTTAAGTTCTTCCGGTATTGGCATTTTAATTGGCTCAATAATGGCCAATATGAAATTTATAAGAAGATTTAAAATCTCAAAACTCTATAGTGCGTTGGTAATATTTCTTTCATTGTGTTGGGGGATAATGTCTATAATAAAACCTAGCTATAATGTCAATAAAATAATAGTCTTTGCACTATTTTCATTTGGATGGATAAGCATTGGCATTGTTAATATTTTCTCCCAAACACTGGTTCAAATATTATCATCAAAAGAAAATCTAGCAAGCATAATGGCATCAATGCTAGGACTATCCGTAGCAATTAGCCCATTAGGAGCCCTTTTTGGAGGAATAATAGCAAGCTTGTTAAATGTAAATGCATTAATTTTAATAAGCTCAATTTCAATATTAATAATAGGTCTATTGTGGCATTTTACTAATATGATTGATAGCATTGATAGATTGGAGTGAGTTTTTGGAATATAAAAAAGCAAATAAAAAAGATGTTAAATTTTTACTGAAATTTTATAATGATTCTTTAATACAAGAAAAAGGACTGAATATAAAAAATGAAATAATTCTTGAAAATAATATTTTGGATACAATTAATTATTTTGAAGAAGAGTATCTAGATATGCTTATTCTAATTGATAACAATGATTTTATTGGATTATTAATGATATATGAGAAAAATAAAATCAAAGATTATTGCAAGATTGGAATATCATTTATAAAAGAATTTAGGTATAAAAATTTATTTGTAAAGGCTTTAAGACTTGCCGAAGAAATAGTATATAATTATGGTTACTCTAAAATTGTAGGAGAAATAGATGAAAATAATAAATATGTTATTAAGAAAATTTTAAATTATGGTTTTTATCCAGTAGAAGATAATCGAAATAAAAAGAAAAAATTTCAAATTGATAGAAAAATATTAATATTTGAAAAAAAATTAAAGGGGGTGATTTTATGAATTCAATAATAATTATTATCAAATAAATTAAAACTTTAGAAAGGAGGGGATGAATATGGATAATATAATAATTATCATAACTGAAGATTAGTAAAACTATGTTCTATCTTTGTGGGTTAAAATTAATTTTAATCCAAGATCACAAAATAAAAAAGCCAAAATACTTTAATAAGTATCTTTGGCTTTTCTTACTGTATTGGAGGAGTACTGCCTTCGTGTTTTACATTGTCCTCTTTTGCTTTTTCTATTTCTTTTTGAATTTCTTTATCATCTGCAATTATTTCATCATCGTAGATGTATTTGTCTACATCTTCATTTAAAAAGGCATAGAGATTTGTTGTATCAGTATGTCTTTGTTTATTGTAAAGATGGCATGCGCAGAAATGTTCTTCTTCTATTTCTCTAAGTTCTGGCACTTGTTCTTTACATATATTCATTGCATACTTGCATCTTGTTCTAAATTTACATCCTGATGGAGAATTAATTGGTGATGGTATTTCTCCTTTTAATTTTATCCTTTGTTTGGTGCTTACATCGGGATCTGGTATTGGAATTGCAGATATCAATGCTTGTGTATATGGATGAAGCGGTTTTTTATAGAGCTTCTTATTTGGTGAAACTTCAACTAAAGATCCCAAATACATAACACCGACTCTGTCTGAAATGTGCTTAACCATCGACAAATCATGTGAGATAAATAGATAGGTAAGTCCAAGCTCCCATTGCATCTTTATTAGAAGATTTACAATCTGTGCTTGAATTGACACATCAAGGGCTGATATCGGCTCATCGCATACGATAAATTCAGGCTCAATTGCCAAGGCTCTTGCAATACCAATTCTCTGTCTTTGTCCACCAGAAAGCTCATGAGGAAATCTTGCGCCATGTTCTGCATTTAATCCAACAACCTCTAAAAGATCAGATACTCTCTCTTGTATTCTTTTATGTGACCAGTCAGGAAAATGCACTTTTATGCCTTCTGCTATGATATCGCCAATTGTCATTCTAGAATCGAGTGAAGAGTAGGG
>JAUNAV010000014.1 GCA_030527425.1 Tissierellia bacterium
TAGCGCCGATGGTACTTAAAGCTTCGGCTTTTGGGAGAGTAGGACATTGCCAAATAACTTAGCATCGCATCTGCGATGCTTTTTTTTATAATCTATAGTAGAATGTTTGTAAATGTTAAGTAATAAAGAAAGGAGATTATTGTGAAGAAAAATCATGTTAGCTTAAACAATGTAATTCATTATGCAGGAGCGCTAATAGCTTTACTTTTAGGATCAGGATTTGCTACAGGACAAGAGATATTACAGTATTTTGCAGCTTTCGGTTATAAAGGATTATTTGGAGCATTCATATTTTATATTTTATTATCTTACATATCCACTGCATTTATAGCAGCTGGCTACAGAGAGGATTTTCAGAATTCAAATGATATTTTCACTTATTTTTGTGGAAAGTATATAGGTAGATTTTTAGATTATTTTTGTGTATTATTTAATTTTTTATCATTTACTGTCATGATTTCTGGTGCATCTGCAACTGGAATGGAGCATTATGGTTGGACTAATATGACAGGTGCTATATTTATAAGTGTGCTTACAATTGTAGTTGTTTCTTTAGGTTTGAAGAATATTGTAGAAATAATTGGAAAAATTGGACCTATTATTATATTGATCTCAATATTTGTTGCTGTAGTTGGTATAATAATGCATGTTTCTAATGCAGAAAATGCTAGCGAAATGGCTAAAGTATTAATAGAAAGTGGTAAAGTCAAAACAGCAGGTTCAAATTTTATAATGGCTATAATAAGTTATATAGGTGTAAATATTTTATGGATTGCTCCTTTTTTATCAAGTATAGGTAAGACTGGAAATAGTCTAAAAGAAGTTAAAAAAGGTACATTGTATGGTTCATTTGGATTTTCAGTGGCTATTTTATTAATGGCTTGCGCAATTTTCTTTTCGATAGATAAAGTAGGAACAAGTCAAATCCCGACTTTATTATTAGCAAAAGAAATACATCCAATGCTCAGTAATGTATTTTCAATTATTATATTAATAGGCATTTTTACTACTGCTGTGCCATTTTTATATAATGTAATATCTAGATTTTTTAAAGAAGGAGACATTCAATTTAAAGTTGTAACAATAATTCTTGGAATAATAGGATTATATATAGGCATAGCCTTGGATTTTAATATTTTGGTTAATTATGTCTATGGACTCAGTGGTTTTATCGGTGTTATAATGTTCTTTTTTGTAATTTATAAAAACATAAAAAAATAAAAGCCAAGATGAACTATTTCATTTTGGCTTCTATTTTGATTTTAATACAAAATCATAGAATTGAGATTTTTCACATTTGATATTATTTCTTGACTTCAAAGTAATTAAATGTAATTTATTTTTTGCTCTTGTCACGGCTACATAAAATATTCTTCTTTCTTCTTCTATTAAGTCTATTTGATTTTTATCCGAATGAGATATAGGAAACTCATTTTCGACTAAATCTATTACAAATACTTGATCAAATTCTAAACCCTTAACGCCATGAATGGTAGATAGTGAGATGTTTGTATTGACTTTATTATTTAATAATTTTTTAAAAATACTAATTTTATCATATAATTCGTTCAAATCATTTAAATCTTTACAAAAGTATTCTAATGTTTCAAAGTAAATATCTTTATTAACAATAATTTGCTTATATTTATGGCTAACACTATAAATATAATTGCTATATCCTAAATGATTGGCTATGAAGCTAATCTTTTTTGCCAAACTTAATTTTTTTATATGATAAAATTCCTTTTTTTTCTTATCAAATAATTCAATATAAAAGTCATTGAGGTTTAATTTATCTGAAAGAAAATCGAAAATATTCATATTCTTAGGTTTAAATTTTAAATAATCTATCCATTCTTTTTTTATATATGCATCTATTTTATAATATATCTTTTCAAAAAGCTCTAGATCTTTTTGATCTTCACTAAAATTTATAATATCTATTACATCCTTAAGAATTTTAGATTCAAAAAAATCTAGTTTTGAATTTATTACTGAAAATTTAATATTTTTATTATATAGAAAATTCATTAAGCTGATTGCAGAAATATTATTTCTATATATAATGGCATTAGTTGAATTTGAATCAATATTTTTTATTATGTATTCATATTCTGAAAGATTATTTTTTGTATATTTTGCTTTGATCTTACCTTTTTTATCATTGACACTTCTAACTTCTTTAATATATCTTTTTTTATTTTGTCTTATAAAAGTATCTGCTAGATTTACTATATTTTTTTGAGATCTATGATTTTCATTTAAATAAATGACTTTTACATTGGGATATACTTTTTTTAAATTTAGTAAATAATCAGGATTAGCACCTCGAAATGAATAAATAGATTGATCATCATCTGCTACAATCATAAGATTATTTTCTGGATAAATTAATTTTTCAATTATTTTAAATTGTAACAATGACGTATCTTGTCCTTCATCTATTTGTACATACTTATATTGCCTTTTTAATCTCTTTAAAAGATTTTGATCTGTCTGTAAAAAATTATAAGCTATTATTTGCATATCATCGAAATCAAAGTAGTGATTTTCTTTTTTAAAACTTTCATATTGATAAAATATATTTTTTATATTTTTGACATTTATATTATCTAAATAATCTACATCAAGCATGGAATTTTTCATTAGACTGATAGCTGTAAAAAAGGCATCATTTTCTTCTTTTGGAATTGCTTTATTATTTATCTTTTTATAAATATCTCTGAGTAAATGATATTTATTATAATTGTTCTCATCTTCTAGCAAACGCAATTGCTTATTTTCCTTTTTTAATTTATATCTTATAATTAGATAGCATAGTGCATGTATTGTCATAAAATTGACATTTTTATCTTTAAATCTCTTTCTCATATCATCTGCTTGAGATTTACTAAAAGTTATTGACAAAACATGTTTAGGATCTATAGTTTTAGATAATTGCCTAATTCTTTCTAATAATACTGTAGTTTTTCCAGCACCTGGTACAGCAAGGACAAGGGCAGGTCCTTTTTTATGATTAATAGCATCTAATTGTGACTTAGTAAATTTCATAATCACCTCTTTTAGTTATAATACCATATTTTTTTTATTAAATGTATGTTAAAATAATAATAAGGGAGAGTAAAGGAGATGAAAGTATGTTAATGAATAATTTTTTAAAGACTAGAACATCAACGAGATCTTTTAAAAATAAGGAAATTAAGAAAGATACTGTAAAGAAACTATATGAGTTACTCAAAGAAAAGTCTGAAAATCTCAATAATTGTGGTTTTCTTTTTAATAACAATGGAGATATAGTTTTTGAACAATTGGAAGGCGTAGGTGGATATCAGGGCTTGATGATTAAATCTCCAGCATATATAGCATTAAATACATTTGATGATAATCCAAAAAGCTATATTGAAGGAAGTTACCATATGGAAGACTTAATTACTGAATTAGAAGAGTTGGGACTAGCATCTTGTTGGATTTCTTTAAAAGATGTAGATGAAACCGTTAAAAAAACTGTATTTAATTACAATAGTGGTAAAGTTGATTATGCATTGTCAATAGGTTATCCTCAAAGAAATGAAATTCATGAGAATTCTTCAAGTGATAGAATAGGTATTGATAAATTTGTATTTATTGATGATTTTTATACTCCAGCTACTATAGAGGAATTAGAGCTTAGAGGACTTGATGATTTATTTTATTATTTAAGATTTGCTCCATCAACATATAATAAGCAGCCATGGAGATTTGTATTAGATGGAGATATCGTTAAATTATATACTGAAGATTATAGTGGAGTCGAAAATTTAGTAGATTGCGGTATAATTATGTATTATTTTAAAAAGCTGGCTGAATCTTTAGCTATTGATACAAAATGGGATATAGATCCTAAATTGGAAGATGAAAAATATCAATATATTGCAGAGACTAGAATCTAATTAAGTGCACTTTGATGTGCGCTTTTTAGTTAGGAGTTTAAATGATAAAATTAAAAACAAAAGAACAAATACAAAAAATGAGAGAAGCATCAGAAATTTTGTGCAAGACTCATTTAGCATTACAAAAAATATTAAAACCTGGACTTAGCACTTTACAATTGGACAAATTTGCTCATGATTTTATGATATATAAAAAGGCAAAACCAGCGCAATTAGGTTATATGGGGTTTCCATATTCTTTATGTACATCAGTTAATGATGAAATATGTCATGGATTTCCTACAGATTATAGATTAAAAGAAGGAGATTTGATTTCAATTGATAATGTAGTTGAATATAATGGAGGCCTAGCTGATTCATGTTGGAGTTATAAAATAGGAGAAGTAAGTGAAGAGGTCTCCAAATTATATGATGTAACATATAATAGTTTAATGAGAGCTATTGAAGTATCGCAAGTAGGATATAGGCTTGGCGATATCGGGCATGCTATACAAGAGTATGTAGAAGAAAACGGATTTTCAGTTGTAAGAGAATTTACAGGTCATGGAATCGGAGATGAAATGCATGAAGATCCACAAGTATTACATTATGGCAAAGCTGGAAGAGGACAAAGGTTAGAAGAAAATATGGTCTTTACAATCGAGCCTATGGTTAATATTGGACATTGGAAATCCAAATTAGATGATAATGGATGGACAGCAAGAACTATAGATAATAAAGTATCTTGTCAATTTGAACATCAGATTGTAATCACAAATTCAAAACCAGAAATACTCACAGACCAAAATAAATATTCTCTTAGTAAAGAGGATAACGAGTTTATAAGCAATTATAAATTATAATTTTAAAGGCTATTGCACCATTTGCAATAGCCTTTTATTGATCTTCGGAAATATCTAATTTTATTTGTATTTTATTTTCTTCTCTTTGACGCATTTTTTCTTGATAGCAATGTCTGCATAATGGTTCGTATTTTTCTTCGCTACCTATTTCAATTCTTTCTTCCTTTTCACTTTTTCTAAAAGAAACCCAAGCATCCTCGCCACAACTTGCACAAATTGCATGATGCTTTTCAAGCTCATCTGCCAAGGGCATTATTTCTTTCATTATTTCAAATGGTCTAGCTTTGTAATCCATGTCTAGCCCTGAAACAACTACAATAATATTGGATTTTATTAATTCATTAAAAATATCAATAACTTCGCTTGGTTCATTTTCAAAAAATTGAATTTCATCGATGCCGATAGCATCAACTTCATTTTTATTCTTATAATCAAGAATTTCTTTTAGATCATTAATTCTTAAAGCATCAACTTTTTTATTATCATGAGTTACAATTTTTTCTTCATCTTTTCTATTATCTATATAAGGTTTAAAAGCAACAACTTTATATTTTGCGATTTTCAATCTAAAAAGTTCACGCCATAAAGATGTCGTTTTACCTGAAAACATTGAACCTGTATGAACAATTAATTTACCTTGTTTTTTCATCATCATATCCTATACATTGAATTTAAAATTAGTTATATCTCCATCTTTCATTATATAATCTTTACCTTGCATTTTTAAAAGACCTTTTTCTCTTGCCTTTGAAATTGATCCGCATTCAATTAAAGTTTCATAATCAACAATTTCAGCTTTTATAAAGCCTCTTTGTATATCAGAATGAATTTTACCAGCAGCTTCTACTGCTGTTGTACCCTTTTTAATTGTCCAAGCTCTCGTTTCATCTTCTCCTGTAGTTAAAAATGATATTAAATTTAAAGTATCATAAGAATCTTTAATTAACTTATCACAACCAGACTCTTTTATACCAAGCATTTGTAAAAATTCTTCTTTTTCATCTTCTTCTAATTCAGATATTTCTTGTTCAATTTTGGCTGATACAATAGTCACTTTACTATTTTCTGTTTTTGCGAATTCTCTGACTTCATTAACAAATTTATTATTTTTAGCATTATCTGCCAAATCTTCTTCACCTACATTGCATACATATATTATAGGCTTTGTACTCAGTAATTGATAACTTTTTAATAGCTCTAAATCTTCATTTTTTAAATCTAAGACCCTTGCACTTTTACCTTGCTCTAAAACATCTTTTATTCTTTTTAAAAGTTCAACTTCGCTTCGAACACTTTTATCAGATTTCGCTATTTTTTCTCTTTTTACTAATATTTTATCTACAAGGTCCAAATCAGATAAGATGAGCTCATAATTAATAGTTTCAATATCTCTTAATGGATTAACTGAACCGTCAACATGAGTTATATTTTCATCTTCGAAACATCTTAATACTTCAACTATTGCATTAGTCTCTCTTATATTTGATAAAAATTTATTTCCAAGCCCTTCACCTTTGCTTGCTCCTTTTACAAGACCAGCAATATCAAAAAATTCTATAGCTGCTGGTACAACTTTTTTCGAATTATGCATCTTAGATAATACCCTAATTCTTTCATCCGGAACATTTACTAATCCAACATTTGGATCTATAGTACAAAAAGGATAATTGGCTACATCAGCACCTGCTTTTGTTATAGCATTAAATAATGTGGATTTTCCTACATTTGGAAGTCCTACAATTCCCAATTTCATAATATCACTCTCTTTTCTATAAACTATTCGAACAAGTTTTATTATAATGTTAAGTATAAAAAAAATCAATTTAGTAAAGGATAAATATAAATGGTATAATCAAAAACAAGGAGAGTGTAGGAGAATGATAATTGATAAATTAACAGAATTAAGACAAATGATGCAAGAAAGAAATATAGATGCATATATAGTAACTACATCTGATCCGCATCAATCAGAGTATTTAGCTGATTATTATAAAACGAGAGAATTTATTACAGGTTTTAGTGGTTCATATGGAACCTTTGTTATTACAGAGAATAAAGCTGGTCTATGGACTGACAGCAGATATTTTATTCAAGCTGAAAGACAATTAGAATATTCGACCATAGAATTGTATAAAATGGGTGTGAAAGGTCAAATAAGCTATGAAGAATTTTTGAAAAATGAAGTAAATGAGTTTGGAAAAATTGGTTTTAATGGAGAGTGTTTTTCGATTTCTGAGTATAAATCACTTTCTGAAAAAATGGGAAATAGGATGCTCATCTCTGACTTATCTTATGTCGAGGATATGTGGAAAAATAGACCTTCATTACCGGATTCAAAAATTTGGATATACGATCAAAAGTATACAGGAGAAAGTCTAGAATCTAAGCTAAAAAGACTTAGAAAGATAATGAAAGAAAGAGATTATGATTATACTTTTATAGCAGCTCCTGAAGATATTTGTTATCTACTAAATATAAGAGGAGATGATGTCAGTTATAATCCCATAGTTTTATCTTATATGTTAATTAGTCAAAATAGAGCTTATTTATGCATAGATCAATCTAAGTTAGATGATGATATTAAAGAATACTTTGCAGAGAATAATATTAAAATTCAATCATATAATTATATATATGATTTATTAAGGGATATAAAAGGACAAAGCAGAATATATCTCGATCCTAAAAGAACTAATGTAAATATTTATGAATCAATTAACTCAAATGTAAGAATAATCACAGGTACCAATCTTGTAACTCAAATGAAGGCAATCAAAAATAAAATAGAACTATCTAATGAGAAAAAAGCATATCTTACTGATTGCAAAACTTTAATAAAATTTTTTAGGTGGGTTGAAACAGGAGTTATTACAGGCAATTTAACTGAAAGTTTAGCTAGTAAAAAATTACTTGATTTAAGAAAGCAAAATAAAAACTTTATTGAAGAATCTTTTGAAACTATAGCAGCATATAAAGAAAATGCAGCAATTGTTCATTATAGTCCAACTAGATCAATTTCAAAGACACTAAAAAATAGCGGATTATTTTTAGTAGATAGCGGAGCTCATTATCTTGAGGGCACTACTGATATAACTAGAACAATAGTTTTAGGGGAGTTGACTGATAAAGAAAAAGAAGATTACACAATAGTATTGAAATCTCTAATAATGCTATCTAAAGCTATTTTTAAAGAGGGTACTAATGGACAAAGACTAGATGCTTTTTGTAAATATCAAATGTGGCAAAACAAAAGAGATTATTTTCATGGAACAGGTCATGGTATTGGATTTAGCTTAACTGTACATGAAGGTCCACAAAGTATTTCACAAAATAGCAATGTAATTTTTAGAGAAAATATGACAAGTTCCATTGAACCTGGTATATATGTAGAAAATAGTCACGGAATAAGGCTTGAAAATGAAGTTTATGTCAAAGAAATAGAAGAAAATGAATTTGGAAAATTTTTAGGATTTGAAACATTGACTTTTCTTCCAATAGATACAAGAGCAATAAAAAAAGATATGCTTAATGATGATGAAATTGAGTGGTTAAATAACTATAATACAAAATGTAGAGAAGAATTGTCTCCACTACTAGAAGGCGGTGATCTTCAATATCTAGAAATGATGACAAAAGAAATTTAATAAGTGAGAAAATTAAATATAAATTAAAAACACTGCCCAAGCATCCAGGCGTCTATATAATGAAAAATATAGATCAAAAAATTATATACGTAGGTAAGGCAATTAACTTAAAAAATAGAGTTAGCCAATACTTTGATAATTCTAAAAATAAGGGTAGAAAAGTAATTGCCATGGTTAGCCATGTATATGATTTTGAATATATTTTAGTTGATAATGAAATGGAAGCTTTGGTTCTTGAAAGTAATCTTATTAAAAAAAATAGACCCAAGTATAATATCGTATTAAGAGATGATAAGCAATATCCTTATATAAAAATAACAAATGAAAAATTTCCAAGAATTAAAAAAGTAAGGCAAGTGTTAAAGGACGGTTCTAATTATTATGGCCCTTATCCGGATGCATATGCTGTTAATGACTCAATTGACTTATTTCATGAATTATTTCCTATAAGAACATGTAATCTAAATTTTGATAAAAATCAAAGATTAAAGCGACCTTGCTTAAATTATTTTATTGGTAGATGTAAAGCACCTTGTGTAAATAGAGCTAACGAAAGTGAATACAATCAAAATATAGAAAAAGTAAAACTCTTTTTAGAATCAAAAAGTGATGAAATATTAAATATTCTGCTAGATAAAATGAACGAGATGAGTAAAAATTTGAATTTTGAGCAAGCAGCAAAATATAGAGACTATCACAGAGCTTTAAGTGTTTTAAGAGAAAAACAAAAAGTTACCAATACAAATCAGGAAGATATTGATATTATAGCTATGAGCAGAGGCAAAAAACATGTAACTATTGAAGTTTTTTTTATGAGAAATGGAAAAATTACTGACAGAGAACATTTTATATTAAAAGATGATTATAATGACTCAAGAGAAGAAATCATCTCTAGTTTTCTAAAACAATTCTATTTGGATATGACATATATTCCAAAAGAAATTTTAGTTGAAAATATTCCAAATGATTTAGAATCCATTTCAAAATTTTTATCTAGCAAAAAGAAATCAAAAGTAAATATACATCAGCCAAAATTAGGTAGAAAAAAGGAGCTTATAGATATGGTTATCGAAAATGCTGATGAAATGATGTCTAAATATGAAAAAAGCTATGAAAGAAGAGAAAGATCGAAATCTCAAGGCTTATTGTCTTTAAAAAAATTATTAAATTTAGATGATCTAAGAAGGATTGAATGTTATGATATATCAAATACTTCGGGAGTTCAATCTGTAGGAAGTATGGTAGTATTTATAAATGGAGTGTCTGAACCAAAAGAATATCGAAAATTTAAAATAAAAACTGTAAAAGGTCCTAATGATTATGCTTCTTTAAAAGAAGTCTTGACTAGAAGATTAAAAAGAGGAAAATTAGAGATAAAAAATCACAATACAAAGACAGGATTTGGAAATTTGCCTTCATTAATATTAATGGATGGAGGTAAGGGACAAGTTACAATAGCTAAAGAAGTATTAAAAGAATTGAACATGAATATTGAAGTAGCAGGGCTAGTCAAAGATGATAAGCATACAACTAGAGCGATTATATATAATGATGAAGAGATTTATGTCGATAAAAATGAGAGTATATATAAATTGATATACCAAATACAGGAAGAAGCACATAGATTTGCGATAGGATATCATCATAAATTAATGCAAAATACTATGAAGAAATCCGAATTAGATAATATTCATGGGATAGGAAAGCAAAAAAGAATAAATCTTTATAAACATTTTAAAAGTATAAATAATATAAAAAAAGCAAGTGTTGAAGATTTAATGGAGGTTCCATTAATTGGTAAAAAACAAGCTTTGGAGATATATAAATATTTTAAATTGAAAGGTTAAAAATGCATAATAGTGTAAAGTTAAGTCAGGTCGTAGAAAAATGCGATCTAGAAATAGTTCATAAGTCAAGAAACTATAATCAAATAGAAATTAAAAGCAAAGATGTTAATAGACCAGGTTTGCAACTTACAGGATACATGGAGGAATTTCCTTATAAAAGACTGCAAATAATAGGAAAGGTTGAATACACTTACTTAACAAGTTTAGATAATAGAATGCAATATGAAAGATTTAGGGGAATATTATCATATAAAGTTCCTGCTATTATCTTTTCTTATAATCAACAATTACCAAAAGATATACTTGATTTAGCAGATTATTATGATAAAACAATACTTAGAAGTAAACGACCTACCACGAAATTAATATCGATATTAAACCAAACTCTAGAATTACTTCTAGCAGAAAGTACCAATGTCCATGGTGAATTATTAGATGTATTTGGCACAGGTGTTTTAATAATGGGTAAATCATCAGTAGGAAAATCAGAAACAGCGCTGGATTTAGTTACAAGAGGACATAGACTTGTTGCTGATGATGTTGTCGATATAATAGAGTATGACGGTAGGCTTATAGGATCTTGCCCAGAAAATATAAGGCATTATATGGAAATTAGAGGACTTGGAATTATTGATGTTAGAAGATTATATGGTATAGGATCTGTAAAAAAAGATTCATATATAGATATGGTAATTGAGCTAGAAAAATGGAATGAAGATTACGAATATGACCGACTAGGACTAGATGATAAATTTACAACAATTTTGGGAGTTAAAGTACCAAAATTACTAGTTCCTGTTAGGGCTGGAAGAAATATAGCGATGATTACAGAGGCTGCAGTTATGAACCAAAGAGAAAAAAACTTAGGACATAATTCAGCTGTAGAATTAACTAACAGGCTTTTTAACCAATCGCAAAATAATAAAAGTTCTTAAGAAAAAAACTTGACTAATTGAATTTTTCTTTATATACTAAATATAGTGTCAACAACAATGGTTGATTTTTAATTGTTAAAAAACTAAGGAGGTCTAAATGACAATAAATAGAAGTATGAAGACAATGGACGGAAATACAGCCGCAGCACATGTCTCATATGCATTTACTGAAGTAGCTACTATATATCCAATTACTCCGTCATCACCAATGCCGGAAGCAGTTGATGTATGGGCAGCAAACGGAAGAAAGAACGTATTTGGTAGACCAGTTCAGGTTAAAGAAATGCAATCAGAAGCAGGAGCAGCAGGTGCGGTTCATGGTTCTTTAGCAGCAGGAGCTCTTACTACTACATATACGGCAAGCCAGGGATTACTTTTAATGATTCCTAATATGTATAAAATAGCCGGTGAAAGATTACCAGGAGTTTTCCATGTAGCAGCAAGAACACTTGCAACCCACGCATTATCAATCTATGGAGATCATTCAGATGTAATGGCAGCAAGACAAACAGGTTTTGCTTTACTTTGTGCCAATTCAGTTCAAGAAGTAATGGATTTAGGTCCTGTTGCACATTTAGCTGCAATTGAAGGAAAAATTCCTTTTGTACATTTCTTTGATGGTTTTAGAACTAGCCATGAAATTCAAAAGATTCAAGTTTGGGATTATAAAGATTTAGCTAAACTTGTTAATTATGAAGCAGTAAATGAATTTAAGAACAATTCAATGAACCCAGAAAGACCAAAGGTTATGGGTACTGCTGAAAAGAATATTTATTTCCAAAGAGCAGAAGCATCAAATACTGCTTATGAAGATATAATTGGAATAACAGAAAAATACATCAATGAAGTTAATAAACTAATCGGAACTGATTACTCACTATTTAATTATTATGGTGCTGATGATGCTGATAGAGTAATAGTTGCAATGGGTTCTGTTTGCCAAGCAGCTAGAGAAACAATTGACTATTTAACTTCAGAAGGTGAAAAAGTTGGTTTAGTTGAAGTACATTTATATAGACCATTCTCAGTGGATCATCTTCTTAAAGCAATACCAGAATCAGTAAATAAAATTGCAGTTTTAGATAGAACAAAAGAAAAGGGATCAGTTGGAGAACCACTTTATCTAGATGTTAAATCAGCATTTTATGATTCAGAAAGAAGACCTGTAATAGTTGGTGGTAGATATGGTCTTTCATCAAAAGATACAACACCAGCTCATATTAAATCAGTATTTGATAACTTGAAATTAGATGAGCCAAAAAATCACTTTACAGTTGCAATTACTGATGATGTAACTCATACTTCACTTGAAGTTAAAGATGAGTTAAGAATCAGAAATGAAGGAACTACAAGATGTAAATTCTGGGGATTCGGTTCTGATGGAACTGTAGGAGCAAATAAACAAGCTATTAAAATTATTGGTGATAATACTGATATGTATGCTCAAGGTTATTTCGACTACGATTCTAAAAAATCAGGTGGACTTACAATTTCACACTTAAGATTTGGTAAAGATCCTATTAGATCAACTTATCTACTTGATGAAGCTGACTTTATTTCTTGTTCAAAACAAGCATATGTTACACAATATGATCTTCTTGAAGGTTTAAAAGATGGTGGAACATTCTTACTCAATTGCGGATGGAATGAAGAAGAATTATCACATCATTTAGCAGGTAGAATTAAAAGATATATTGTAGAACATAATATTGAATTCTATACAATCGATGCTTCTAAAATAGCTCAAGATCTTGGATTAGGTTCAAGAACAAATATGATTATGCAATCTGCATTCTTCGAATTATCAAAAGTACTTCCAGAAGAAGATGCTGTTAAATATTTGAAAGAATCAATAGTTAAATCATATGGACACAAGGGTGAGGACATTGTCAATATGAATTATCAAGCTGTTGATAAAGGAATGGAAGCTTTAGTTAAAGTTGATGTACCTCAAGATTGGGCAAATGCAGAAGATGAAGATAGAGATTTATCAAAATTACCAGAATTTGTAAGAAATATTGTTGAACCAATGGTTGAACAAAAAGAAGATGAACTACCAGTTTCTGCATTTACAGGCATTGAAAATGGTGAGTTCCAAATGGGTACAAGCCAATATGAAAAGAGAGGAATAGCTCTTTCAGTACCTGAATGGCAAATTGATAATTGTATCCAATGTAACCAATGTTCATATGTATGTCCTCATGCTGTAATTAGACCATTCTTAGTTACAGAAGAAGAAAAAGCTAATGCGCCTGAAGGATTTGAAACTAAAAAAGCAATTGGTAAGGGCATGGATGGATATGAATTTAGAATTCAAGTTTCTCCATTAGATTGTACTGGATGTGGAAACTGTGCAGATGTATGTCCAGCTCCAAAGAAAGCTCTTATTATGAAACCTTTAGAAGGACAAGTTGAGGCTCAAAAAGAAAATTGGTACTATGCTCATGAAGAAGTGGGATATAAAGATGAAGTAATGGATCCAACAACACTGAAAGGATCACAATTTAGACAACCACTTTTAGAGTTCTCTGGAGCATGTGCTGGTTGTGGAGAAACTCCATATGCAAAACTTGTAACTCAATTATTTGGTGATAGAATGTACATTGCTAATGCTACAGGATGTTCATCAATTTGGGGAGCTAGTGCGCCTTCAATGCCATATACTACAAATAAATGTGGAAATGGTCCAACATGGGGAAATTCATTATTCGAAGATGCGGCTGAATATGGATATGGTATGAAATTAGCAGCAGATTCAAATAAACTTCTTGCAGAAGAATATATGAATAATTTCTTAGATTTAAATCTTCAATCACCATTTAATGATGCATTTAAAGCATGGATTGATGGAAAAGAAGATGTTAAAGCTTCTAAAGAGGCAGCTGCTAAAATTATTAATCTTCAAGATGAAAAAGTAGAAGATGAAAAAGGACAAGAATTAGTTGATAAAGTATTAAACTTAAAAGATTATCTTGTTAAAAAATCAGTTTGGATATTTGGTGGAGATGGATGGAGCTATGATATCGGATTTGGTGGAGTAGACCATGCATTAGCAAGTGGTGAAAACATCAATATCTTAGTATTTGATACAGAAGTATATTCAAATACAGGTGGACAAAGTTCAAAAGCTACACCATTAGCTGCTGTTGCACAATTTGCTGCAAGTGGTAAACATGTAAGAAAGAAAGACCTAGGTCTTATGATGACTTCATATGGTTACATTTATGTAGCACAAGTTGCAATGGGCGCTAATCAAAATCAAACTATCAAAGCTTTAAAAGAAGCTGAAAGCTATGATGGTCCATCATTGGTAATCTGCTATGCTCCATGTATAAATCATGGAATTAGAATTGGTATGGGTAAATCTCAATACAGAGAAAAACAAGCAGTTCAAGCTGGTTATTGGCACTTATGGAGATTCGATCCAAGAAAAGCTGAAGAAGGTAAGAATCCATTCCAATTAGATTCTAAAGAACCAACAGAATCATTCCAAGAATTTATCCAAGGAGAAGTTAGATACTCTTCACTTAAGAGAGCATTCCCTGAAACAGCTGATGAATTATATCAAGAAGCAGAAAAAGCTGCTAAAGAAAGATACGAAACTTATAAAAAATTAGCTGGAAAATAGATTTAATTAGAACTGCCCTTGTGGCAGTTCTTTTTTTATATAATATTCGATAAATCTCTTTATAAAAGTATAATAATTAAGAGGTAAGTATGGGCATTAGACTTTTTGAAGAAGATAGAATTAGATTTCAAGATGATAGTTCATTGAAACAAATGTTAGATTTGATGAATTATTTTAATAATTGCCAAAATGAGTTACAGATAATTCATGTAGCTGGTACAAATGGAAAAGGAACAACTTGTAATTTTATATATGACATTTTAAAAGCTCATGGTTACAAAGTAGGTCTTTATACTTCACCTCATATAAAATTTTATAATGAAAGATATATAATTAATGATGAGAAAATAAGCAATAGAAAGCTTATTTATTATAGTAAAAAGATTAAATTCATAGAGTCAATTAGTAAAATAAAACTAACTAAATTTGAATTTTTAACGGCCATTGCATTTCTCTTTTTCTATGATGAAAAATGCGATTATGTTGTATTAGAAACAGGTATAGGAGGTAGGCTCGATGCTACTAATATAATAAAAAAACCTGTAGCTTCTGTTATAACAAATATTGGCTATGATCATGTTAAAGTTTTAGGAAATAATTTAGAAAGTATTGCTAAAGAAAAATCTGGAATTATAAAAGAAAATAGTAAAGTTATCGCTTATGATTTAGATCAGAGCTTAAAGAATATAATTATTAAAGAAGCCGAAAAAAAACATAGTAAAGTGATTTTTTTGGATTTTAGTAAAATTGATATAAATAGGATAGCCCTTGATAAGACTATTTTTTCATATAAAGGATTTGAACAAATAAAACTTAATATTAAAGGAATACAAGCAATATATAATCTTTGTTTATCTTTAGATGTAATTATGAATATAGATATACCCTTAGATTATGAAATAATAATGAAAGCTATATCTAAATCAACAATAAAATATAGATTTGAAATAGATGAAAAAAGAAAGATAATTGTTGATGTTAGCCATAATGAGCAATCTATTAAAAATTTAATAGATAATTTAAAAATTTATTTTCGAAATGAAGAATTCATATGCATTTTTGGAGTTCTAGATGATAAAGATTACATTAAAATGCTTAATATACTAAAAGATTATTTTAAAAGAATTTATTTATGTCGACCATATTCAGATAGAGCAATTGATGAAGAAAAGTTAAATGATATTAATATAAAAAACTTAGTTATCACTTCAGAATATGCAGATGAAATTATTGAGAAAATTAAAAACTCAAAAAGTGAAAAAGAATGGTTGGTAATTTGTGGTTCTTTTAAAAATTTAGGAGGTCAATTTGAACTATAAAGAAATTTATAAAGATAAAGATTTTGGTGACATTTTTTTTGACGAGCCTATGAAATATCACACAAGTTTTGGAATTGGAGGTAAAGCTGATATTTTTGTTATGCCTTCTAATGAGAAACAAATCCAAAAATTGATTAATTTTAATTATAGAAATAATATCAAAACAACAATTATAGGCAATGGAAGCAATCTATTAGTTAGCGATAAAGGTATAAGAGGTTGTGTGGTATGTCTTTCTAAAAACTTTTCTAAATTAAAAATACTAGATGATACTAAATTATATTGCTTATCTGGTAGCTTATTAAATGAAGCAGCAAAATTTTCTATAAAACATTCCTTATCAGGTATGGAAGAAATTTCTGGAATACCTGGCAGCATTGGTGGAGCTGTTGCTATGAATGCTGGAGCATATGGCGGAGAAATTAAAGACATTGCTATAAGTGTTAGGCTTATGGATTTTAAAGGAAATATATTTGATTTTAAAAATGATCAGATGAATTTTTCATATAGACATTCAAAGGTTTTTGAAGATGATTACATAGTAATATCTGCTATTTTTCAATTAAGAAAAGGTGATAAAAAAGAAATTCAAGCTAAATATGAAGATTACACAAATAGAAGAAAAACTAAGCAGCCTTTGGAGAAAAAATCAGCAGGGTCGACTTTCAAGAGACCGGAGGGTTCATATGCATCAAAACTTATTGATCAAACAGGACTAAGAGGATTTAGAAGAGGGGATTGTCAAGTATCAGAAAAGCATTGTGGCTTTATTATTAATGATGGAGATGCCACTTGTGAACAAATGCTAAATTTTATTGACGAAGTCAAAAATAGAGTATATGAAAATACGGGATTTAAACTTGAAAGAGAAGTTAAATTAGTTGGTGAGTTCTAATGGAATTAAAAATAATTACAGGTATGAGCGGAGCAGGCAAATCTTCTGCTTTAAAAATTTTTGAAGATTTAGGATATTATCCAATGGATAATGTTCCATGCTACCTAATAGAAAAGTATATAGAGCTTAATAAATTACAAGAAAAGCCAATTGAAAAAATGGCTGTTGTTGTCGATTTCAGATCACAAACTAATCCTATAGCCCTAGTAGAGGATATTAAGAAATTAAAATTTATTAATGAAGATACACAGATAATTTTTTTACAAGCTAGTGATAAGAAAATAACTATTAGATATAATGAGCTCAGAAGACCTCATCCATTTGGTGAGTTTGGGGATGTTATAGATGGAATCAATAAAGAAAATACATTATTGAAAGATATAAAAAGACTTGCTGATTATCTAATCGACACTACCAATTATAATTATAGCGATTTAAAGATTGTAATTGAAGAGATAGCACAACATGAAAGTAAATTTATACTAAATATATCATCATTTGGTTATAAATATGGAATTCCTGAAGATGCTAACTTCATTTTCGATGTCAGATTTCTTCCGAATCCTTATTATAATTCAGATTTAAGAAATCTGAATGGAACTAATCGAAAATTACAAGATTATCTTGATTCCTTTAAATTGAGTATAGAATTTTTAGATGATATTATAAAAATGCTAGAGAAAACTGTTGAAGGTTATATTAAACAAGGAAAAAGCATGCTTAATGTAAGCTTTGGCTGTACAGGTGGTAAGCATAGATCTGTTTATATGGCTGAAAAATTGAGTGAAAAATTAAAAGATAAATCATGGATTATTGTAAAAAAACATAGAGATGGTGATAAATGGTGAAAAATATAAAAATCACTACGATTGGTGGTGGAACGGGTTCATCTAGTATTTTAAAAGGAATTAAATATTATACACAAAGTATTTCGGCTATAGTTACCGTAGCAGATGATGGCGGAAGTTCTGGTAGGCTACGCAAAGATTTTGGAATTTTACCACCAGGCGATATCAGATCATGCATCTATGCATTATCAAATGCACCAGTTAGCCTTGAAAATGCTCTAAATTATAGATTTGATAAAGGAGATTTAAAAGGCCATAGTCTTGGAAATCTAATATTAACAGCATTTACTGATATGTTTAATGGTTTTGATAAAGCATTATCAGAAATGAGTAGCATTTTTAATATAACTGGTAAAATATATCCTATGACGCTTGAAGATGTTAAATTATATGCAATTCTTGAAGATGATTCTATTATTGAAGGAGAAAGTAATATTACCTTTCTATCGCGTTTAAATGATCTTAAAATAAAAAGTGTGTATTTAAATCCAAATAAGGTATCATCTCCTATAGGAGCAAAAGAAGCTATTTTAGAGGCGGATTATATATTAGTTGGTCCAGGTTCTTTATTTACATCGATAATGCCAAATTTTTTAGTAGATGATATCAAAAATGCCTTTAAAAATTCAAATGCAAAGAAAATTTATATTTCTAACATTATGACTCAACCTGGAGAAACTGACAATTTTAATTTGAGAGATCATATCAATGCTATAGATAGACATCTTGGTACAACACATTCTTTTGATTATATATTTGTAAATAATAAAAAGATACCTGAGAATTTATATTATAAATATTTATATAAGAATGATTCAAAACAAATTTTTTTATCTAAAGAAGATATTTATTTTTTTAATGATTATGATATCAAAATTATAATGGGAGATTTTTTAGATGAAAGCCAAGAATATGTAAGGCATGATGGCAAAAAGATTGTTAAAAAGATATTAGGAGAAAATATATGAATTATATAAGATTGCCTTTAGAAAAAGTTGATAATTGTAGAGATCTAGGCGGATATCCTACAATTAATAATAAGGTTACAAAATGGAGAAAATTTATCAGAAGCGGAAATTTAAATATTATTAACGATAAAGATATAAATTTTCTTAAAAAGTATGGTGTTAAAACAATAATCGATCTTAGGAAAGAAAATGAAATCATGCATCTAGATAGTATAAATCTTATAAAAAAGCATTTTAAATATTATAATGTATCTTTAGCTAAATATGATTTTAAAGACAGAGAGATGGAAAAGATAATATCTGGTAAGAAAACTGTTGGGGAGAGTTATTACGATTTAATTGATAATTATAAAGCTGTAAATGAAATATTTAATATAATATATGAAGCTAAAGGAGCAGTTCTTTTTCATTGTCATGAAGGAAAAGATAGAACTGGAATAATTAGTATGTTGCTTTTAGCATTATGCGATGTATGTAAAAAAGATATAATAGCAAATTATGAGGTATCTTCTGCAAATTTGGGTTATATAAAAAGATATAATAAAGATGAGAGATTATCGGTATTTAGAATAACTTCTCCATTCTATATTAAAACAGCGATGGATTATATTGACAGAAAATACTATTCTGTAAAAGTGTATCTAAACAAATATTGTAAAATAGAAGAAGAAAAATTAAACAGTATAGTAGAAGAGTTTTTGGAGACTATAAATGTATGAAAGAAGTGCAGGTGGCGTAGTAATTAATGACGATAAAGTGTTAATATTAAAACGAAAAAATGGTGGTTGGGTTTTGCCTAAAGGTAGAATAGAAAAAAATGAAACAAAAAGACAAGCTGCTCAAAGAGAAGTTTTTGAGGAAAGCGGAATTAAAGCTAAACCAAGTAAGTATCTTGGATATAGCAAATATAACTTTTATGCAAATAATAATCTAATAAGAAAAACAGTCTATTATTATTTAATGCATACTTGTTTGACAACAAATTTAAAAGCCCAACAAGAAGAAGGATTTGTTAAAGCATGCTTTGTTGAATACAAAAAAGCTTTAGAGCTTTTGATACATAATTCAGAAAGAACAATGGTAGTTAATGCATATAAACTTCGAAAGGATTAATTATGTCTTTTTCAAAAAGGTGTAAAAAAGAGATATCTATTAAAGAGCTTAAATTTGAATTTTTGGATGCTGAGCTCTTTTCTTATGTTAAATTATCCGCTTCTTTAAAAATTATAGGTGGAGAATTTAATATAAGTTTTGATGCAGATTATAATCATCAGGCAAGAAGGATTTATAATATTATAAAAACAAAATACGATTATTCACCTACTATTCAAGTCAATGAAAGCAATAAATTTGGAAAAAATAAATATTATAGAGTAATAGTTGAAGATTGTGAAATTGTTAATGATATTATTAAAAATACTGGTTTTTTAGAAAATAACACTTCAAATGAAATTCTAAAACAATTAGAAAATGATGAATATAAAAAAATTTTTTTAAAAAATGCCTTTTTATTATATGGATCAATAAATGACCCAAGACGAGGTTACTATGTAGAAATTGGAATATATAATGAAGTAATTAGCAAAGTGTTATTGGAATTAATGCTTTATTTTGATTTAAATCCTAAGATAATGACTAGAAATAAATTGTATATAGTTTATTTAAAAGACAGCGATAAAATTTCTGATTTTTTAAGTATAATATCTGCTTATAAATCTCTTTTAGAATTAGAAGATGTTAGAGCAATGAAATCTCTTAGAAATGATATAAATCGTAAAACTAATTGTGATAAAGCTAATATTGATAGGATAGTAAATGCCTCATTAAAACAGATTAATGCGATAAAAAAATTAAAAGAGTTAAATCTATATGAGTCTCTAAAAGATGATGAAAAAGAAATTTGTGAATTGAGACTTTCTAATCCTTCAATGTCTTTAGAGGAACTTTCTAAAAATCTTGATTCTAAAATGACAAAAGCAAAAATCAATTATAGACTACAAAAAATAATAAGACTAGCTAATAATAGTAATTAGGTGATATTATGGGAAAATTTACACATTTACATGTTCATACAGAGTATTCTTTATTAGATGGTTTTTCTCCAATTAATAAACTTTTAGATAAAGTAAAACAATTAAATATGGATTCAATTGCAATAACTGATCATGGGCAAATGTATGGAGTGATAGAATTCTATAAAGAAGCCAAAAAAAGAGGAATAAAACCTATAATTGGCTGTGAAGTTTATGTAAGTAAAAATTCTCATCTTGAAAAAAATACCAATAATAGAAGATACTTTCACTTGATTTTACTTGCAAAAAACAATGAGGGCTATAAAAATCTAGTGAAAATTGTATCTGAAGGATATGTAAGAGGATTTTATTATAAGCCTAGAGTAGATAAGAGTATTTTAAGAAAGTATAGTAAATCACTCATAGCCTTAAGTGCGTGTTTAAATGGTGAAATCAGTCAAAACATATTAGAAAATGATTATGATAAAGCCAAAAAAGCTCTAAGCGAGTATGTGGATATCTTTGGCCATGAAAATTTTTATTTAGAATTACAAAATCATGGCTTAAAAGAACAAAAGAAAGTCAATGAAGCATTGCTAAGACTCCATAGAGAAACTAAAGTTGAATTGGTGTGTACAAATGATGTTCATTATGTAGAAAATACTGATTACTATTATCAAGATGTTTTAACATGTATTCAAACGGGGGCATTGTTAAAAGATAATGACCGTATGAAGATGCCTTCCAATGAGTTTTACTTAAAAAGCTATGAACAAATGAGTGAATTGTTTAGCGAATTTGAAAATGCTATAACAAATACTCAAAAAATCGCAGATATGTGTAATGTCGAAATTGAATTTCACAAACTACATTTACCAGAGTATAATAAATTACCTAATGGTCTTACCAATTCTTCCTATTTAAGAAAATTAGTTTTTGATGGTTTGAAAGAAAGATATGCCAATATAACAAAAGAAATAAATGACAGAGCTAAAAAAGAATTAGATGTCATTGAAAAAATGGGATATGTTGATTATTTTTTAATCGTTCAGGATTTTATAAATTATGCAAGAAATAATAATATTGCAGTTGGACCAGGAAGAGGATCAGCTGCAGGCTCATTGATTTCTTATGCATTGTCGATAACTAATATAGATCCATTAAAATATAATTTACTTTTTGAGAGATTTTTAAATCCAGAACGTGTTTCAATGCCTGATATCGACATCGATTTTTGTTATGAAAATAGAGATAGAGTTGTTGAATACGTAAATAAAGTATATGGTAGAGATCATGTAAGCCAAATTATTACATTCGGTAGAATGCAAGCAAGAAATGCAATAAGGGATGTGGGAAGAGTTTTAGATATTTCATACAATAAAGTCGATCATATTGCAAAATCAATACCACAAACACTAAATATGACGATAGATAGAGCTCTTGAAGTTAATCCTAAATTTAAACAAGAATACAACTCGGATAGCCAGACAAGAAGAGTTGTGGACACAGCTAGAAAAATTGAAGGACTTCCAAGGCATACTTCAATACATGCTGCAGGTGTTGTTATATCAAAAGAAATAGTTACCGATATTATCCCACTAGCACTTTCAAATGATCAAGTTGTAACTCAATATAATATGACTGAAATTGAAGAATTAGGCTTATTAAAGATGGATTTTTTGGGTTTAAGAACACTTACAGTAATACAAGACACTGTAGAAGCTGTGAAGGCAAATCAAAATATTGAGATTGATATAGATAAAATAGATGAAAATGATCCGAAAATGATTGGTTTATTTACACAAGCAAATACTATAGGTATATTTCAATTTGAATCTACTGGAATGAGAAACTTTTTAAGAGAGCTTAAACCTACAAGATTTGATGATCTTATAGCAGCAAATTCGCTTTTTAGACCAGGTCCAATGAATGAGATACCAACTTATATTCATAATAAATATCATCCAGAAGATGTAAAATATATTGATAAATCCTTAAAACCAATTCTAGAAGTGACATATGGCACAATAGTTTATCAGGAACAAGTTATGCAAATAGTTCAACAATTAGCTGGATATTCGCTAGGTGAAGCAGATAATTTAAGAAGAGCTATGAGCAAAAAAAAGATGGATGTCATGGAAGAAAATAGAAATATTTTCGTAAATGGATTAGATGATGAAAAAGGCAATATTATAATTAAAGGCTGTAAAAGAAATGGAATAAAAGAAGAAAATGCTAATAAAATTTATGATTTAATGATTGATTTTGCAAAGTATGCTTTTAATAAATCCCATTCTGTTGCTTATTCAATGGTTGCTGTCCAAACTGCTTATCTTAAATGTTATTACCCATGTGAGTTTATGGCAAGTTTGATATCATCTGTTATGAATAATGCGACTAAAATGGCATTATACATCAGCGAATGTCAAAAATTAAAAATTGAGGTCTTAGCGCCAGATGTTAATGAGAGTTATAAAAAATTTACTACAGTTAATAGAAGCATACGTTTTGGTCTATCTGGAATAAAAAATGTTGGCGAAAATTTAATAGATGTTATAATAGAAGTGAGAAAAAAAGCTAAATTTAAAAACTTCAAGGACTTTATAGAAAGAATTGAAAAGAAAAATGATAGAGTTTTAAATAAAAAGGCTTTGGAATCTTTGATTAAGGCAGGATGTTTTGATAGTTTTGGCTATAAAAGAAGCCAGTTAATGGCCGTATATAAAAATTCCCTTGCATCAATTCATGATAATTCTAGGATTAATCTATCAGGACAAATTAGCTTACTAGATGCTGGAGATCATAAAACAGATGTAAATCTTCCTGATATTGATGAGTATCCAAAACAGGCTAAGCTTTCTTTAGAAAAGGAAGTACTAGGATTATATATATCGGATCATCCTTTAAGGCCTTACATTGATAAATTAGAAAATGTTGTAAATTTTACAACTGAAATTTTAAATGATGATCAGCCTGGCCTAAAAGATAAATTAGATTCAAAATATGTAAAAATGGCAGGAATCATAACAGAAAAGACTCAAAAGATGACAAAAAATAATACAGTTATGGCTTTTATCAATCTCGAAGATTTATATGGAAATATAGAAGCTGTAGTTTTTTCTGATGTATATGATAAGTTTTTACCTCTTATAGAAGAAGATAAAATAATTATTGCAGAAGGAAAATTGCAAAGTAACGAAAATGATGTTAAGCTTATTGTTACAAAAGTGAGTGATATAAATAAAATTGATAATAAAAATCTTTATTTGAGGATGAATTCTTATGAATTTGAAAGCAAAAAAACACAACTTTTAAGCAATAAAGGCAATACACCTGTAATTGTTTATTTTACAGATAAGAATAAGGCATATAAGCTTAATAAAAAATTTTGGATAAACAACGAAAAAAGTTTTATAATATACTTACAAGACCAATTAGGGGTCGAGAATGTAGTGTTAAAATAAGGAGTTAATATGAAAATTATTGGAATTTTAACAAGTGGTGGGGATGCCCCAGGCATGAATCCTGCTATTAGAGCAGTAGTAAGAACTGCATTAGATAATGGATTAAGAGTAAAAGGAATAAGAAATGGCTATGATGGGGTTATGAAAGGTGACATCTATGAAATGAATGTTTCATCTGTAGCAGATATAATTCATAAAGGTGGTACTATCCTTGGAACAGCTAGAAGCCTTGAATTTAAAGAATTAGAGGGCAGAAAAAGAGGAGCTCAAATTCTAAGAGATTATGGTATTGAAGGTTTAATAGTTATTGGAGGAGATGGATCATTTAAAGGCGCTAAGGGTTTAAGTGATCTAGGAATTAATACTATAGCAATCCCAGGAACCATTGATAATGACATGAATTATACTGATTATACAATTGGATTTTTTACTGCTGTAGAGACAGTTATAGATGCCATTGGTAAATTAAGAGATACATCATCATCACATGGTAGAGCTGTAGTTATTGAAGTAATGGGTAGACATTGTGGTGATATAGCATTATATGCAGGTCTTGCAGGTGGAGCAGAAAGTATAATAGTTCCTGAGCATGAATTTTCAATGCAAGAGATCATAACAAAAGTTGAAAGAGGTAAAAAAAGAGGTAAATTGCATCATTTAATAGCTTTAGCTGAAGGTGTGGGCAATCCATATGAAGTGGCAAGAGAGCTAGAAGATAAAACTGGTGTAGAGACAAAAGTAACTGTATTAGGACATGTTCAAAGAGGTGGTACGCCCGCTGCTCCTGATAGATTATTGGGAACAACCATGGGCGCAAGAGCTGTTGAACTATTGTTAGAAGGTAAGACAAATCTAGCAATTGGATATTCTAATGGTAAATTAATAGAAGAAGCAATTGATGTTGCTATTGAAGAAAAATCTAAATTTAATGAAAGTTTATATACCTTAGCGAATAATCTATCACAATAAGGAGGTAGAATGATTAATAATAAACCAGAAATACTAAAAAAGACTAAAATTGTATGTACTATAGGTCCTTCTTCTGAAAAACCTGAAGTTCTAGAAGAACTTATGAAATCAGGAATGAATGTTTGTAGACTTAATTTTTCACACGGAAGTCATGAGGAACATTTAGAAAAAATAAAAACAATCAGAAGAGTTAGAAGAAAATTAAATCTACCAATTGCAATTATGCTTGACACTAAAGGACCTGAGATTAGATTAAAAACTTTTGATACTAAAGAAATAAGACTTGAACCTGAACAACTATTTACTTTAACAACAAGAGATATAATTGGAAATAAAAATATTGTATCTGTAAGTTATCAAGGACTACCTGCAGATGTAAGCATTGGTTCATCAATCTCTATAGATGATGGATTAGTGCAACTAGAAGTTGTTGATATAAAAGATAATACTGATGTAATATGCAAAGTTTTAAATAATGGAGTTTTGTCTGATCATAAAGGAGTTAATTTGCCAGGCAGTAAGACTAATTTACCAGCGATAACACCAAAAGATATAGATGATATTAAATTCGGTATTGATAATGATATTGACATGATTGCAGCAAGCTTTATTAGAAAAAAAGAAGATGTTTATGATATCAGAAAAGTCTTAGAAGACCATGGTGGCGAGCATATTAAAATCATATCGAAGATTGAATCTGAAGAAGGTGTAGAAAATTTAGACGAAATCATTGAAGCGAGTGATGGAATCATGGTTGCTAGAGGGGATTTAGGAGTTGAAATAAAAACTGAGTTAATACCAATTGTTCAAAAAAGAATAATAAGAAAAACCAATGAAGCAGGAAAACCAGTTATTACTGCTACACAAATGCTTGATTCTATGATTAGAATGCCAAGGCCAACAAGAGCAGAAACAACAGATGTTGCCAATGCAATTATTGATGGTACAGACTGTGTAATGCTTTCTGGAGAAACAGCTGCTGGAAAATATCCTATAGAAGCTGTAAGAACTATGAGAGATATTTGTATAACCACTGAACTTTCTGAAGATTTCAAAAAAATCACTTATGGTGATGAAATTTTCTTATCAGCAAATAATACAACTAATTCAATCTCAAAATCAACATGTAAAATTAGCGAACAGCTTAATGCAAAAGCTATTGTAGCTTGCACATCTTCAGGAAATACTTCAAGGTCAATATCTAAATTTAGACCAGAGACTAATATCATTGCATGTACAACTAGTGAGAGAGTTGCTAGAAGTCTATCGACATCATGGGGTGTTTACCCAATAGTTATTAAAGAAGCTAAATATACTGATGAACTCATTGATCGTGCTATAGTTGGATCTTTAAAAAATGGTTATGTAAATCAAGGAGATTTAATTGTATTAACAGCAGGAATACCACTTGGTGTTTCAGGAACATCTAATCTTATAAAGGTACATGTTATTGGAGATATTCTTGCATCTGGAACTGGTATTGGTAATAGATCAGTTATAGGAAAAGTGTGTATCGGTTCTACTAAAGAGGAGATTGAAGAAAAATTTGAGCCTGGTGATATTATTGTTGCAAAATATACTGATTCTGATATGAAAGATTACATGTCAAAAGCTTCAGCAATTATATCTGAAACTGGTGGTTTGACATCTCATACAGCAATTGTGTCTATTCATTTTGAAAAGCCAGCAATAATAGGTGTTGAAAATGCAACGCAAGTTCTCAAGGATGGTCAAATAGTTACTGTAGATCCACTTGGTGGAATAATTTATGATGGGGAAGCTAAAGTTCTATAATGATATATCATAATTTAAAAATCATAGATACTTTACTAGATTCAAGAGGAGTGGCTAAAAAAGATAAAATCACAATTTTTGTAGACAATGCTATTATAGGAGAAGTCGTTGATGCAGAAATTACAAAGAGTAAGAAAAATTATCTTGAAGCTAAAAAAGTAAAAACAATAAAAGAAAGTCCTTTTTATAGAAAACCTCCATGTCCGTATTTTTACGAATGTGGGGGATGTTCTATAATGAATCTTAATTATAAAAAACAATTAGATTTAAAAAAGAAATTAATAATAAATCAATTAAATAAAATAGCAAAAATAGATATTGAAAATCTTGAAATAAAACCAACATATGAATTTTCATATAGAAATAAGATAAGTTTAAAAATAGATAAAAACTCAAAATTATCCTATTATCATCAAAAAACACATAAATATGTAAATATAGACGATTGTCTGCTGGCAACAGATTATATCAGAACAAATTTACCTATAATTCAATCATATATCACATGTCTATACAAAAATGGAATTAAAGCAGATGAATTAGTAATAAGAAGTAATGATAAAGATATTTTACTCATTGTTAAAATAAAGAATATTAAACACGTAGATATAAAACTTATGACAAAACTTGCCAAAGAATATGATTTTAATATTGTTTTAAGTGATAAGAGAAAAGATATTATTATTAAAGGCAAGGACTATATTTATATGATTTATAAAGATAAAAAATATAAAATAAGCTGTAATTCATTCTATCAAGTCAATAAATTTCAGTTGGTAAATTTATACGATAAAGCACATTCTTGCATAAAAAAAGACGATATATTATTGGATTTATATTGCGGCGTTGGTTCTAGTACAATATCATTAAAAGATGATAATATTATTGGAGTTGAGATAAATAAAAAAGCCATCAAAGATGCCATATTCAATGTGAAAATTAATAATATAGAAAATTATAAATTTATTGCTGACGACAGCAAAAATATTGATAATAAACTAATAGAAAAAATAAATCCAACAATTATTAGCGTGGATCCCCCAAGAGGAGGTTTAGATAATAAACTTATAGATAGTATTAAAACTTCTAAAGTAGATAGATTGATTTATATATCTTGTAATCCATCGACTTTAGCTAGAGACCTTAGATCATTCAAAGAAAGCTTTTATATTTACGATATTGAAGCTTTTGACATGTTTGCGCAAACTATGCATGTCGAAACTTTTGTTTATTTGAAAAGAAAGAGATAGCTAAGAATGAATAAGTTTATTAATTATTTGAAATCAGAAGTTATAATGAGTATATCAATGTTTTGTGCAATTATTTCTATATTTATCAATCCAATAAATAAAGAATATCTATCATTCATTGATATGCATACTCTAATTATTTTATTTTCATTAATGTCAGTAATACAAATTTGGAATAAATACGATGTGATAAATAAAATTAGTAGCATTAGCCTAAAAAAAGTGAACAATGAGTTTAAATTTTCTTTAAGTTTTACTCTAATTTGTTTTTTTAGTTCAATGCTAGTAACCAATGATGTATCCTTGATTACATTTGTACCGATAGCAATAGGAATATTAAAGAAACAGAAAAATTATAGATTGACCATAAGTACAATAGTAATGATGACAATAGCAGCAAATTTAGGTTCAATGTTTACACCAATTGGCAACCCTCAGAATTTATATTTGGACTTAAAAAGTCAAATGAGTCTTATAAGTTTCTTTAAACTTATGACAATGCTTACATTAATATCTTTAATATTGATAATTCTATCAATTTATATATTTAATTTTAGATATAAAAAATGATTTAAAATTGAGTGGCTCAAAAAATTTAAATGAATTTACTAACAAAAGTGGAGTCTTTTTATCAGTTATACTCTTTTTTCTTTGTATACTATCGGTTTTAAATATCATTAACGAACGGATACTGCTTTTGATAAGCTTAATTGTTGTTATTGCAATTGATATAAAACTATTAAAAGAAGTAGACTATGCTTTATTAGCAACTTTTGTCTTCTTTTTCATTTTTGTTGGAAATATTAATCACTTAGGCAAATTAAATGAATTTATAGTAGCAAAAATAAATAACAGAGAAGTCATGCTATCTATTATACTAAGTCAATTTATATCCAATGTACCAACCGCAATGCTTTTATCAAATTACACTAATAATTATAATGCACTGATTATTGGTACTAATTTAGGAGGGCTCGGTACATTTATAGCTTCAATGGCAAGTGTAATTTCATTAAAACAATTCGTAAAAGAATTTAATAATTTAAAGATTAAATATATACTTTATTTTCTAAGTTTCAATTTTTGCTTTTTATTTATTATTTATTCTTGTTATAGATTTATCTACTAAATCATTGAATTTGTAAAAAGTATAGCTCTATGTTATAATTTTAGAAGTAATAGAGTCGTATATGAAAAGGAGAACTCATTATGAATGAATACACTATAACATGTGGTTCGACAGCAGATTTGCCATATGAATTTTATAAAGAAAATAATATTAAATATGGCTGCTTTCATTTTGAATTGGATGGAATAGATTATATAGATGATCTAGGCAAAACAATGCCTTATGAGAAATTCTATAAGAAATTGGATGAAGGAGCAATACCATCAACAAGTCAATTAACACAAAGTGATTATATAAATTTATGGAAACCAATATTAAAAGAAGGTAATAATATTATTGATATTGGTCTATCTAGTGGAATAACTGGAGGATTTAATTCTGCATTACTAGCAAAAGATGAACTTTTAAAAGAATTTCCTGATAGAAAAATAGCTGTAATTGACTCTATTGGAGCTACTGCAGGTTATGGCATGTTGGTTTCTTATGCTGCAGATAAGAAAAAAGAAGGAATGAATTTTGAACAACTTGTAGATTATCTTGAAGAATTAAAAACTCATATTCATCTTTGGTTTTATTCAACAGATCTTACTGGATATTTAAGGGGAGGTAGAATTTCAAAGACATCACATATCTTTGGAACAATGCTAAAAATTTGTCCAGTTATGAATGTCAATATAGAAGGAAAACTAATCCCTAGAGATAAAATAAGAGGTAAGAATAAAGCTAAAAGACTATTGTTTGAAAAAATGGTTGAACATGCTCAAAATGGAAAAAATTATGATGGAAAATGCTTCATTAGTCATTCAGATTGTTATGATGATGCTTTAGAATTGAAAGAGCTAATTGAAAATGAATTTCCTAAACTAAAGGATAAAGTATTTATAACAATGATTAGCTCAGTTATAGGAGCACATTGTCATAAAGGAACAGTTTGTTTAAGCTTTGTGGGAGATAAACGCGATTAACTCTATTGATTTCAATAGAGTTTTTTCATTTAAATATAAAAAGGAAAAAGAAATGATTTATTTTGATTATGCAGCAACTTCTTTAAAAAGAAAAGAAATATTTGAGGATATTTTAAACAATTTTACTCTATTTGATGGTAATGCCGATAGCCTACATAAATATGGAAGAGAAGCTAGAAAAATATTAAATGAGTCTAGAAAAATTATTTCACATTCACTAGAAGCAAATGAAGAAAATATATATTTTACCTCAGGGGCAAGTGAATCTAATAATACAATTTTGAAAAATTTTAAAAATAAGAAGATAATGACAAGCTCGATTGAGCATCCATCAATAATAAATGCAATAGATACCAATCAAACAGTTGTTTATTTAAATCCAGATAGAAATGGCAATATAAGTTTTGATGATTTTGTTAGAAACTATAGTGATGATATTGATTTGGTATCTCTCATGTATGTAAATAACGAAACTGGAAATATTTTACCTATTAAAGAAATAGGAGATTATCTGAAAGATAAAAATACTTGGTTTCATGTAGATGCAGTTCAAGCTTATTCTCATTTAGATATTGATGTAGAAGATATAAACTGTGATTCTTTATCTTTATCTGGCCATAAAATAGGTGGCATAAATGGTTTTGGAATTCTCTTTGCAAGAAGAAAATTTGAGAACTTGATTTATGGAGGCGAGCAAGAACAATTTAAAAGAGCAGGCACTAGCTTTGTTATTGGAGCATATTCTATGGCTAAATCCTATCAAAAAGCTTTTGATGAACAGGAGCATTTAAAAATGATAAAGAATTATTTTCTCAAAAAATTAAATAATAGCAGCATAGAGTATGAAATCAATGGAGATTTAGAAAATCAAAGTCCCCATATACTTAATATATATTTTCCTTTTACAAGTAGCGAATTCTTATTGACATACCTGGATATGAGAAATATATGTGTTTCAGCAGGAAGTGCATGCTCAGCTGGTAGTCTTGAACATAGTTATGTCATTGAAAAGATGTATAATGCAAGTAGAGCTAAACATTCAGTAAGATTTTCTTTTGGATTTAAAAATCAAACACAGGATATAGACAAATTAATAGAAGTATTAGAGTCTTTGTATAGGAGGAAGAATGAAGGATAAAAAAGATATAAAAGTAGTAATTGGAATCAGCGGAGGAGTCGATTCTTCTGTTGCTGCTTATCTTTTAAAAAAACAAGGATATGATGTAATAGGCATTTTCATGAAAAATTGGGATGATACCGATGAAAATGGTGTTTGTAGTGCTGAAGAAGACTATAAAGATGCTGTAGCGGTATGTGAAAAAATTGGAATTGATTATTATTCAGTAAATTTTGAAAAAGAGTATTATGATAAAGTCTTTTCTTATTTTTTAGATGAATATAAAAGAGGAAGAACGCCAAATCCAGATATAATGTGTAATAAAGAAATAAAATTTAAGGCATTTTTAGAATATGCAAAAGATCTTGGAGCAGATTTAATAGCAACTGGACATTATGCAAGGCTTGAAAAAAAAGATGGCGAAAACTATCTATTAAGAGCTAAGGATTTAAATAAAGATCAAACTTATTTTTTAAGTCAACTTTCTGCTAAACAATTAGAAGATGTAATATTTCCTATAGGAGATATTGATAAGTCAAAAGTCAGGGAAATTGCAAGAGAACAAAATTTAGCTACAGCAAATAAAAAAGATTCCACAGGAATATGCTTTATAGGAGAAAGAAATTTTAGGCAATTTTTAAATAATTATTTACCAGCTAAACCAGGAAATATAGTAGATACAGATGGAAATATTCTTGGAAAGCATAATGGTTTAATGTATCATACTATTGGTCAAAGAAGGGGACTTGGTATTGGAGGAGAAGGAGAAGCGTGGTTTGTTTGCGCAAAAGATTTGGACAAAAATGAATTGATTGTATGTCAGGGTAAAAATAATGAAAATTTATTTTCTGATAAACTCATTGCATCTAATTTTTCATCTCCTTTGAAAAAGCCACTTAAAAAAGAATTTGACTGTAGTGCAAAATTTAGATATAGACAAAAAGATATAGATGTACATGTAAAATTTTTGGATAAGTCCCATGTTGAAATAACCTACAATCATGTAAAAGCCGTAACACCAGGACAAGCCGCCGTCTTATATGATGGAGATATATGTTTAGGCTCAGCAATAATAGATGAAGTTTTTAGAGATGGTAAGAAATTAAAAGTTTAGTATGAAAATATTAAGTGATGTAAATAAAATAAGGTTAGATAAATTTTTATCTAAAAAGCTAGATCAATATTCCAGAATGGATATAAAAAGAGCCATAGAAGAGGATTTAATCTTAGTAAATGAGATTAGTCAAAAAGCAAGTTATAAATTAAAAAAAGATGATGTAGTAACAATAAAACAAGAATTTTATGAACAATTTGAAATTTTGCCAGAAAATATAAAATTAGAGATAGTCTATGAAAATGATGATTTTGCAATTATAGATAAACCAGAAAATTTAATAGTACATCCAGCAGGAAGCATTGTGTCAGGCACTTTAGAAAATGCATTATTATATCATTTCAAAAATCTTTCAGATCTATCCGGAGAAGATAGAAAGGGTATAGTGCACAGATTAGATAAAGATACTACAGGATTAATAATCATTGCCAAAAATAATCAAATACATCAAGAATTAAAAGATAAATTTAAAAATCATGAAATTTATAAAGAATATGAAGCAATTGTCCATGGAAGTTTTAATGATAAGACAAATGGAATTATAGATTTAGCTATATCAAGATCTCAAAAAGACAGAAGAAAAATGCAAGTTTCGAAAGATGGACGATCTGCCATTACAAAATATGAAGTAATAAGCCAAACTAAATCTTTTTCGCATTTGAAATTGATTATAGAAACAGGTAGAACACATCAGATTAGAGTACATCTTAGTCATATTAATCATCCAATAATTGGAGATCCTTTATACAATAGTTTTAAAGAAAATTTTAAGTTAGATTATCAAATGCTTCATTGTAGAAAAATTGGATTTACTATAGGTAAGAAAAATTACGAGTTTGAAGCTAAAGCACATAAGAAGTTTAACCATATGCTTAAAATTTTGAATTTATAGAGCAAGTTAGAATTATATTTTAACTATGCTCTTTTTTATTGCAGACACTACGAAAGCGAGAGATCTCTATATAAAAACAATAATAAGAATCTGCCAGACTGGAAGAACAACCAGCAATTTTTAAAAAGAATGGATGTTGCTGAGGATATGCTAAAAGATGGTGCAGGTAACATAACACGAACAACAGGATTCGCTCTAAGAGATGGATCAGTAAGCATGCAAGATCTCTACAGTAAAAAGCTAAACATAGGCATAATGGGAGTTGAAAGTGGAGCATTTGAAAGAAATATAATAGTTAAAAGGCTCATCAATGATTTATGCGATAGCGGACTAAAAGTCATAAACTATAAAAATAGTGGTAAAAACTACACAGCAGAATCAGCAATAAAAATGCTAGTGCGAACAACCCTAAATCAGATGACAGGACAGATAAGCCTAGACAATGCTTCTCTTATGGAACAAGATCTAATGGAGTTAACTGCACATATGGGAGCAAGACCATCTCATGCAGCATGGCAGGGGCAAATAGTCTCATTATCAGGAAAAAATGATAAGTACTTAAGTCTACAAGATATAGGTTATGGAGATCCAGCAGGATTTATGGGAGTAAATTGTAGACATAATTGGTATCCATTTTTTGAAGGAATAAGTGAAAAGAACTACACCAAAGAAGAACTAGAGAACATAGACCCACCACCATTCGAATTTGAAGGCAAAGAATACACATACTACGAAGCAACACAGAAGCAAAGACAGATAGAACGCACAATAAGAAAATATAAAAGAAGATGCATAGCCTATGATAAAATGGGCAAAGAAGATGAACTACTAGAATCTCAAATTAGAATGAGGCTTCAAATAAACCACTATAAAAAGTTCAACAAGGCAGGAAAATTACGTTTTAGACGTGACTATTTAGAGGTTTACGGGTATAATAGTAGTATAACAATAAACTCTGGAGCAACTAAATTTACTCTAAAAGAGACAGAGCCTTATTATGAATTTTATACTAAAGAACTTAAGTCTAAAATTAAAAGAGCCACTAAATTGTATAATGAGATTATTGCGATGGATAAAGATAAAGTTGTTGATGCAATATATACGACAATTAGTAAATATGAAGAGATGAATAGTTATAATAGAAGCGATGTAGAATCAATATATAATTACATCTTTGAAGAAAAACATGAACTACACAACGGATATCAAAGATTCGCGCCATCAGAAGATATGGGCCACTCTTTTAAGAGATTAATCGATGGTAGGAATGTTCAAAAACATGATTTAACTATGATACATCATGAGCATATGGAGCGCAGATTAGTTAAACTAGGTAAACCTCAAAATGAAGCGCATGAGATCACTAAAAAGAGATATGACTACTCAAAAGCCGTTAAACATTATAATAAAACTTTAAAACAGGGAGAATAACATGTTAAAATATTGGTTAGACAGTATAGATGAGAATGGATATTATAAATATTTATATAGGATAGATGATTTAGAAGAATTAGGATTTTTAATAGTTGATCCTAGCACATATAAAATTATAGATCATACAGACATATCAGATAGTTTTTTAGCTGATGGAGTTCGTCATGCCTATACTGCAATGAGAGTAAAGCAAGAAAGGTCAAACATGACAGATTTACCGAAAGAGGGTACAGCCATATGGTTCTAAAAAAGACTTATATAATCCTACCATTGATAGTAGGATCATTAGTCACATTTTTAATAAGAATTTTAATACACATGTGGTTATAATACTAGTTATTACTGAGGCTATAATAGGAATTATAATAGACTTAATAGTAAAGGATTTAAGCTCATAGATATATTTAGATCTTATAGTAAATAGATCATGATTAACATTGATCCTACAATCTCCATCGCTGTATAAAGTGATCCTAATATAACTGTTTCTTTCTAGAAAAAATAATATTGATTCTAGCTCGAAAGGTTTTATATATTTGATCTTTTCATCTCTTTTAAGTAGGAATAGTGTTGTGTAGCCGTCACTTTTTGTAAGCATCTGTAGTGCTTTAATAACTTTTTTAGTATTTTTACTGAAATACATTATTAATTACTCCTTTTTTAGATACATTATACCCGAAAGGATAAAATATGGACGATAAAAAAGTAAAAGAAATAGATAACAACATAGTAATACCAATATTCATAGCCCTAGCAAGCAGCATCATCACAAACTTAATACTAATCCACTTAGGAATCTAGACAGTTACAGAAGTAGCTGTCTTTTTTTATGGGTTGAAAGGAAAAAAGTAGGTTCAACTCCTACACAACCCACCAAGTCGAGGGACTTAAAGCCTAAAAA
>JAUNAV010000057.1 GCA_030527425.1 Tissierellia bacterium
CTATCTTTCATAAAATTCTTTTATTTTCTACTTGACTTCATATAGTTAGTCTTAATTAAAATAATCATATAACATTAAAAAAAATAAATCAAGCAAAAATTCATATTAAATTCATATTTTTTTACATTGAAAAAAACTCTCTATGTCGTATATTGTAATAGTGAATTATAAATTCACTATAATATAAGAAAAGAGACTAATAATGGCAAAATTTAAAATACATTCACAATATAAACCGAAAGGAGATCAGCCTCAGGCTATAAAAAAATTGTCTGATGGCGTAAAAAAGGGAAATAAACACCAAACTTTAAAAGGAGTAACAGGTTCTGGTAAGACATTTACTATGGCAAATATTATTCAAAATGTCCAAAAGCCGACATTGGTATTGGCTCATAATAAGACCTTAGCTTATCAGCTTTTTACAGAATTTAAAGAATTTTTTCCTGAAAATGCAGTAGAATATTTTGTAAGTTACTATGATTATTATCAGCCAGAAGCTTATGTTGCTGCAACTGATACTTATATAGCAAAAGATTCTTCTATTAATGATGAGATCGATAAAATGAGGCATTCTGCTACTATGAGTCTTTTTGAAAGAGAAGATGTAATAATAGTGGCATCTGTCTCATGTATATATGGTTTAGGAGATCCAATTGACTATAAGAATCTTGTTGTAAGTTTAAGACCTGAACAAATAATTGAACGCGATGAGGTTATGAGAAAATTGATAGATATTCAATTTGTAAGAAATGATGTCGATTTTCAAAGAGGAACTTTTAGAGTTAAAGGTGATATACTAGATATTTTTCCAGCAGGATATGAAGATAAGGCAATCCGCATAGAATTTTTTGGAGATGAGATAGATAGAATTTCAGAATTTGATTCTGTAACTGGTAAGGTTACAGGTTATCTTTCACATGCCTATATTTATCCTGCAAGTCATTATGCTACTACAAAATCCAAAGTAGATAAGGCATTAGTGACCATTGAACAAGAGCTAGAAGAAAGATTAAAGGTTTTAGAAAAAGAAAATAAATTGGTTGAAGCGCAAAGACTAGAACAAAGAACTAGATATGATATGGAAATGTTAAAGGAAATAGGATTTTGTTCTGGAATAGAAAATTACTCAAGGCATATGTCTCAGAGGACTCCAGGAAGTAGACCATATACATTAATCGATTATTTTCCTGATGACTTTTTATTATTCATTGACGAAAGTCATGTCTCAGTTCCACAAATTGGTGGTATGTATGAAGGAGATAGGTCGAGAAAACAAAATCTTGTCGATTATGGCTTTAGATTGCCTTCAGCACTTGATAATAGACCATTAAAGTTTAATGAATTTGAGAAATTGGTCAATCAAACAATATACACTTCAGCTACACCTGGCCCTTATGAGAAGGAACATTCAACACAAGTTGTTGAGCAAATTATTAGACCTACAGGTCTTCTAGATCCTTTAATTGAAGTTAGACCTACTGAAAACCAAATTGATGATCTGTTAAATGAGATACATCAGACTATAAATAATAATGAAAGAGTGTTAATTACTACTTTGACTAAGAAGATGGCAGAAGATTTAACCGATTACTTAGAAGAAAATGGTCTTAAAGTAAAATATCTTCACTCTGATATAAAGACTATTGAAAGAAGTGAAATTATAAGAGAGTTAAGATTGGGTAAATTTGATGTTTTAGTAGGAATAAATCTTTTAAGAGAAGGACTTGATATTCCGGAGGTTTCTCTAATTGCAATTTTAGATGCCGACAAAGAAGGGTTTTTACGTAGTGAGACATCTTTAATTCAGACTATTGGACGTGCTGCAAGAAATTCTAAAGGTCATGTAATTATGTATGCTGATACAATAACTAAATCAATGGATAGGGCTATTTCTGAGACTGAAAGAAGAAGAAGAATTCAAGAGGAATTTAATGAAGAGCATAATATAATTCCAACTACTATTTCAAAAAATATTGCTGAGTTAATACAGGTTACAAAGGCTGCTGAAGATGAAGAGGTAGAAGAATTTAACAAAGATGATATAAAAACTTTGCTTGTAAATATGGAATCTGAAATGTATAAAGCTGCTGAAGAATTAGATTTCGAAAGAGCAGCAAATTTAAGAGATGAAATAAAGAAAATGAAAGAAAATTTTGGTGAGGTGTAAATGTCAGAAAATCAAATAATTGTTAAAGGAGCAAAAACTAATAATTTAAAAAATATAGATATAAAATTGCCAAGAGATAAGATGATTGTATTTACTGGGCTTTCCGGATCTGGAAAGTCCACACTTGCCTTTGATACTATCTATGCTGAAGGTCAAAGAAGATATGTCGAAAGTCTTTCATCTTATGCTAGACAATTTTTAGGAAATATGGATAAACCAGATGTTGACTATATTGAAGGTCTTTCTCCATCTATATCCATAGATCAAAAAACCACAAATAGAAACCCCAGATCCACAGTAGGAACAGTTACAGAAATCTATGATTATTATAGATTATTGTATTCAAAAGTGGGCACTGCGTATTGCCCAGTATGTGGCAGAAAAATTGAAGCACAATCCATTGACCAAATGGTCGATAGGATAATGAATTTAGAAAAAAGAACTAGAATTCAAATACTCGCTCCAGTTATTAGAAATAAAAAGGGAATGCACAAAAAAGCCTTAGAAAATATCCAAAAAGATGGATATGTGCGTGTTATAGTTGATGGAGAAAAATATGATTTATCTGATGATATAGAACTTGATAAGAACAAAAAACACAATATAGATGTTGTCGTAGATAGAATAATCGTAAAAGACAATATACAATCTAGATTATCAGATTCATTGGAGACAGCTTTAGCTTTAACAGATGGCATTGTGTATATAGATGTAATTGATGGCGATGGCTTTATGATGAGTTCAAAGCTTGCATGTCCTGAAGGACATATATCACTTGCTGATATTAATCCCAATATGTTTTCTTTTAATTCCCCATTTGGTATGTGTCCAGACTGTAATGGGCTAGGTTTTCACATGCAAATTGATAAAGACCTAATTATCCCTGATAAAGAGCTTTCAATTAAGGAAGGCGCTATTGAGCCTTATTCCAATTCAGCTAAAGGAACCTACTATTATCAAGTTATTAAGACTATAGCTGATAAGTATAACTTTAGCCTTACTACTCCTATAGAACAGGCACCAAAAGAGATGATAGATGAAATACTCTATGGAACAAAAGATGATATATCATTTATTTTTGATAGTCATTTTTCAGGAAGAAAAAGATATACTGGAAAATTTGAAGGGGCAATTAAAAACTTAAGAGACAGATATGAAAGGACAAATTCTGAAAATCAAAAAGCTAGATTTAGAGACTACATGGCAGAAGAGACTTGTCATACTTGTCATGGAGCAAGATTAAAGGCTGAGGTGCTGTCTATAAAAATAGATGGAAAAAATATATCAGAATTAACTGATTTATCAATCGATGATTCTATTAAATTTTTTGATTGTCTTAAACTTTCAACTATGAATGAAAAAATTGCCGAACAAATTGTAAAAGAAATAAAAGCTAGACTCAAATTCTTACAAGATGTGGGGCTTGGATACTTGACATTATCAAGGTCGGCATCGACTTTATCGGGAGGAGAAAGTCAAAGAATAAGACTTGCTACCCAGATTGGATCAGGTCTAGTTGGCGTATGCTATGTATTAGATGAGCCCAGCATTGGACTTCATCAAAGAGATAATAATAGATTATTGCAAGCTTTAAGAAATCTAACAGACATGGGAAATACACTAATTGTAGTTGAGCATGATGAAGATACAATGAAAGAAGCAGACTATATTGTAGATATTGGACCAGGTGCAGGTATACATGGAGGAGAAGTAGTTTGTCAGGGGAGCTTAAAGGATATTAAAAATTGTAAAAATTCTATTACAGGCCAATATCTTTCTGGTAAAAAGAAGATAGAAGTTCCCAAAAAAAGAAGAAGTTGGGATAAATACATTGAAATAAAGGGTGCAAGAGAGCACAATCTAAAAAATATTGATGTTAAATTTCCTTTAGGGACCTTTACAACAGTAACAGGAGTCTCAGGTTCTGGAAAGAGTTCGTTGGTAAATGAAATTTTATATAAATCTATAACCAAAAAGCTTAACAAAACTAAAATACATCCTGGAGAACATGATAAGATAATAGGCGTTGAAAATATAGATAAAATTATAACTATCGATCAAAGTCCTATAGGAAGAACTCCTAGATCAAATCCTGCAACCTATACTAAAGTCTTTGACAATATAAGAGATGTATTTGCTATGACCAATCAAGCGAAGATGAAAGGTTTTGACAAAGGCCGTTTCTCTTTTAATGTCAAAGGCGGTAGATGCGAAGCATGTAAAGGTGATGGAACAATAAAAGTCGACATGATGTTTCTACCGGATGTATATGTGCCTTGTGAAGTATGCCATGGTAAAAGATATAATAGAGAGACTCTTGAGGTTTTATACAGAAGAAAAGATATATCTGAAGTTTTAGAGATGACTGTAGAAGAAGGATTGACATTTTTTGAAAATCATCCTCCAATAGTTAGAAAATTAAAAACTTTATATGATGTAGGATTGGGATATATAAAAATTGGTCAACCATCTACAGAATTATCTGGTGGAGAGGCACAAAGAGTTAAATTAGCAAGTGAATTATCTAAAAGATCAACAGGAAAAACTTTATATATACTAGATGAACCGACAACAGGGCTTCATGTGGAAGATATTAATAAACTGACAAAGGTGTTAAATAGACTTGTCGAACAAGGAAATACCGTAGTTGTCATAGAGCACAATTTAGATGTAATAAAAATGAGTGATTATATTATAGACTTAGGGCCTGAAGGAGGAGATGGAGGAGGAGAGGTTATTGCAACTGGTACACCTGAAGAAATTGCTAAATGCAAAAAATCATATACAGGAGCTTTTCTTAAAGATATCTTAAAAGGGTAAGAATATATTAGGAGGTTATTATGAAAAAGATAATTGTATTTTTAGCTGATGGATTTGAAGAAATTGAAGCATTAACTGTTGTAGATTATCTAAGAAGAGCAGATATTAAAGTAGATACAGTAAGTATAAAAGATGATTTAGAAGTAATAGGAGCTCATGATATAAAAGTTATTTCCGATAAGAAAATAACAGAAATAAATAAAGATGAATATGATGGTTTATATATTCCTGGAGGGCTACCTGGAGCTACCAATCTTCGAGATGACAAGAGAGTAGTTCAAATGGCAAAAGAATTTAATGATAGTAAAAAAATAGTGGCTGCAATTTGTGCAGGCCCCATAGTTTTAGATAAAGCAAGAGTGCTAGAAGATAAAAAGGCGACAAGTTTCCCAAGCTTTAAAGAGAAGCTAGAAAATCTTAAAGAATATGAAGATGATAAGATTGTTGTAGTAGATGATAATGTAATTACAGCAAGGGGAGCTGCGGTAGCAGTTTATATGGCTTTAACATTAATAGAAAAACTATGCGGTGAAGATAAAAAAGAAGAGTTAAAACCAGGAATACAACAGGATAATGTAGAAAAATATTTCTCTATAAAATACTAAATGTTTACAAAAAAA
>JAUNAV010000058.1 GCA_030527425.1 Tissierellia bacterium
TCGTTTGTTGTCAATTATTAGCTTATTACACATCAAAAGAAAAAGGACTTGATGTAGATAAACCAAGAAATTTGGCAAAATCAGTAACAGTTGAATAATTTTAAGCAGGCATTTGCCTGCTTTTTTAGTATCAAAATTTATTTTAGAAAAAAATTGGGTATAAATATATAATAGGTACATAAAATAAAAATCAAACAATTGCAAACAAAAACGAAAAAGGTAAAATATATTTAGATAAAGGAGAGCATATGTATTATAAAGCTAAACACATTATATTAGAAGATAAAATACTTGATGATTACTTTATGAAAGTAGAGGATGGAAAAATTGCAGGTTTTACTAAAAATGAACCTGACGAATATGAAGATTTGGGAGAATACATTGCACCAGGCCTTGTAGATACTCATATTCATGGTTATAAAAATCATGATATTATGGATATTGAACAAGGCGCTTTAAATGAAATTTCTAAAGGAATTTTAGAAAATGGTGTAACAAGTTTTCTTCCCACAACTTTAACAGATACAACTGAAAGATTAAATGCTGCATGTAAGATTGTTGGTAAGGAATATAAAGACGTTGAAGGAGCCAAAGTAAGAGGAATCTTTTTAGAAGGACCCTTCTTTACTGAAAAGCATAAAGGCGCTCAAAATGCTGATTATATGTCAGATCCTGATATCGAAAAGCTAAAAAAATGGAAAGAACTTTCAAATGGACTTGTAAATAAAATTGCAATTGCCCCTGAAAGAGCTGGCGCCAATGAATTTATAAAAAAAGCAAATGATATGGGTGTCTATGTGGCTTTAGGTCATTCTGATGCTGATTATGACACAGCTGTATCTGCAGTAGATGCTGGAGCAAATATTTTTGTTCACGTCTACAATGGCATGAGTCCTCTTCATCATAGAAATCCTGGAATGGTAGGGGCTTGTATGGACACAAAAGATACAATAGCAGAGATTATATGTGATGGTCATCATGTAAATAAACATGCAGCAAATATAATGATGAATGCTAAAGGACGTGATCATATCGCACTTATTACAGATTGCATGATGGCAGGTGGAATGCCAGAAGGCGATTATAAATTGGGAGAATTTCCTGTAAAAGTTCAAAATGGAACTGCTAGACTTGAAAGTGGATCACTTGCTGGCAGTATTTTAAAATTAAATGATGCAGTTAAAAATGTATGCGAATGGGATATTGCAGATGTTTTTGAAGCAGTTAATATGGCTTCGTTAGTTCCTGCTAAATCAGTAGGTATCGATGACGTCTGCGGAAAACTAAAAGTAGGCTATGATGCAGATTTTATAGCATTAGATAAAGATTTAAATATTACACATACTTATCTTGATGGAGTAAGGAGATTTTAATGATTTTAACAATTACTGCCAATCCGTCAGTTGATATTTCATATACTCTAGATGATCTTTCAATTGATTCAGTAAATAGAACATCCATCGTTAAAAAAGATGCCGGTGGCAAGGGAGTACATGTATCATATGTGTTAAAATTACTTGGAGAAAAGGTCAGAGATACTGGTTTTGTTGGTGGAAAACTTGGTGAATACATCGAAGAGGTGTTGAATAAAAAAGAAATTGATACTGATTTTGTAAAAATAAAAGAAGAAACTAGAAATTGCATAGCGATAATTCATGGTGAAAATACTACAGAAATTCTCGAAAAAGGACCAAAAATCAGCGAAGAAGAAAAAAGAGAATTCTTAGATAAATTAAATGAGATCACAAATTCATGTAAGATGATTTCAATTTCAGGTTCTCTGCCAGATGGTTTGGATTCTTCATTTTATCTTGAGATTATAAAATACGCAAAAGAAAATGGCATTTTTATAGCAGTAGATACTAGCCAAAAAGTTCTTAAAGATGTAATTGAAGCAGATATTAAACCGGATTTGATAAAGCCAAATATTCATGAGTTAGAAGAAGTTACACAAAAAAGATATTTCTCTAATGTAAATATGGTAGTTAATAGTTTAAAAGAAGAGCCTTTTAAGGATATTGACTATATTGTAGCAAGCATGGGAAAAGATGGTGGCGTATTTAAAATAAAAGACAAATACTATCTTGCTAAAGTTCCAGAGGTTGAAGCGGTTAATCCTGTAGGAAGCGGCGATAGCACTTTGGCTGGAGCACTCAGTGCGATAAGTAATGATGAGAAAGATGAAGACATCATAAAAAAGAGCATGAATTGCGGACTATTAAATGCATTGGATGAAGAGATTGGCCACATTGACTTAGATAAATTTGATGAGTACTATGAAAAAATATTAGTAAAGGAGATAAAATAATATGAAAATTTCAAAAGAAAAATATGAACATATGAAAAATTTAGCAGATGAAAATGGTGTAATAGCTGCACTTGCTATTGATCAAAGAGGATCAATGGAAAAAATGATGGCAAATGCCAATCCAGATTTTAACACAGTTAAAGACATTTCAAGATTTAAAGAATTTGTATCAAGAAATCTTACAAAATATGCATCATCAATACTTCTTGACCCCATTTATGGTCTAACTGCAATTGATGCAAGAGATGAAAATGCTGGTTTATTAATAAGCTATGAAATTACAGGCTATGATAATGATGAACCTGGAAGATTACCTAGATTAATTACTGATCTTTCAGGTCTTAGAATAAAAGAAATGGGTGCAGATGCAATTAAAATTCTTCTATACTATGATATAGATGAAGATGATTATATCAATGATCAAAAAAAGGCATTTGTTGAAAGAATAGGATATGAGGCAGAAAGTTTGGGACTTCCATTTTTCTTAGAAATAGTAAACTATGATCAAAATATTGAAGATGCAAAGGGAGAAGAATATTCAAAGATTAGACCTAGAAAAGTTATTGAATCAATGAAAGTATTCTCTAATCCAAGATATAAGGTTGATACATTAAAAGTTGAAGCTCCTGTCAATATGAAGTATGTGGAGGGCTTTGGAGAAAAAGTGCTTTACTCAAAACAAGAAGCTCAAAAATACTTTAAAGAACAATCGGATGCAACTAATCTACCATTTATATTCTTATCTGGCGGTGTCACAGCTGATATGTTTAAAGAAACATTGAGATTTGCAAAAGAAGCAGGATCGACATTTAATGGGGTATTATGCGGCAGAGCTACATGGAAAGATGGTGTAGAATATTTTGGTAAAGGTGATAAAGAAGCTGAAGATTGGCTTTTGGATGTAGGTAAAGAAAATATCACTAGTTTAAATGAGGTATTAAAAGATACAGCAACATCAGTATTTGAAAAACTTGAAGCTTAATTTGAAAAATAGATTTTTTGAGGTAATATATAATTATTACAATGATGGGAAGAGTAGAATGTGAATAGATTACAGAGAGAGACGGTTGCTGAGAAGTCTTAATTTTGAAACATTTGAAGACCACCCCTGAGTACTGCGGCAATGCGTAGCGTATTAGATGCGTTAAATCTATTGAGAATAAATTAAGGTGGAACCACGGTCTATCGTCCTTTGGATGATAGGCCTTTTTTGATTATAAATATAAAAATAGGAGGAAAAATGATAAATATAAAATTGCCTGATGGCAGTGTGAAAGAATATGAAAAAAATATAAAAGTTGAAGATGTTACAAGAGATATTTCTGAAGGACTTTTAAGAGTTTCAATGGGAGCTGTAGTTAATGGAGATATAAAAGGCCTTGAAGAAGAAATAGAAGAAGACTCAGATTTTAGAGTTGTCAAGTTTGATGATATTGAAGGTAAAAAAATATTTTGGCATACAACAAGTCATTTAATGGCATATGCAGTTCAAGAATTATTTAAAGATGCTAAATTTGCAATAGGTCCAGCTACAGATAGAGGATTTTACTATGATATTGATATTGATCATAGATTTGTTCCTGAAGATTTAGAAAAAATTGAAAAGAAAATGTATGAGCTAGCAAAAAAAGATTTTAAGATGGAAAGAATTGAAATCTCAAGAAATGAAGCCATAGAATATTTTAAAGAAAGAAATCAAGACTATAAAGTTGAAATCATCGAAGACTTAGATGAAGATGAAAAAATAACTATGTATAAGATGGGTGATTTCGTAGATTTATGTAAAGGACCTCATCTAAAGAGCACAAAACAAATAAAGGCTATTAAACTAACATCAATTGCAGGGGCTTATTGGAGGGGAGACTCTGACAATAAGATGCTTCAAAGAATCTATGGAATTTCATTTCCTAAGAAGAAAGATCTTGAAGAAGAATTAAAAAGACAAGAAGAAGCTGAAAGAAGAGATCATAGAAAAATTGGTAAACAACTTGGGCTTTTCACAATGCATGAAGAAGGACCAGGATTCCCATTCTTCCATCCAAATGGAATGGTGCTTAGAAATACAATTTTAGATTGGTGGAGAAATGTCCTTTTAGAAAATGGATATGGTGAAATTCAAACTCCAATAATTCTTAATGAGGATTTATGGCATAGAAGTGGTCATTGGGATCATTACAAAGACAATATGTATTTTACAAAAATCGATGAAGAAGATTATGCTATAAAACCAATGAATTGCCCTGGATCAGTGCTTGTTTTTGGTTCAGACCAACACTCATATAGAGATCTTCCAATAAGACTTGCAGAATATGGTATTGTTCATAGACATGAATTATCAGGAGCACTTCATGGACTTTTCAGAGTAAGGACATTTACTCAAGATGATGCCCATGTTTATTGTCTTCCAAACCAAATAAAAGATGAAGTATTTAAAATGATAGATCTTGCAGATTATCTATATTCAACATTTGGATTTAAATATAAAGTAGAACTTTCAACAAGACCAGATGATTTCATGGGAGATATCGAAAGCTGGAATTATGCAGAAGAGTCACTTGAAAATGCATTAAAAGAAAGAAATATTGAATATGAAATAAATCCAAAAGATGGAGCTTTCTATGGACCAAAGATAGATTTTCATATTGAAGATGCAGCAGGAAGAACATGGCAATGCGGAACTATCCAACTTGACTTCCAATTACCTAAAAACTTTGAGCTTGAGTATGTAGATGAAAATGGTGAAAAACAAAGACCAATCATGCTACACAGAGCGCTTTTAGGATCAGTAGAAAGATTTTTGGGAATTCTTATTGAACACTTTGCTGGAAACTTCCCATTATGGATTAATCCTGAACAAATCAGAATAATTCCAGTATCAGACAAATATAAAGAATTTGCTGACAAATTAAGTGCTAGACTTCAAAAAGAAGGATTTAGAGTAAAAGTAGATTCAAGGAGTGAACAAGTAGGATATAAGATAAGACAAGCTCAACTTAAAAAAGCAAATTACATGCTTGTTGTAGGAGAAAATGAAGAGCAATCTGGAAAACTTCAAGTTAGAAGAAGAGATGGACAAGAGATCAAAAATGTCGAAATAGAAGTTTTCATCAATAAACTAAAAGAAGAAAAAGATCAAAAAATGATCGATAGTAATATTCAATAAATTTATGGTGATGTTTAGAATAGTAGAGCTATTTTTAAGGTGACCCCATAAAGTTGGACCTGATACCAGAGTTAGAACTAAACTA
>JAUNAV010000015.1:0-28487 GCA_030527425.1 Tissierellia bacterium
AGGGCTATTTCTTTTAGGTCTGATTTTTGCTCTATATTTTCATTCCAATCTACAACCACAATTGCCGCTATTAATATACCATTATACCAAATTGGAAATAACATATGACTTCTATTAATATGGCATGTATATATTTTATATTTAAGGTTTTCTTTCTCACATGAATTTAATATTGTCTCTAAATACTTTTTACATACACTTTGTCTTTGTCTGCTATTTAATATTTTTGGACATGATTTTTCTTTCGTACTATAATCAAGTATTATTTCACATTTATTGTTTACTACACATATATCAATGTCTAGTAATTGTTCAATTGTCTCTTTTATCTTAATAAATCTTTCTTTTGCTGGTCTTTTTAAAGCCATTTATCCTCCAGATTAATCATAAGAATTTTTAACCAATTTTGTAGTAATTCCATCTTTTTTATAATAATAAAAATATAACTTAATAGCTTCATTTCTATTTATACCATTTTGCCTGCGAATTATACATTTTTTCATATAGGCTACAACTTTTAATTAGTGAGTTATGATCACCTATATCAATTATTTCTCCTTTGTCCATTACAACTATTCTATCGGCAAATTTTGTTGAATTTAGCCTATGGGTTATTATAATTGATGTTTTGTCTTTTGTTATTTGCTTAAACTTTTCAAAAATTCTTTTCTCCTCTATTGGATCAATTGCTGCTGTTGGTTCATCTAATGCAATTAATTCAAAGTCCTTATAAATCGCTCTTGCTACTGCAAGTCTTTGCCACAATCCTCCTGAAAGATCTATTCCATTAAACTCAGTTGATAGCATTGTATCAAGCTCTAGTTTTTTATCAAAATCTGCTTTTTTTAATACATTTTCTATTTTTCTATTATCCTTTATTAAATGATTAGACATGCTGACATTATCTGAAAGTGTCATTTTGTATCTTGCAAAATTTTGAAAAACTGCAGAGATATTTTCTAATATATCCCCATTGTCACTTTCTTTTGTATCGACTCCAAAAATTTCAACTCTGCCTTTAATTGGTTTGTAAATTCCTAGAAGAATTTTTGAAAGTGTTGTTTTACCTGATCCATTTTCACCCACAATGGCAATTGTCTCACCTTTTTTAATTTCAAGATTTATATTTTTTAGACAAAATTCATCTTGATTTGGATATGAAAAATACACATTACTGGCTATTACACCTTTTTCTAAATTTAATTTTCTGTCTATTTTCTCGTCTTCTTTCATATCTAAAATCTCATAAAAGTTTTTTATATGAGAAATTGTTTCGCTGCCATTTTTCATATGAATTATTACTAATTCTTCAATTATTTCAAATATTTGATTTAATGCTACAAAAATAGCTGCAAATGAAGATACTGAAATTTCCCTATTAATAGTCTGATAAAAAAGTAAAAGTATTGCTGCTAGTAGGCCTAAAAAAGAAATAAGATCAAGTACTATTTGCATACTAAATGCCTTCTTTTCACTTTTATATATCCTTTTATTTAGCAATAAAAGACTTCTATTGTAGAGACTAAAAAAATAATTAAATGCTCCTAAAAGTCTTGTCTCTTTAAAAAATTTTCTATCTACTATAACTTTTCTATAATAGTCATTTTTCCTTTTTAATTTCGCATTTTGATCGACTAGTTTAGAAAAAATTTTAATGTAGAAAATTTGCCCTGTAATAGCTGGAACAAATGCAATTATAATAATTAGTGGCAATATCCTTGATACTGAAAAAAGATATGACCCCACAAAAATTATATATACAAGATAGAAGCTAATAATTTTTAGACAAATAGATGCAAAATGCCCTAAACTTTCATACTCTACACATTCTTTTGCCTTTTGTAGATTATCTAGAAATGATGCATCTTCGAATTTTACTGTGCTTATTTTTTGCAATTTCAATTGTAAATCAATCATAAATTTTCCCATATTTGAATAAGAAACCTTGCTTAATAAAAAACTTGAAAAGCTACTTACTAATTGCGACAAAACCATGATTACAAAAAGCAAAACTACAGCTTTTAATATATCATCATAAATTTTATTTTCATTATTTATTATTTCGAATAATTTTTTTGTATAGATAATACTTAAAGACAATAAAATGGCATTTAATACACTAGTTAGCTGTTCTAAAAATGCCCACATTTTTCCTTTTATAAAATATTGCTTTGAATTTCTAATTATTAAACTAAATAGACTCATAATAGAACTCCTCTTGTGAAGTGTACATTTTTTTGTACAATCCATCTTTTTTCATAAGTTCTTTGTGGCTACCTGTCTCTACAACTTTTCCATTATCTATTACAAAAATTTGATCACATATTTTTGTCGATGCTAGTCTATGTGAAATCAAAATTGAAGTCTTCTCTTTCATTATCTTTTTAAATTGTTCATAGAGCCAATTTTCTGTCAAAGGATCCAATGCGCTTGTGGGTTCATCCAAAATTTTAACAGGAGAGTCTGATAGTATTATTCTAGAAAGAGCTATTTTTTGTCCAACTCCTTTTGAAAACTCAATGGATTTATCATTGATCTTTCCAATTTTTTGATGTATTCCATCTTCTAGTTTATCTAATACATGACCAATTTTTAACTCTTTTAATACTCTAATTATTTTTTCATCTGAAAGTTCTTTTTTAGCACTTTTAAATGCAATATTATCGTATATACTTGTTTCAAAGATATTAAAATCTTGAAAGATGACTGAAAAAATTCCTTTTATTTCAGATGGATCATAGTCTTTAATATCTTGTCCATTTATAAGTATTTCTCCTCTATAATTATCAAAAAGACCAGTAATTAATTTGGTAATTGTAGTCTTTCCAGCACCATTTCTTCCTACAAAAGCATAGGACTTATTTTTTTCAATTTTAAAACTAATTCCATTTAAGATATTTTCATTTGAATTTCTATATGAAAAATATATATCTTTAAATTCTAAACTATCAAAGAACATATTATGTTCTGCTTCTTTTAGATAGCTTGAATTTTTGTCAAAATTTAACAGTGTATTTAAATCTTTCATATATTCTTTTGCTTCTGAAATATTTTTACTTGCATCTTGTAGGCTTGATGAAAGAATCTGGTTTAAAGAAAATAGTGCCGTTATAATGCCTATAAATTCACCCGAAGTAATTTCATTTTCCAATAATGGCTTAATAAATAAGATTATTATAATAAATGAGGCTAAAGTTATGAATATAGATATTAATTTCATACTAATTTTTGTCTTAAACAAAACTTTAAGTTCAATAGAGCTTGCCTTTTTAAAATTATCATAGTATATCTTTGCTATCTCATTTTTAAAATTAAAGACTTTTCTCTCGGCACTGATTTCTCTGTCTAATAGCACTTCATCAGAAAAATAAGAATAATATCTTTCGTATTTTTTTGCCTTCTTTCTTGCATTGTAATTCTTTTTTTCCCATTTTATTTGAAAATAGCAAAATAGGAAATGAAATAACTATAAGCACCGGAAGTATCCAAAACGCCTTTAATAAAATGATAAATGATGCTGAAATTATTGCAATAATACATTTAACAATTTCATTAACAGTCATCAAATAATCCATGAAGGTTTCTGTCATTTCATCTGTTATGAGTTTAATAAGCTCTAAACTTTTTTGATCTTCAATATACTCATACTCTAACCCAGCCCTTAGTTTAATAAGTTGTGGTAAAAGATTTGTCTCTAATGAATATTTAAATTTCGATTCAAATATATCGGGCAAATTAATCATTGCATTTATTAAAAATAAAGTCACTATTAATAAAATCAAGGGTTTAAAGATAGCACTTTTAGATAATTCATTTTTAAAAATACTATTAGCTGTATCAATAAATAAAGCATTTGAATAACTTAACACTGCTATTTCTAAAAATGCAATTATTAAAGCTATTAAAAAATAGAATTTCAATAAAATGGGATGAAATCCATTTACAATCTTTAATATATCATTTGATTTATAATCTCTATTTTCTTCAAACATTTTATCTTCCTTTTATCTGACTTTTCTTTATGTATTTATTTTTATCTATAATATTATAAATATTTCATTAAAGTCAATATTTTTTCATTAATATTATTGTGATAGCTTAGGCAAATGCCCTTTCTCTATAAATAATTACATGGACTTTATTGATTATTAGTTAACTTCTTCTACTGCATATATGATAATTTGAACAATATAAGTTTTGATATTATAGCTTTAACTAAAAAGCCAAAGAAAAACTTCTTTGGCCTTAATTATTTATTGCTATCTTTATCAACTGAATCTAAAAATAGATCCCTTTTGCTTTCAGTATTAATTATTATGACTCTCTTATCTAATTTTAATTTATTTAATTTCTCTAAGATAAGCGGTCTTTCTTCTTTATTGTAATTGGCAAGCCATCTTATGTATTTAACATTTAGCTTGTCAGTATGATCCAATGAAGGATCCTTATTGTCTTTATTTTTTTCAGTTAAATTCTTTTTTACAACTCTAGACATATTAGAAGTTGTTGGAAAATCTAAAAATATTATGGTATCAGATGCTTCAAATCTTAAATCCATGGTGTTTTTATAATTTCCATCAAAAATAAAACTTTCTTCGTTGTCTATTATTTCTTTTTGTATATTGTAGAATTCTTCTTTGTTTATATGTTTATATTCATCTTTCCACCAAATTTTATTTAGGTGGTATACTTTAATGCCTAGTTTTTCACCAAGTTGTTTGGCAAGTGTAGTCTTTCCACTACCTCCGGCACCAATAATCGATATTTTTTTCATATAATCCTCCGAATATCTACTATACTTTCTGTAACTTTTTTGTCAACATTTAACAATATGCTAAATTTAGGCAAAAAAAGACTGATCCTTTTAAGATCAGTCCAAAGATTTTTATCTGTAAACTACAATTTTAGCTTCATCTAAAATTCTTGTAGTGAAAGACTCTGTAATATAGAAAATCACCTTTTTATTATCTGAATCTTGATATCCTATCGTAAAGTCTTCTCCAATTACAAGTCTTATATCCTCATCATCATGTGGCAATAAGATTGCTCCATCGATAGCTCTTGAAAGAATTATTTTTCCTCCGATAATCTTTTCGATGGCTTCATATAATGGATATGGACTTTCTGCTGCATGAATTTTTGTCAAAACATCTTTTGATACGATTAAATCAAATGGGCTATGTGCATAGGATTCTTTAAGTTCGCTAACGCCAAGTGCGATTGCTTTTCTAATATCATTAGCACTTTCACCAAATTCAATTGCTTCATGCTCGCTTGATTCTTTAATTCCAGAAATTTCTGCTTCTTTAAGTCCATTATAGATTGCATTTTCCTCAAAAAGTGCAATTTTTTCGCAAGCTTCTTCAAGATTATCAAGTTCAGGATCTTCGCTTCCTCTTTCAATATTATCAAGTTCGAATCTATCAAGATCGAATTCAATTCTTATTTCTGTAAGTGGTTTTACATCATAATTTGCAAAACATACTCCATCTTTTTCTTTAATATCTTCTAATTTTCCTTCATTGATCACTCCAAAGGCTTTACCTCTTGGTCCTTCTACATTAAGGCTTTTTCTTGCTGAAAGAAAATTTGTCAAAGCTTCTTTTGCTGTATCATTTATTTCTTGCCAAGCATCTTGGCTAATTGGTGCTGCGTTTTTATTCATTATAACCTCCTATTTTAAATCTCCAATGCCCAATGAATCAGATGAATCCTCTTCAGATTCTTCTTCTCCATCTTCTAATTCTGTAATAGGTGCTTCTTTAAATAAATATGTTCTAAGTTCATTGTCCCATGCTGGCATTTTTCTTCTTAACCATTCAATTGTCATGGCACAATGTTCAATTTCTTCATCTCTATTGTGTTCCATTATTGCTTTTAGTGCATCATCTTCACTTGCGGCAATTCTTTGTTGATAAAACATTGTTGCTTCTAATTCTTCCATAAGAGTCTTAATTGCTCTCATGTATTCTCTTGAATCTTTATCAATCTCTTCATAAGGTTCTAGATATTGATCACTCATTTTGTCCTCCTTAAATCTATATAAATTATTTATTGTAATTAGCTTTACTTAATTCCTACTATACTTGTAGGATTTTTTTATTCAAGCTAAATGGCAATATCTATACTATATTTATCCTCATATGGTTTATACCCAATTAATTCAAAATCATCTACATCAAAATCTTCAAATCTCTTTACTTCGGGATTTATTTTTAAAATAGGCTTTGAATCCTTCTTTTCTTCTTTTTCTATTATTTTTTTAACTATTGGAATATGCTTTTTATATATATGAATATTTTGAATAAAATGGGTGAATTTCCCTGGCTTAAAGCCTGTAACCTGACAAATCATTCTCAAAAGTACATAGTATTGAAAAGCATTTATATTTCCAGGTGCTGCAGCTGCCAAAAAATCGCCTGAACGCTGAATTAATGTAAGATCGAGTTTATCTTCTCTTACAGTCCACAATGTCATAAAAGCACAAGGAATTAGAGTCATTTCGCTTAAATCATCTACATCATAAAGATTTATAATGAGTCTTCTATTTAAAGGATTAGTCTTTAATTGTTCAATTAACCTTTCTACTTGATCTACTGGCTTTTTAGTTTCAGGTGAGATAAATTTTTTGGCTGTCTGATAGCCATATGCCTTTCCCAATGTAGAATTTTGATCTTTCCAGCTATCCCAATATTTTACATTGTATTTTTCATTAAAGACATTTACATCATTGCTTTTATCTTTATAAATCCATAAAATCTCTTTTATAGCAGATTTCCACGCTATTTTTCTAAGAGATATTATTGGAACTTCTCCTTCTTTATACTCAACAAATTTTTGTGTTAAATACTTTGTATATGCACTTTTTCCATCATTCCATACGGCCCTGACTTTACTAGATACATCTTGTTCATCTACTCCATTTTCTAAAATATCAGCTGCCATATCTATGTAAATTTCATCAACTCTCATAAAACTCTCCAAAATAATACAAAAAAGGCCGGCCTAAGCCGACCAATGTTAAACTAATGTTTAATCTTTTTAACTATCCAAATTAATATACAAGCTCCTAGTACTCCAACAAGAATACTCCAGAGTAATCCACCTTCTTTACTAAATCCAAAAAATTGTACAATAGTACCACCTATAGCGCTACCGACAACACCCGCAACAATGTTAGCTAAAGCTCCCATCTCAGCATCTGTATTCATAATTTTACTTGCGATCCAACCGCAAAGTGCTCCTACTATTATACTAGCAATTATTCCCATATTATTCCTCCTTATTTTTTCTTACTGTTTTATATATACCCACTAGATTTTACTTCAAACATTTATCTTAACATTTCATCAAGTATTACTGTGTCTGTCTTTCTCATTCCGCATCTTGCAATGTTTCCAACAGTTTTTATGGTTTCATCGATATTATCTTTAACTATACCATCGCCAGATTTAAAATACTTTCCTTCTTTTGCAATGTCATAGCATAAAAGGGCATTGTGTACACTTGCTGCAATTTTTACAGCACATGAACATTTTGCACCATCACATATCATACCACTTATTACAGCTAATGCATTAGATAATGTATTTGCTGTTATTTCTTTATCATCTTCATTCATAAAAGAAATTCCTGAAATTGCAGCAGCCGCTGCTGTTACAGTACCACAATAAGCAGATAATTTTCCTATTCCCTCTTTTTGATAAAAACCTAATAAATTTGCAAATATTAATCCTCTATAAAAAAGTTCTCTATCAATATTTTTATGCATAGCATAAATTATTACTGGAATTGAAAGTGTCAAGCCTTGGTCCCCACTTCCTGCATTTATTACAACTGGAAGCTCACATCCACTCATTCTAGCATCTGCTGCAGATGAGGTATATGCGATGATTAAATCCTTAATGTCTTTATTTTCTTTTTCCATTATGACATCTGAAATATTTAACTCCCAATCTTCATTTATTCCCTCGTGAGCAATTTTTAAATTGGTCTCAATTTCTCTATCAAGAACATATTTTAATTTTTCTACATCACAATTTTTAGCAAATTCATAGATTTTATCAAATGAAAAGTCCATTCTTTCTCTTTCTGTAAGCTCATGTCTTTGTTTTGATAATATAGTCTTTTCATCCTTAACAATCTCTACAATATTAGTATGCTCATTTTCAATTGTTACAGATGCTTTTTTGCCTTCATTTTTTAATGTAACTTTTATATAAACACCTGCAAAGTCTTCTTTTTGTTTGACTATTACTTTTTTATTTTTTAAAAACTCATCGATTTCTTTTAGTCTATCTTTTTTGATATTTTCAAATACCAATAATTCTTTTTCGCTATCTCCTAAAATTGCTCCTGCAACTGCGCAATTTTCTATTCCAATTCTTCCTTCAAGGCCTGGAACTTTTACGCTTTTTGCATTTTTTATAATATTGCTTGATGCAATAACATCTATTTCTTCAATTTCTCCTTCAAATACACTGGCCGCCTTGGCGGCACAATATCCAATTGCAACAGGTTCAGTGCATCCAAATGCTAATGATAAATTACTATTTAAAAAATCATAATAATTCATATAAACTCCTATAATTGTTTTATTCTCTCGATTAATCTGTTGACATTTTCTTCTTTCGTAGCCCATGATGTACAAAATCTAACCAATGTCTTATCTTCCATTTTTTGCCATGTCTCAAAGCTAAATTCATCTGATAATTTTTCTATTGTCTTTTCATCTAAAAAGATAAATTGTTGATTTGTAGGTGAATTTAGCGTTTTAAATCCCTTTTGTTCAAATGCAGATCGTATTTTTTTTGAAAGATCTATCGCATTTTCACAGATTCTAGTGTATAAATCACCATTAAATAATGTGTAAAATTGAACTCCTAAAAATCTACCCTTTGCTAAAAGAGCTCCATTTTGCTTAATATGATATCTAAATTCATATTTTAGATTATCATTTTGGATTACTACAGCTTCACCCATCATTGCTCCACATTTAGTTCCGCCAATATAAAATACATCGGTTAATGTGGCTAAATCACATAAATTTATGTCATTTTCATCGCTTGCCAATCCATATCCAAGTCTTGCTCCATCTAAAAATAAATAAGCATCGTATTTATCTGCTATTTGTCTTAATTTTTCTAGTTCTTTTTTTGTATAAAGACTTCCGCTTTCAGTAGGATGAGAAATATAGATCATTTTAGGCTTTGGCGTATGTTCTTTTTTATCATCATCAAAATGATCTTTAAAGACCTTCTCACATTCGTCGATATCTATTTTTCCATCATTATTATTTACTGTAATGACCTTATGTCCAGTAGATTCAACAGCCCCTGTTTCATGCGTTGCAATATGGCCACTATCAGCGCTTACTACTGCTTCATAGGCTTTTAGTGCTGATTTTATGACAATGAAATTAGTTTGAGTGCCGCCTACTAAAAAATGAATGTCTGATTTTTCATTTTTTATCTTATTCTTTATTAAAAGCTTCGCCTCATTTGTGTAATAATCATCGCCATATCCATGGTATTGGTTCATATTACTTTTTGTTATCTCTTCAATTATTTTAGGATGACATCCTTCAAGATAATCCGAATCAAAATAAATCATAAAGACCTCCTGTAACTACTTTTATAATATATTAATTTTTTGTATTTATCAAGAAAAGGATATCAATTATTATTTTTAAATAAAAAAATGTATAAAAAAGAAGCAAATCCGAATGGATTTGCTTCGTGGAGGAGATTCATCTATTTATCAGATTTCCATCTGACAACTATATTCTAATTAAATCATATGTGGAAATTATGTTGATTATTTTTTAACATATCTATCTCATATTCGCTTAATTCCCTATACTCTCCTTCTTTCAATAAAGGGTCTAGTTCTAATTGTCCTATCTGAAGCCTTTTAAGTTCTAAAACTTCATTTGATAAAGCTTTAAACATATTCTTAACTTGATGAAATTTGCCCTCCGAAATATATACATAACATCTATTATCATCTATAACTTCTAATTTTGCAGGCTTTGTAATATAATTTCCATCTTTAATTTCAATTCCTTCTTTAAATCTATCTACATCTTCATCCACAATCTTATTTTTTAATAAGACTTCATATTTTTTGTAAATATCTTTATTGGGTGAGATTATCTCATGGATTAGCTTGCCATCTGTTGAAAGAATTATAAGGCCTGTCGTATCTTTATCAAGTCTTCCTGCCAAATTAAAGTCGAATCTTTGATAAAAATAATCTAATAAATCAATAACTGTAGTCTCTAGATCATTTGTAGAGGATATCACACCTTTTGGTTTATTCATCATTATATAAAGATTTTCAAAATACTCAACATACTCTCCCATGTAGATGACCTCATCTTTGTAGGGGTCTACTTTGTAGGAAGAATCTTTAATTATTTCTCCATTGACTATCAATTCGCCTTTTTTTGCATTTTTCTTAATGTTTTTTCTACTGTCTACTTTTACAGCAGATATCATCTTATCAACTCTCATATTCACCTTTTAAAAACTTTCTCTACTGCATTTATCATATCTTGCCAATTGGTTTTAAATCTATTTAAATACTCAATTCCATTTTGCGTTATATAATAATACTTTCTTCTAGGGCCGATCTTGCTTTTTTTATAAATTCCAAGTATCAGATTCTTTTTAAGTAGTCTTTGAAGAATAGGATATATTGTACCTTCACTTATCGAATAAAAGCCATAAAATTTTAGCTCTTCAACGATTTTATAGCCATAAGTGTCTTCTCTTCTGATTATTTCAAGCACTACCATGTCTATAATGCCCTTTGACATTTGTGTATCTATCATTTTATCACCACCTATATTGTATTACAAAGTAGATACTTTTCAATATCTTTTACACAAGTATTTAAAAGGACAATAGATGCAATTATTTAAATCATTAGTCTTTTCAAACTTTTTTTCGCTTATTAATCTTCTTGCTATCAAATCAATTTCAAATTCCAGATTTTTAACTTTTACAAGATTATCCTCTTCTATATAGTATAAATATAGATCTCTTTTTTCACTTGTCAAAAAATCATAGAAATTCAATTGTTTGACATATCCTTCTTCTTTAAAGCTATCTCTTTTTCCGGTCTTTATATCAACAAGACTTGAATTTTCTAATTCTATATCTATATTTCCCTGTAAAATATAGTCTTTCATATCTTTTTTAACATTGAGTTCGCTATTTTTTACCCTTTTAAAAGTTTCATTATTTAAGTAATTAGAAATTACTTTTTTTATCCTTTCATCTTGTTTATTTAAATAATTATAATCCAGATTAAAGGATTCTTTTTTTGCATTGTTTATATATTCAATTATGCTATGAATCTTACTTCCAAACTCGCTTTCTATGCTTGAAATCTCCTTAAATCCTAAGAGCCTTACCAATTTGTATCTAAAAGGACATTTTTCATATATTGAAATATCTGCAGTATATGATAGCATCTTTTTATCTTCAAATTTCTTTTTATTTAAATTTAATTCATTTAGCAAAATTTTTCCTTTCTTATATTCCATAAATTTAAGCACATTGGCCTTGTATGAATTATCTAGAATATATAGAACTTTTTTTGCTCTAGAAAAGGCTGTATAGTATTTTCGAAGTTGATCCATTTGTTCAAATCTTCTCTTTTGTTCTAGTATATCCTCGTCTTTTTCATATCTTTTAAAATGATCATAGATATCTTTTTTAATATTAAAATTAAATTCTCCAAAAGATGATATAAATACAATGTCAAACTCTAGTCCCTTTGACTGATGAATGGTCGTGAAATTTACGGCATCTATGTCTAAATTTAGATTTTGGAATTCCTCTATTCTATTTAATTTAAAAATATAAAATAGATAGCCATATATAAAATCATATGATAAATACGTCGCAATCTTTTTATCCAAATATCTAAAGTCATTAAAATCTGCATAATTTGAAATGAGATTAAAAAAACTTGATATATTGCTTTTTGCTCTTAAACTTTTTACACTTTTATCATCAGATTCGAGTATCGTTTTAAAAGGATTAAATTCTAAAATTTTAAAATTTAAATCATTCCACTTAATTTTTTTGCCGCTTGCTATCTCTTTTCTCTTTTGCTTTAAAAAACTTGTAAGCTCTTTAAACGAGTGAATTTTTTTATCATGCCAAATATCTGCAATATAATTTTTAAATTTTATTCTTTTTGCTTCTTCACCTAGAAATTGTCCAAAAGTCTTTTTTATGGGATTTGAAAATAAAACAAGATAACAAAATATCAAAATTCTTATTTCATCTCGCATAAAAAATTCGCCACTTTTTGGATTTAAAACTGGTATATCATTGGCTTCAAGTTCTTTTTGAAGATTTTTTACATAGTAATTTTTTAAAGAAGGAAATAAAAATGCAATTTGTCTGTATTCAATTTTTTGATGAAGATCTTTAATATGATCTGCTATTTGTTTTATATCTTTAGATTTTATCAATCGTACATCATTGTCATAATCAGTATTATATGCCCTAATTTTCTTTTCAAATCTTTGATCGCCCCAAAAATCATCTCCAACACTTTTTAGCCATTTCGAATAAAAGTCTATTATCTTTTGACTTGATCTATAATTAATCTCAAGTATATATTTATTTATTCTAACATTTCTCTTATTATAATAAATATCTTTAAAATGAGTTATATTGTATGGATCTGCTGATCTAAATCTGTATAATGACTGGTCATCATCACCAACTACCATTATATTATTATTTTTATCTTCTAATAGCTTAAACAAGATCTCTTGTTGAATGAAATTTGTATCTTGATATTCATCGATTATTATAAAGTCTATTTTTTTATTTATAAATTCTCTCTTTTGGGGATTATTTAATAGATCATAGAATTTTTTTAAAACACCTGTGTAATTTAAAAGACCATTATCTTCAAGTAATTTTTTATGCTTAATGTAGATCTGATATGAAATCTTCATTTTTTCTTTTTCAAAGTCATCCAAATCATCTTTAGGATTTTTAAGTTCATTTATATCAATAAGATTGTTTTCTATCTCTTCATAATTATTAATTATATCCTTTGAAGATTCACTAAAATATTTATTATAATCTTTTATTTCTAAAAACTGATCTAGATTTTTTTCAATCAAATAACCCTCATAGTTTTCATCGATGATTTTTAAAGGATCTTTATCTTCAAATAAAAATCGGTTTTCATTTAATAAATTAATAACCAAAGAGTGAAATGTTCCTATCATCATAGTCGATGCATCATGGTCTATGTTTTCTTTTTTAAATTCACTCATAAGCCTTACTATAAGTTCATTAGAAGCTTTTTTTGTAAAAGATGATATAAACATCTTTTTTGGATTTATGCCCTTTTTAATTAGATTTACTATTGTCTTTACAATTGTGTAAGTTTTTCCACAGCCAGGTCCTGCTATTACTACAGCTGGAGTTTTTAAATTTTCTATTATTTCTTTTTGCACATCTTTCATAAGCTCACCTATATTAATAATACCATATTTTGATATTTTTATTTCTTTAATATATTTATTTAGATAGTATAATCAAAGTAATAAGGAGGAATTATGGAAACAATTAATTCATATAAATTAATAGAAAAAAGAGAAATTGATAATATAAAATCTGTAGTCTACACTTTTGAACATCTAGGTACAAAGGCCAAAGTTTTATACATAAAAAATGACGATGATAATAAAACTTTTGGTATCGGTTTTAAGACTACGCCCAGTGATTCTACAGGTGTTTGTCATATATTAGAACATTGTGTATTAAATGGTTCGAAAAAATACACAACCAAAGAACCTTTTATGGATATGTTAGGCTCTTCTTTACAAACTTTCTTAAATGCTATGACATATCCTGACAAGACAATTTTTCCCGTAGCCAGCAAAGATGATTCTGACTTTAAAAATTTGATGGATGTCTATCTCGATGCCGTATTTAATCCTAAAGTATTAGAAAAAGAAGAGATATTTTTACAAGAAGGATGGCATTATGAGTTAAATGAGGATAAATTATCATTAAGTGGTGTTGTTTACAATGAAATGAAGGGCGCCTTAAGTGATTCTGAAAGTCAAGTTTATGATAAAATCACTCAGTATTTATATAAAAATTCTACCTACGAAAACAATTCAGGTGGAGATCCTTACGAAATACCAAATTTAAGCTATGAAGATTTTAAAGAATTTCACAAAAATTATTATCATCCATCAAATTCATATATCTATTTATATGGTAATTGCGATGCTAAAGAAATTCTTGAATATATAGACAAAGAATATCTTTCTAATTATGAATACAAAGATATAAAAAGCTCTAGTGCAGTTAAAAGAAATCATTATAAAGATGTAGTTAAAGAGACTTATTCAATAGCTAATGGCGAAGATGAAAAGAATAAGGATTATTTGACAATGTCTATGCTTAGTGTCGATAGCTCAGATATTGAAGCATCTTTATGTCAAAGCGTATTAATTCAAACACTTTTTAATTCTGATACTTCAAAGATTAAAAAAGAGATTTTAAATAATAATATTGCTGAGGAGTTTTATGCAATAAGTGGTTATGGGGAAAAATCTAGTATAACTTTGATAGCTAAAAATTCTTCCTATGATAAAATTGATGAGTTTAAAAAAATTATAATTGATAATCTTAGAGATACTTTAAAAAATGGTATCGACAAGGAAAATTTAAAGGCGAAATTTAAAAGATTTGACCTTTCATTAAGAGAACAATTAAATTCAAAGTCAAAGGGTGTTGAATATTTTAATCAAAGCTTTATGACTTGGCTTTATGGAAAAAATCCAATCGATGCAATTGAAGTTGTTGATGTATTAAATGATCTTTCAAAAAAATTAGATACTAGATACTTTGAAGAATTTATAGAAAAGTATTTACTTGATAATGACACTAATCTATTGATGGCAGTATGTGCAAATGCAGGTGAAAATTACAAAAAAGATCTTAAAGTAAATGAAGAGCTTAAAAATTTCTATAATTCACTAAGTGATAGCAAAAAACAAGAGCTTTTAGATAAACAAAAAAGTCTAAATGATTATCAAAATAGAGAAAATTCTGTAGATGAAAAGAAGACTCTTCCAAAGCTTGAAATAGCTGATATCAATAGTGAAATAGAACAATGCAGTAGGGAGATTTTAAAAGAAGATGATACTGTATTTTTATATCATAATATAGATACTGCAAACATCAATTACACAAATATTGTATTTGACACCAATCATATTGATGATTCAAAGCTTCAATATCTAAATCTTTTGACCGATCTATTATTCTATCTTTCTACTGAAAATACTCCATATGAAAAAATAGAAAATCTCATAAACACATATGGCTCAATAGGACTTAATAATACATGCTATGCAAATGATCAAAAAATGGATACAAAAGTCAATTTGGCACTAAAAAGCATTGGTGATGATCAGCAAAAACTTTTTGACTTAATTAGAGATGTTCTATTAAACACTAAATTTGACGATAAAAATAGAATAAAAGAATTGATTAGAAGAAAGAAATTGTATTTTGAAGATACGATGTATATGTATGGGCATGTTCTTACAAGTACAAGAAATAGAGCTCAATACTCAATGGCTGATGCATTTTCAGAACTTTGTTCAGGATTTTCATACTATCTATTCTTAAAGAAAGCTGAATTAGAAGTAGAAAATGACTTCGATAATTTTCTTTTAAAAATTAAAGATGTCTACCAATTAGCTTTTAACAAAAAAAATCTTATAGTAAATGTCGCAGCTATAAAAGATGATTTTGAAAAGACGAGAGTTTTAGTCAATGATTTAAAAAAGAATTTGAAAGCTAATTATGACAAAAAAGTAAAAAGAAATATCTTAATAGATAGTCACAAAGAAGCCATTGCCTCATCGTCAAATGTTGAGTATGTATCAAAGGGTGCAAATATTAAAAAATATGGATATGAATATGATCACAGATTTATTTTATTAAATTCCATACTTTCAAATAGCTATCTTTACTCAATGGTTCGTGCAAAAGGTGGAGCTTATGGTGTAGGAATTGGCATAGATAGAATTTCTAATTTGACAACTTATTCTTATAGAGATCCTCATATCAAAAATACATTGAATGTATATGACAATATGGATGAATTTATTAAAAATCTTTCTCTTGACAAAAGAGATCTAGATGATAAGAAGATCGCAACAATCGGATCACTGACATCACCAAAGACTCCATATGAAAAAAGTTTAAATGATCTAAAGATGTATATAAATGATATTAACTATGAACAACTAAATGAAATAGTTGAAAATGTTAAAAACACAAGCATCAAAGATTTAAATGAGCTTTCAGTTGTCTATAAAAAAGCTATGGATGAGAATAATTTAACAGTTTTTGGCAATAAAGAAAAAATCGAAGAGAACAAGGATATTTTTACAAATATCTTAAAAATCTAAAACAACACAACTAATTGCACTTTTATGATAAAATAATATTGAGGTGTAATATGACAGATAAACAAGATAGAGAATTTAATGAAGTTGAAAAGAGAATCGATAAGGGCAATTTCGATGGATTAAGTGATATGATCGAAAATATAGTCGACTCTTCAATTGATTTTGCACGAAATGCAATATTTAGATTTTCAAATAAAAATAAAGCTAACAAAAAAATAAGACCAATTGATGATCCTGATGTCTGCGTTCAGAGATATCCAGAAAAATCAAAAGCTACATGGTTTAGAATAGGCGCTGGCTGTTCAATATTTATGGCTATTTGCTCTCTTATTTTAGTCATTGGTAGTTTTTCATTATGGCCTATAATATCGGCAGCGATATTTTCCCTTATCGCTTTTGGTTTTGTAGACTCTGCTAAAAAAATAGATAAAAGATCCATGCGATACTCACGATATCTAAAAGAATTAAATGAGCAAACTGCAATAACTACAAGAGATCTATGTACATCTGTAAATCTAAGTGAAGCTGATTGTGTAGCCGATTTAAGGACTATGATGAATAAGGGATATTTCAAGCAAGCAAGACTGGTTGAAAAAAATCAATTATTTCTTCTTGATATTCCAACTTATAAAGCATACAAAGGTGAGCTAGATAAGAAAAATATTCTAGAAAATGCCAATGATCCAAAACAAATAGAAGAAGATAAGAAAAATCGAGCTACTGATATACTAGATGAAGGAAAGAAATATCTTGATATAATAGATGATATCAAACAAAAGATTGAAAATAGATCAGTTTATGAAAAAGTAATTAAAATTGAGACTACGATATCTAATATATTAAGTACCATAAAAAAATATCCTGATGAGGTATATGCGCTAAATAAATTTATGGATTACTATCTACCTACTACAATCAAGCTCTTAAATTCTTATCTCTCTTTTGAAATGATATCTACAAGAGATCAAAAGATGATTGAGTCAATGAAGGAAATTGAAAAGAGCCTTGAGACTATAAATAGCGCATTTGAAAAAATATTAGTTCAATTATACGAGGATAAGTCGATAGATGTAAGAACTGATATTGATGCTTTAAGAACAATCTTAAAACAAGAAGGTCTTATAGAAAATGAATTTGGAGGAAGAAATGACTAAATTTGATCTACAGCTAGATGTAGCTGATCAAGAGGATGTTAGACTTAAAAATATTGATACTGAAAATGTAAAAGAAGAATTTAAAAGAGTTACCTACACCCCAGAAGAAGAGAAGCAAATTGAAGATTTTTCTCATAAAATTGATCTTCATAATTCAAATATCATTCTTCAATATGGTGTTGGTGCTCAAAAAAAGATAACTGATTTCTCCGAAAAAACTCTCGATGCAGTTAAGGGAAAAGATCTAGGCGAAATCGGGCAACTTTTAAACAATATAGTAGTTGAATTAAAAAGCATAGATGATGATGAAGAAGAAAAAGGAATTAGAGGATTTTTTAAAAAGCAGGCAAATAAATTTGACCAGATGAAGGTTAAATATCAAACAGCTGAAAAAAATGTTGAACAAATCGTCAAATCTTTAGAAAATCATCAGATAACTTTATTAAAAGATATCTCCCTTTTAGATCAGATGTATGAATTAAATGAAGACTATTTTAAGGAATTGTCGATGTACATTGAAGCAGGCAATAGAAAGCTAAAAAGATGTTATGAAGAAGAATTGCCAGAGCTTGAAAAAAGAGCAAAAGAGACAAATTTCCCAGAAGATGCCCAAAAAGTAAATGATCTTCAACAAATGGCCAATAGATTTGATAAAAAACTTCATGATCTTGATCTGACAAGAATGGTATCACTACAAATGGCACCTCAAATAAGAATGGTGCAAGCCTCAAATGCTTTAATGGCCGAAAAAATTCAGACAACTATTGCTAATACAATACCTCTTTGGAAAAATCAAATGGTATTATCGCTTGGAATAAATCATTCAAAACAAGCTATAAAAGCTCAAAATCAAGTAAATGAAATGACAAATAAATTATTAAAATCAAATGCCGATCAATTAAAGATAAATACCATAGAAACTGCTAAAGCAAGCGAAAGAGGCGTTGTTGATGTAGATACAATTAAACATACCAATGAATCCTTGATTTCTGCCTTAGAAGAGGTTAGAAATATTCAAATTGAAGGCAAAAAGAAAAGAGAAGAAGCAAAACATGAGCTTAGAAATCTTGAAGATGAGCTTAAAAAGAAATTATTGCATTAGGAGGAATTATGATAGAATATAAATTTGATACTCAATTATTAATTGCAGGAGAAAATTTAGATGAAGATGAAATAAATGATTATATAACTGAAAATATTAAAGGAGACTGCCTTCTCGCAGTGGGCGATGAAGAATTAGTTAAAATTCATTTTCATACAAATGAACCATGGCAAGTACTAGAATATGCTGCAAGTCTTGGCGATATTCACGATATAGTTGTTGAAAATATGCAAAGACAAGCAGATGGATTACAAGGATAAGCGATTTATATCGCTTATTTTTTTTAAAAAATAAAGAATATGTTAAATATTGTGCTATCATGTAAATTTTCTGGTTAGAATTTGTAGGAAGTATCTAGGTAATTCTTTTGATATTCAAAAAACAAAGGCCTATATAAATTTTCCAATATATGTTATATTAAAAGAAAAGGAGTTTTTATGAAAACTGTTAAACTTTATACGAGACAGCATGAAAATTCTCTGTATGAATTAGAACGTAAAAATCGTATCATTAATAAAAAGATTTATATCCAATTACATATGAGAGTATTTTATTGATCGCTACAAAACATTTGTTAAAATGGCAGAAAAAATTGTTTCACGACCTAAAGATGTAGAATTCCCAATTTGGTGTTCTATAAGTACAAGAAATTGTCTACGACCTATTGAAAAAGAAGTTGTTTACTGTTTAGAAGTTCCTGAAAATCATATCATTTATTTTGATGGTTATAAATGGGATTATGTATTAAATTACTTATATATCCCTAAAAATGAGGAAGATGAAAAAGCATATCAAAAACAAATAAAAGAGCTACCTGTTACAGATGAATTTAATTTTATTCGTGGAAAATATAAGGGACAATATCCTTTTATAGAGAAAAAAATACGAGAAAGTTGGACTCGTATTTTTGAAATCGAAGAATGGAATGATTTTAAAGTTCAAGGAAATATTTGGGAAATAAAAAAAGAATGGGTAAAAAAGATTGTTCTTCCAGGTGATTCAATCGAATAAATGGTAAAAGATTTATCGCTATTGCCATAATATTTCAGCAATGATGTTATGTTTGAAAATGTTCATTGTGCCATCTAGAAAGCTTTTCTATAGAATGAAATTTGGAAGGTTTTCTATCAGTTCACGTTATCAATTAAGATTACTATATCGTCCCATTCTTGTGATAATATCAGTCCATATTTCATCGAATATAAAACAAAAATTTCTGAGCTCTTAAGTATAGTTTTATCATTGATTAATTTCTATTCAAGTTGGAAAATAAATCATTAAGAATAGACAAATAATAAAATAAGCACCAGATACCTGGTGCTTAAGAATCTTTTTTCTTTTTTTTAGTTTACTTTTTCTAATATTTTTTGTAATTCTATTTTTTCAGCTCCTACATCGCCACCGAAAGATTTGTATTGAGATCTATTTATTGCATAGATTACATATTTATTTTTTATATTATTTATATCGGTTAATGTTGAGTCTTCACTGCCTGTAAGATTTTTATTAATTGACCCATTTTTTTCAGGATCTAAATTAAAATGTTCTTCTGGTTTATTTTTAATTTCATCAACTGGAAAATCTTCTTTTTCATTTAATGGAGCATATCCTTCTTGTATAAGCTCATAAGCTACTAGATTCAAAATACCTAGATCACTTGTTTTTGATTGTTCATAAGCTTTTTTAAATGCATTTTCGATTGTTAAATCATCAATATCTTTAGCATCTTCATTGTCAGAAGGTAAAAACTCATTTTTGAAAAAGTCATATTTATCAGTAATTTCCCCTTCTTTAGCTACCTTCCAATCATTATAATTAAATATAGTAAACAAAGTCTCTGATGGCTTTTGAAGATCATTTTCTTCAGCAATTAAATCAGCTGCTATTAATTCTACATCCCAAAAACCTGTTTCATCAGATTTTAATTTTGCTTTATTAAATATAGTCTCTAATTTGTCATCATCAATTCTTCTAACTAGATCCTTATCTATTCCATAAACATATACTAATCTTTCTCTTTCATATTTATAAACCGAAGCTTCTTGTTCAGTTATTACATCTTCTTCTTTTTTAGAGTTTGAATCTTTACTTTCAACCTCTTTTTCCAAAGAATCTTTCTTATTATCATTAGATGATTTTAGATTTGAATCAAAATTATCTTCAGATGATTTAGTATCATTATCTTGTTTATTATCATCTTTTTTATCATCTTTCTCTTCTTGATCTTCTTTATCTTTAACTGGAACAAGTTTTATATCATCAGAAGATAATTTATCTTCTTTTTCTTTTTTACTATCTACTTTTTGTAAAGAAATACTTGACTGATCATCATTATTCTTATCTTCTGGTTTTTTTACAGAAACATCTGCAATTTTATTGATTGCTTCGGCAGTTACTGTAACTTCAACCTTCTTATCATTAATCTCTAATTCAAAGTCCTCAGTCTTAGTTATTTTTTCTTCTCTTGCATATACTTTTTCACTAAATAGACCTGTAAGTAAAACCAATGCTAAGAGCATCATTTTTTTATTTTTCTTTTTTCTAGTTAAAAATAATACTATAATAGCAATTACAAGTATAATTACAACTATTTTTGGAAAAGTAACTCCTGTATTTGGAGCTTTTTTTGCTCTTTTATTACCATCGATTTTGACAGCTTTTCCATCAGTTGAAGTTAAAATAAATCTTCTTACCTCTTCTGATTTAGGTTTTAATTCATTATTTTTATTCTCACTTGCCTCACTTATTTTAAATCCATCGGCATTTAATTTTACTTTCAAATCATTTAATAAATTTTCAGTATTGTTTTTAACATGTACCTCTACTACTGCTTTATTATCTTTTGATCCATAATACATATCTAAATCTAGATTATCTTTTGCAAAAGCATTTGTTGTTGTAAAAAATAATACAAAGACAAAAGTCAAAAGCCTAATTATTTTCTTCATTTTTTCTCTCCTTAATGAGTATTCTTATCGCTTCAATTGCTGTCTTTATTGCAAGCTCAGTGTCTTTTACAACAGGATTTTTGAGATTTTTCTTTTCCCTTTCCTGATTTGCCACAGTTAAAAAACATGATCCCACTTTTAACTTTCTATAGCTTGCAACAGTAAATAATGCAGCTGATTCCATCTCACTTGCTAGAGTGCCAAGTTTTAACCAGGCATTCCATCTGTCATTTAGATAATTTGCAATAGGCATTTTATCGGGTTCATGTTGTCCATAAAATGAGTCCTTGCATTGAACAACACCAGTATGATAATTTGTGCCCAATTTTTTAGAGGCTTTTACTAATGCATTTGTAACATCAAAATCACTTACTGCAGGAAATTCTATTGGAGCATATTCTCTACTTGTACCCTCAGCTCTTATTGCTGCGGTAGCTATTACTATATCGCCACTTTTTACTTCAGTTTGCATGCCTCCACAGGTGCCAACTCTTATGAAAGTGCAAGCTCCAATATTAGCTAGCTCTTCCATTGCAATTGCTGCAGAAGCTCCGCCAATTCCAGTAGATGTGACAGAGACCTTTTCTCCGTCCAAATATCCTGTATATGTCACATATTCTCTATGATCTGCAACTAATTTATAATTATCTAAATGCCTTGCTATCTTTTCTGATCTTTTAGGATCTCCTGGCAAAATAACATATCTTCCTACATCGCCTTTTTTTAAATCAATATGATATTCTTTGCCATTTTCTCCATAATTCATAATATCCTCCTTATTGTTATGATATCATATTTTTATAAAAAATAATATTACAAAATCGTTACAAGACAATTTTGTATAAATATGGTAAAATATTAGTAAAAAGAAAGGATGTATTATGAAAACCTTACTTAAAAATGGAATAATTATTACAGATAAATACACTAAAAACGCAGATTTACTTATAGAAGATGAAAAAATATTAGCTATAGGCAAATTTGACGAAGATAAATATGATAAAGTCTATGACATGACTGATAAATATATAATGCCTGGAATGATCGATGCGCATACACATATGGAATTGCAGCAATCTAAAGAGTATAGATCACTCGATGATTTTTACACAGGAACAGTTGCAGCTGCAGTTGGTGGAACTACAACTATAATCGATCATATGGCCTTTGGAGATGATGGCGCTGATCTTCACAATAGCTTTAATACCTATAAAGAACTTGGAAAAAAAGCTGCTATAGATTATGCTTTTCATGGTGTTTTTCAAAGAGTAGATGGAGCGATCTTAAAAGAATTAAAACATATGGTTGAAGAGGAAGGAGTTCTGTCATTTAAAGGATATTCAACCTATGGATATGCTTTAAGCGATGAAGACTTTTTTAGAATTTTTAAACAGATGAAAGAGTCAAATGGTCTTTTGACAATCCATAGTGAAAATGATCAGATGACTAATTACCTTAGAGATAAATTTATAAAAGATAATAAGACGGATGCTATCTATCATGCACTTTCAAGGCCTAATGAAACTGAAGAAGAAGCGGTAGATACAATGCTTAATCTAGCTAAAATGGCAGATGATGCACCAGTTTATATAGTCCACACTTCAACTAAAGAAGCCTTGAATTCTTTAAGAAGAGCTAAAGAAAATGGACAAAAAAATGTATTTTGTGAAACTTGCACTCAATATCTAACGCTTACAGATGAAAAATATTATGAAAATGGAAATGAGGAAGGTTTAAAATATATCATGGCTCCACCTCTTAGAAAAAAAGAGGATAATGAAGCTTTATGGCAAGGTGTAATTGATGGAACAGTTGATGTAATTGCAACAGATCATTGTCCTTTCACTTTAGAAGAAAAGAAAAATGGTCTAAATGACTTTACCAAAGCCCCCGGTGGTGCACCTGGCGTTGAAGAGAGAGTTAGAGTTATATTTTCAGAAGGGGTTATGAAAGATAGAATTAGCCCAGAACGCTTTGTAGAGGTTATGAGTACTAATCCTGCAAAAATATTTGGATTATATCCTCAAAAAGGTTCGCTAGCAATAGGTAGTGATGCAGATATAACTGTAATTGATCCAAAAAAAGAAGAAGTACTAACTTATAAGAATATTAAAGGGCTAAGTGAATACACTCCATATGAAGGAATGAAGATAAAAGGTAGTATCTCTCATGTATTCTCTCGTGGAAAACTTGTAGCAAAGAACAATGAGTTTTTAGGTGAAAGAGGATATGGCAAATGGTTATATAGAAAGAGAAAATTTGATTAATGAAATGTAAATTTTGTAATATTAGTTACTATCTTATTTTTACTTTGATTATAATAATAAATACAATTAATACAAAAGAAATATTTAATGTGACAAATGTATTTATAGTAATTGTCATGTTGTTTAATTTCATAAAGCAAAGATCACGCAATTAGCGTGGTCTTTATTTTACTCATTTTTTATATTTTATTTATTAATTCTTTTCTGTTCGCTATTTTCAATGACAACAGCACAAGAAATGTCACCAACGACATTAAGGGAAGTTCTACACATATCAAGTATTCTATCGATTCCAGCTACAAGTGCAATGCCTTCAATTGGTAGACCTACTTGTTTTAATACCATAGTAAGCATTATAAGCCCTGCTCCTGGAACTCCTGCTGTACCAATTGATGCAAGGGTTGCAGTTAAAATGATCATAATATATTGATTTACTTCCAAATGTACTCCAAATACTTGAGCGATAAATATTGCACATACACCTTGATAGATTGCAGTACCATCCATATTTATTGTAGCGCCTAATGGCAATACAAATGATGCTATGGGTTTACTTACACCTAAATCCTCTTCTGCACATTGCATGGATACTGGCAATGATCCAGATGATGATGTAGTAGTAAAAGCCATAAGCCAAGCAGGGAATGCTCCTTTAAAGAATTTAGCTGGGCTCATATTTCCCATGGTCTTTACAGTAAAAGCATATACTACAAAAAGATGTACAGCGCTAGCAAGATATGCGACGGCTATTACTTTTAATAAAGGCAATAATACATCTATTCCTTGCTCTGCAACCACCGGAACTATAAGACCAAAAACTCCAAATGGCGCAAGTTTCATAATAGCCCCTGTTATTTTATACATGCATTCAGCAATTGAATCAAAAACATCAAAAACTATTTTGCCTTTTTCACCAATTGCAAGAAGTCCTGCGCCCATTATAATTGCAAATACTATAATTTGTAGCATATCTCCATTTACAAGAGATTCTAAAGGATTTGCAGGCACTATATTTACAAGTACCTCAATGAAATTTGGTGCCTCTTCGACAGTATTTTCTAAATTATTGCTCTCTAGTACGAAACCTGCTCCTACATTTAAAATTGTCGCAAGTACAAGGCCAATTGTTATTGCAAAGGCTGTTGTAAATAGATAATACAAAAATGTTTTCGCCCCAATTCTGCCTATTTTAGATATATCTCCAAGGCTTGCAACTCCTGTTATCAATGATGCAAATACCAATGGCACAATTATTAATTTAATTAGATTTAAAAATATAGTACCAATAGGTAGTATGTATGTCTTTGCGAAATCAGCCTTGCCTTGAAGTAAAAGTCCAACAATTATACCTAAAAAAAGTCCGATTAGTATTCTAATCGACAATGGTAATCGTTTGTGTTTCATCTTCTAACCTCCTTATTTTCTTTAAATTATATCAGATTAATGTTTTTTTGTTAATATTAGTTATTTTTTAGACAAAGAAAATAGACACTTTAGTGTCTATCTCGTCTTTCTATATTCAATTGGACATTGATAAAAAATTCTCTTAAATACTTGAGTGAAAGCCGATTGTGAGGTGTAGCCTACTCTGTGAGCTATTTCATTTACGCTTAATGATGAAGTTCTAAGAAGAATTTCTGCCTCATACATTCTTCTATTTTGTAAATATTCGGTTATAGAAAAATCTGTAATTTTTTTAAATTCATCTTTTAATTTTGAATCTTCTATTTTTGAAACTTCGCTAAGTATTTTTAAATTTATAGGGTTTTTATAATTAAAATCAATATATTTTTTCGCTTTTATAATGGGCTCTTTTTTACCTGTATTTATTTTTTCTACACTTCTTATTATTGAATCCACAGACATATCAATTGATTTTTTATACAATCTGTGGTTATCATTTTTTCTATCATATGCATCTACTTTTTTAAGCATGAGTTTTAGAGGGAAATTTTCTACATGTATTTTCTTTTTAAGTCCCTTTTTATATATTTCAAAATCGAAATTCTCTTTAATATAATCTCTTGAGATCTCGAGTAAAATGCACTTAAAACGTGAGTCTTTTTCAAAATAAAAAGTATGCTTTCTTTTATCATCCGGCAAAAAAATATTTACAGTTTCATTTTCAAAATGACTCTTTGGCCCCATGTAGTATCCCTTTGCATAAATATTATAAAACACCTGAATAAAATTATTCACAATAGGCTTTTGAACCAAAAAGCCCCTTTTTACATATACATCATAGATTTTAATCATAAAATGAGGCTTTTTGGCATAAACCCACTCACTGCCATATATATTTTTATTGTCTAATTTGAAAAATTTAGATCCTCTTTTATTATCAATTGTATTGAAATCATGATCTTCTAACCAACTATTGTATAGATTATTCATAGCTCTCTTTCTAATTTAAATAATAAAACTTTACTAGATTATATTATATATGGCTTTATTTAACAACTATAAATGTTGAAATTTTTAAGTTTCATATATTTATCTAGAAGCTCATAAGATCCCTCAAGCATATAAGTATTGGAATATCCAAAGTTATTTAGTGTCTTAATTGCATTTGAGCTAAGTGCTCCAGTGTAATCGTAAAATAAGACTTTTTTGTCTTTAGAAATATCGTCAATACTCTCTCTAAGCTCTTTATAATCAAGATGATGTGCATTTTTTATATGAGATTTATTAAAAGATTTCTCATCCCTAAGATCAAAAATTAGGTATTTATCATGCTCTTTCATAATATCTTTTAATCTAACTTGGCGCAATTTATTGTCAAGAATATTTATAGCTTGATTTGCCGCTGTATTAATAGCATCTTCTGGTGTTGAAAAAAGTGGATTATAGCATAATTCAGCTGCATCTAGATCATAAATTGTGCCTTTTAATTTTATAATAGTCGCACATACATCTATTCTTTTGTCAACTTCTCCTTCTCCAACTGCTTGAGCGCCGTATAAAACGCCTGTATATTTATCAAAAAGCAATTTTATGCTCATTTTCTTCCTATCGGGCATTAAACCACCTTTGTCAATTGATGTAGTAATCGAAGTTTTATAATCAAGCCCCAACTCTTCTAGAGTTTTTTCATTAAGACCCGTACTTGCTACATTGATATCAAAAGATCTAAGTATAAATGAACCTATGACTGCTTCATTTTTAATATCTTCTCCATGGATATGACTAGCTATAGCTTTTGCTTGTCTATGAGCAGGCCAAGCAAGTGCAAGTTTTGTCTTTTTTCTGCTAACTAAATTGTATACATCAATTGCATCTCCTGCAGCATAGATGTCTTTATCACTTGTCAAAAAATTCTTATCGACTTTAATAGTCTTATTTTCAGATATTTCAAGTCCACAATCTTCTGCAAGCTTAATATTTGGCTTCATTCCAATTGCAAGTATTACTAAATCTGTTTGTATTTTTTCTTTATCATCAATAATGACAACTTTATCGCCAATTTCAGTAACTTTTTTTCCTGTAAGCACATTATGTCCATGTGCTTTAATATTTTCATGAATTATTCCTTTTAATTCACTATCTATATTGCTTAAAAGCTCATCGCCATTGTCTATGATATTTATTTTACATTCTACATCTTTTAAATTTTCAGCAGTTTCAATTCCTATAAAACCACCACCTACTACAGTTGCTGTCTTTATTTTATTTTCAGTGGCATATTTTTTTATCTTTTCAATATCTTCTACATTTCTTAGAGTAAATACAAAATCATTATCCACCCCTTTGATATCAGGTACAATTGAACTTGCTCCAGGGGCAAGGACCAATTTATCATAGCTTTCATAGAAATACTTATCACCAGAGATATCTTTTACTTTTACTCTTTTATTTTCTCTATCAATTGAAACTACCTCATGACAAGATTTTGAGTCAATATTGTACTTTCTCTTAAAGCTTTCTTCATCATTTCCCACTAAATCCTTGCTATCATCAAAAGTATCAGAAAGATAGTAAGGAATTTGGCAATTTGAAAAAGACATGTCCCTATCCTTTTCAAACATCACAATTTCATATTCTTCGGATTTTCGTCTAAGTGCGGTGGCACAAGTTGCACCAGCTGCTACTGCGCCAACTATAACAATTTTCATTTTAACTCCTATCTTAAAATTTCTTTGACATTTATCTCTTGTTGTTTAAAATCATCAATACTTAAAGGAATACTTAATTCAAAATTACTTTTTGGAGTAGACAAAAAAGCATAAATAACATCTTCCCTATCCTCCGTTATTTGTATTTCTACATCATTAGAATCAAATTTTCTTATATTTTTATAATCTATATTTTTCATAGTCATATCATATGCTGAAATAGCAAAAAGGTCATTTGAAAAATAAAGTATATAGCTATTTGAAATCTTATGATCTCTTGTAGAATACATCATTTTATTCAATCCTTCAAATTTTTCATATGCATATATTATCTTTCCCTTTAAAGGATCTATACCTACACTCATCAATGCTTCATTAATTTTATCTTTGTCTATATATAAATTCATAAATCACCTCAAGTATATTT
>JAUNAV010000015.1:28587-35701 GCA_030527425.1 Tissierellia bacterium
TCATTAATTTTATCTTTGTCTATATATAAATTCATAAATCACCTCAAGTATATTTTTTATATATATACCCATTTTTAAATATCTTAAATTTGGGTATATAATTAATAAGGAGGATTTTATGGATTATAAAATTGAATTTAGAGAAGATGAAAATAGATCTGTAGCAATTGTAGATGATAAAATAGTTGGCGAATGCGATTTTAAAATAAAAGGTGAAGATTGGGACATAGTACACACTGGTGTAGATCCTGAATATAGAGGAGGTAGTATTGCAATTGACTTACTAAATGCAGTAGTAGAAAATGCAAGAAGTAAGGGAAAAAAAATTATACCTACTTGCCCATATGTTCTTAAAAAATTTAAAAAAGATGAATCATATAATGATATATGGAAAAAATGATTAAATATAGCAAGTTTTCTTGCTATATTTTTTATTTTATTTATCCAAAAAGTAAATAAAATATATTTGTAAAAATATTTTTATACGGTATTATGATATTAGTTTTACACACCGCAAGGAGAAGCTTTTAGAAAAAAGGAGTAAAAAATGTATACAATTAGAGACTACATATGTCCTAAAACTGTAAAAGAGGCTTATGAGATTTTGACAAAATCTAAGCCAAATACAATTTTAGGTGGAGGCCATTTTTTAAAACTTGGCAAAAAGAAAATTTCAAAGGCTATTGATCTTAAAGATCTTGGTCTAAACTATATTAATTTTGATGATGATTTTGTTAAAATCGGTGCGACTACAACCTATGGTCAAATCGAAAGAAATATTAAATTACAAGAGTCTTTTTCGAATATTTTTAAAAAAACAATCGAGCAAATTGTATCAACTCAGCTTAGAAATACTGCTCAAATTGGTGCAAGTGTATATGCTCGTTTTTCATTTTCTGATATTTTACCTGTTTTATCCGTCCTTGATGCTAAGGTAAATCTTTTTAATGACGGATTAATTCCTATTGATGAATTTATATATAAGAAACGTAAAAAAGATATTTTAACTGAAATTATAATTCCAAGAAAAAATCAAAAGGCTGTCTATGAGAATATTAGATCAAATAAGGCAGATTTTCCAATAATCAATCTTGCAATGAGTAAAACTGGAAATAATATAAAAACTACAGTAGGTGCTAGGCCTCAAAGAGCTCTTTATTTAAAGGAGATTTCAAAAAGTTTAACTGAAGAAGGTTTTAGAAAAGAAAAAATCGAAGAACTTTTAAAAGATGTAGGATTTGGAAAAAATTACAAGGCAGATAGCGATTATAGAAGATCTGTTTGCTTGTACTTGATTGAAAAAGCTTATGGAGAGTTTAATGATTAAACAATTTAATATAAATGATAAAATCTACACAACTGAAATAGATCTAAATACAAGTCTGTATGAACTTTTAAGAAAACTTGGTTTTAAAAGTGTCAAATGCGCATGTACTTCAAGCAATTGTGGACTTTGCACAGTATGGGTTGACAAAATACCTTCATTATCTTGTTCAATTTTGGCTATAAGACTTAGTGAAGAAAACAAAATAACCACCCTTGAAGGAGTTAGCGAAAAGGCCAAAGAATTTGGAAAATATCTGAGTAAAGAAGGCGGAGAACAATGTGGTTTTTGTTCGCCAGGATTTATAATGAATGTTCTTTCCATGAAAGAATTTGGTATTAAATCAGACGATGAAGATCAGATAAATAAGTATTTACAAGGAAATCTTTGCAGATGCTCGGGTTATATGTCCCAGCTTAGAGCTGTAAAAAGCTATTTGGAGGCTAAAGATGAAGAATCTAAATAAAAACTATAAAAAGATCGACTCAGAAGCTATTATCACTGGAAAGCCAATTTATACAGATGATCTTGCTAGTTCAGATAGCTTAATTATTAAGCTTAAAAGAAGTGATTTTGCTAGTGGACTTATTACCAAAATTGATAAAGAAAAAGCTTTAAAAACTGAAGGCGTCGTTGAAATCTTTACTTATGAAGATGTTCCAAAAACCAAATTCACTTTGGCAGGGCAATCTCATCCTGAACCAAGTGGTACAGATACTTTAATTCTTTCTCAAAAAATAAGATATTATGGTGAACCTGTCGCAATAGTTGTGGCTGAAAATGAAAGAAGCGCTAATATTGCTTTGGAAAAAATAAAAATAGAATATGAAAAATATCCTGTAATATTAGAGCCTGAAGATGCATTGAAATCAGATTTTCAAATACAAGAAGATGTCGAATTTCCAGCGCCACCAGAAATTTTTGGTTATGATTTAAAACACAATATTGCAGGAGCTATTAATAAAAAATTTGGAAATGACTTTAACGAAGAATATCAAAAAAGCGAAGTAAAGCTAGAAAGTCAGTACAATGTAACAGCTCAAGCCCATGCAATGATGGAGACTTATAGATCATTTGCATCAATTGATCATATGGGAAGACTTGTAGTAGTCTCAAGTACTCAAGTGCCCTTTCATATAAAAAGACAATTAGCTAAGGCTTTAGAAATTTCTCCATCAAAAGTTAGAATAATAAAGCCTAGAATTGGCGGCGGATTTGGCGGTAAACAGACTTCTGTTACAGAAATTTATGCAGGATTTGTAACATGGAAATTAAAAAGGCCATCTAAAATTGTTTTGGATAGAAAAGAAACTTTTAGCGCCTCAAATACTCGTCACAAAATGAAGATAAAAGTGCTTTTAGGTGGAGAAAAAGATGGAACAATAAATTGTATAAAAATTAAGGCCTTAAGTGATCAAGGTGCCTATACCTATCATGCCTTTACAACTTTAGGACTTGTAGGCGATAAGACCTTGCCATTATATCCTCATTTAAAATCAGCAGAATTTGATGCAAAAGTTGTATACACCAATAAATTACCAGGTGCTGCTTTTAGAGGATATGGAGCTGTTCAAGGCACTTTTGCAGTTGAATCTTGTGTAAATGAATTTGCAAAAAAAATCGGAAAAGATCCTGTAGATATAAGACTTAAAAATATGATTAAAGAGGGCGAAACTCCAGTAGCTTATGGAATGAAAGTTTTATCTTGTAAACTTGATGAGTGCGTTAAAAAAGCAAAAGAATTGATTAATTGGGATGATATCTATCCAAAAAGAACCTTAGAAGATGGAACCATTGAAGCTGTAGGAATGAGTATTGCTCAACAAGGATCAGGTATTGCTGTAATTGACAATGCCAATGCCACTGTTAGATTAAATCCTGAAGGCGATTATACACTTTTGATGAGTCCTACTGACAATGGTCAAGGTGTTGATACGATAATGGTAAGAATTGCTGCTGAAATTCTTGAAACTAATCCAGATAATATAATTCCTGTCGTTGCAGATACGGATGTAACTCCTTTTGATCCAGGTAGCTATGCATCAAGCGGAGTCTATACAACAGGAGGTGCTGTTAAAAAAGCATGTGAGAATTTAAAAGAAGAAATTCTAAAAGAAGCTTCTATTTATACAAAAAAAGAAAAGGATCAATTAGAATTGCATGATGATTATATCTATTTTAATGATCAAAAATTAATTCATATAAAAGAGCTTTCTGAAAAACTTACAACCAATGTAGATGGCAAAGCTATTGAGGCTAAAGGGTCATTTGCTTCACCTACATCTCCTCCACCATTTATGACAGGATTTGCTAAAATACATCTAAATCCACATACAGGTATTGTTAAAGTTAAAGATTATGTAGCAGTAGTTGATTGTGGAACTGTCATGAGTAAAAATCTTGCAAGAGTTCAAGTTGAAGGTGGTGTGAGTCAATCAATTGGTTATGCGCTATATGAAAATGCAACTTGGAGAAAAAATGGCAAATTGCGCGAGAATTCCTTTATAAATTATAAAATTCCTGCAAGAGGAGATATTGAAAATATCACTGTAGATTTTTGTGAAAGCTATGAACCTACAGGTCCTTTTGGTGCAAAATCAATTGGAGAGTTGGTTTCTGATACCCCAGCGCCAGCTATCGCAAATGCATTATTAAATGCAACAGATAAGGCTTTTAGGGATCTTCCTTTCTTGCCAAATAATATCTTTAAAAAATTAAATGAATAAGCAAAATGGCTTTTTACCGATATGTAAAAAGCCATTTTTATTTATCTAAATTCTGTTTTAATTTATCCAATTTATTGATTTCTTTTTCATATATTTTCTTTAAGAACACAAAACTAATTACAGCTGCAAATATTTCTGCTATGAAGAATGAATACCATACATTTTCTAATACATTTGTTTTTGATAATAAATATGCCGATGGCAAAAGTACTATCAATTGTCTTAAAAATGATTCTAACAATGCCATAAATCCATGCCCCATAGATTGAAACACTGATACTGCAACTATTGAAAATCCCACTACTAAATATGATAATGAAACTCTTCTTAAACAAGCTCTACCAATTTCTTTCATATCCTTAGAAGCATCAAATAATGACAATAATAAATCTGGAAAGATTTGAAAGATTAAAAATCCAACAAAAGTCATAATACTTGCTGCAATTATTGCAATTTTTATAGTATTTTTAATTCTTTGAGGTTTTCTAGCGCCATAATTATAGGCAATTATTGGTACCATTCCATTGCTTAAGCCAAATACTGGCATGAATATGAAACTTTGAAGCTTAAACATTACACCAAGCACTGCAACAGCTGTTTGGGTAAAAAGTATTAGTATCTTATTCATAAAAAATACCATTACCGAGCCAATAGAACTCATAACAATTGATGGAAGGCCTATTTCATAAATCCTAAAGATCATGGTCATATCGAGCTTGAAATTTTTAAGGCTGATTTTTATTTCCTTATTCTTAACAAAATTTAAAATAAGACCGACAACAGCCCCACTACATTGACCTATAACAGTTGCAATTGCTGCCCCTTTTACATTCAATGCAGGAAAACCAAACAGTCCAAATATAAGAATTGGATCTAGTATTATATTTACTAAAGCACCTGTCATCTGTGTGAACATGGTATAAAGCGTAAGCCCTGTCGATTGCAAAAGTCTCTCGCAAGTTATTTGAACAAAAACGCCTATGCTAAAAAGTGCTATGACGCTTAAATAATCAGCCCCAAAATCCCTTACTATTTGAGAATCTGTCTGACTTATAAAAAATTTATCTACAAATAATAGCCCTATAATAAAAAATATTAAATAACTAAATAAGGACAATAACATCCCATGTGTTGCAACAGAATTGGCTCTTTTATATTCTTTCATACCCAAATATCTAGATAAAAGTGCATTTACTCCAACTCCAGTGCCAACTCCCACGGCAATCATAAGATTTTGTATGGGAAAAGATAAGCTTACAGCAGTAAGTGCATCTTCTGATATTCTTGAAACAAAAATAGAGTCAACAACATTATAAATCGACTGAACTAACATAGAGATTATAATGGGCAAACTCATCGTAAAAAGAAGCTTTTTTTCTGGCAAATATCCCATTTTATTTTCTTTTATTTCTTGCATAATAACTCCTTTCCATCGTATATATTACTTTAAAACTATTTTAAAAGCAAGCTTATTTATTTGAAAAACTAAGCAAAAAATATAGACATACAATTGTATGTCCATATTGTTTTTGAGATTTCTCTCAAGGTAATATTATAGAAATGTATTAATACAAGATAGCTAGTTAATTTTCACCATAAAAGGCTTGTTTAAAGATTTCTTTTATATCCTCTGGTGAAGTTTCTCTTGGATTTGTCAAAGTACATGGATCTTCATAAGCTTTTTTGCTCATTGTATCTAGTACTTCGTTAAATTTATCTTCTGTTATATTAAATTCATCTTCTAAATCTTTGAAATTTTGATAGACATCAATGGATTTAGAAAGATCTTTTAAAGCTTCAATGTAATTGTCTACTTCCAATTCTTTTTCTATATAATCAAACTTGTCGGTAGCTTTTCTATTGTAACTAGAAACATATGGTAAAAGTATTGAGTTTGCTAAACCATGAGTAATTCCAAATTCTCCACCTATCTTATGGGCCATTGAATGGATAATTCCAAGCGATGCTGAAGTAAATGCCATACCAGCCATTGTTGATGCATTGTGCATCTTTTCTCTTGCTTCTAAATCGTCTGGATTATCATAGGCCTTTTTAAGATATTTAAATACAATTTTTAAACTTGCTATGGCAAGTGCATCGGTGTAATCACTTGCAGCAGTTGAAACCAATGCCTCTGTTGCATGTGCCACGACATCCATTCCAGTATTTGCTGTAACCCATTTTGGCATTTTAGATGGTATTTCCGGATCCACTATCGCATAATCTGGCACGATATGATCTGATACTATTGGATATTTTACATGTTTTTTGGTATCAGTGATTACAGAAAATGCAGTAATTTCACTTGCAGTTCCACTTGTCGATGGTATGGCTACAAATTTCGCCTTTTTTCTTAAAGGCTTAAGTGAACCAGGTGTTATGATATCCTCAAATTCTAATTCAGGATATTCATAAAATGCCCACATGATTTTAGCAGCATCCATCGCTGAACCACCACCTATTGCAACTATTAAGTCTGGTTTAAATTCAAGCATGGCTTCTTTTCCTCTCAAAACTGTCTCAACAGATGGATTTTCTTCAACTCCATCGATTACATCAACAGCTTTTTTGCCATCTTCTAGTATACTTTTTGCTTTTTCTAAAAAGCCAAATTTTTTCATAGAAGAACCACCAGTTACGAGCATGGCTCTTTTAGCTTCAATGTCTTTTAAAACAGTTAAAGCATCTTTTCCAAAATGAATAAAACTTGGTACATGTAACAAACCGCTCATATCTAACCTCCAAACTTCGTTAGTTAATTATCTAACAATATTATATTATATGATGACTTTATTGTCAAATAAATATCAATTTGCATATTAAGCCTTTTTTAACCATTATCAAGGCCATACTTCATATTTAAAAATATGGTAAAAATGTAGGCTCTAATAAATAAAAAATAAAATATCTTCTAAATTAGAATAAATTATCCCATCTTTCATATTATTTTAATTGATAATTTCTAATAATAAAAATAATCGAATACTATAAATAAAAAAGGTGATGTTTAAATGAACTGACCCCCAAAAGTTAGACCAAAAAACTAACTAAAGGAGGTCAGTTT
>JAUNAV010000059.1 GCA_030527425.1 Tissierellia bacterium
TTTCAATTTTGCGAGCTATAGGTATCTCTATAAAAAATACTGTATATTGTCCAAACTCACTTCTTACTCCTATTTCTCCTCCCGCATTATTAAGTATTTTTTTTACTATTGATAAGCCTAATCCCATTGATTCTTTATCAGTCGTCCTAGCTTTATCCACTGTGTACAATGGATTAAATATTTTATCTAATTCAGATTTTTCTATGCCCTTTCCATTGTCTTTAAATTCTACTATAACTGTATCTGGGTTCTCTTTTGCAATTATATCAATTTCCAATGGATTTTCTCCTCTATATTTTATAGAATTTGAAAACAAATTTTCTAATATGATTTCAAGCATCCTGTCAGATAAACCTATAACTGTATTTTCTTTTATATCATTTTTATAAAAGAAATTTCCTATTTCAATTGTAAATGATCTATTTAATTCATCTACAATTCTATCTAAAGATTCTCTAGCTCTGATATGATTTATTTCTTTGTCATATATACCAAGTGATGAATAGTCTTTTAGTTGTTTGATTCGATTATTCAATTGTTTGATCTTTTTGTTTATTATCCTTATATATTCGTCTTTTTTTTCTTGGCTATCAGCAACTCCGTCACTTATTCCATCTATGTGGGCTTGTATTACAGATAAGGGAGTTGCTAAATCATGGCTTATAGATGCTATTAGCTCTTCTCTTTCTTCCTTTGCTTTATTTTCTCTTTCCCTATATGATTTTAATGACGCTACCATTTTATTAAAATTATCTAATAATTCTCCTATTTCATCCACCCTATCATTTTCTATATATAAATCATATTCCCCCTTACTTAGCTTTTTAAAATTATCTAGCAAATCATATATAGGCTTTATAATAATCTTATCGACGTAAGCTAAAAATATAGTCGATATAATGACAATTACTATAGCTATTAATATAGAAATTGATGTTAAAGATAACAAAAGACTTTTAGGTTCTTTTTCTGGTATTCCTAAGACCAACAAAAATAAAATTGGTATTAGAATGATTGATATGACAAATATTATTAAGTTTTTTTTAAGTGATTTAGATTTCAAATTTATAACCTACTCCCCAAACTGTTAATATATACTTTGGATTCTTTGGATTATCTTCGATTTTTTGGCGGAGTCTGTTTATAGTAACGGTTACAGTATTTAAATCTCCATAACTATCGAAGCCCCAGATTCTCTCATATAGTTGTTCTCGACTAAAAACTTGTCTTGGATTTTTAGATAAAAATACCAAAAGTTCAAATTCATTTCTACTTAAGTCAAGATCCCTACCATTTTTTTCTACCTTATATTCTTTAGTATATATTCTGATATTTTCTATGTCTATTATTTCAAGAATTTCCTTATTAAAAACTTGGCTTCTTCTAAGTTGAGCATTAACTCTTGCAAGTAATTCTCTTGGTCTAAAGGGTTTGGTAATATAATCATCTGCTCCAAGATTAAGTCCCTTTACCTTATCAAATTCATCAATTTTTGCTGACAGAATCAAAATCGGTATTGTAGATTTTATTCTTATATTTTTGCAGATTTCATAACCATTCATACCTGGAAGCATTAAATCTAATATTACTAAGGACGGCTTAAATTTATCAAAAATTTCTATTGCCTTATCTCCTTCTGTACAAATTTCTACCTCATATAGCTCTCTTTCTAGATAATCTTTTATTATATTTGCTAAGTCAAGTTCATCTTCTACGATTAAAATTCTACTCATCCTATCCTCTCCTATTTTAATATTTCTACCCTTTTAAAATAGGAAATATTGACAAAATATAAGATTAAAATACCTATTAATGAAGTAGCAATATACAAGCTAAGTTCAATACCAAATTCCCCTTTGATTAATAGAGATGGTATTTTATAGACATGTCTTACTAAAAATATATATTTTAATTTTTCAGGACCTATTAAGCTTAGAATATAATATAAAAATCCCATTCCCATAACACTTGAAGTATTTTTTAAAACAAGACCACCATACACAATAATCATGGCTAAACATATTAGTGGCAAAATAATAGAAATTTCACTAAAAAATACACTAACAAAGGCTCTTATTCCCTCTAACTTTACTCCTCCAAGCAAAATAGCTTTTCCATCAGAAATTAAAACTGTTCCGTCATTAAGCATTATTTTTCCAACTAGAAAAGATGATATTATATCAAAAATCACTAAGGGTATTAGCCACATGATTATAGTTAATATTTTTGCTTTTATTAAATTTTTTCGATCTCCATTTACCATTATTGGTAATTTGATAAGACCTTTTTCATACTCTATAGCTGTTAAGTCTGAGGATATATAAATCACAAATAAGACCAAAAACAAAACTGTATCTGGAACTGAAACTAAGGGCAATGACATCCAATTCATATCTGTATGAATAAATTGATTCGCTTTTATTATATGAGAAATTAAAATTATTAGAAAAAATAGATAATAAAACTTATTTTTCCTTTGTTTATATAACTCAAAATCTATAAATTTTTTCATATCTCACCCTAATATAAAATATCTTTCTTTTCTAAATAAATATTGCTTATTATTAAAAATAAAGCTAATAATATCCCGCTTGCTAATATTAGAATATTAAATTCATTAGCTGATACATTTTTTATCATTGTAAATTTTTCTCCCATACTTGTATTAAAGAAAAATATAAGACCAACAATAGAAATGATATTTGCTAGGCTAACATTTTCTATAAATAATCCTATTGACATACTTAATAAGCCGTAGGTAATTGTTGGTAAAAGAATCTTCCCATAAGTTACAAATGTATAGATTAAATCACTAGCTTTTGTTAATCCTGGTCTTATTAAAGATAAATCACTCATGTTTTTAAAATATAGTATTCCAAATAAATAGCACAAGAGAACAAAAATTGTAGTTGCCATTATACAAAATATTGTAAAAGCAATTTGTTTGCTGACTAAGTTTTTAATTCTTGACGGTTCTTTCAATATGCTCAATTTCATTGTGCCTGCTACTAGGTCCTTAGTGACTAAGGCATTTGCTAAAATTGGTATGAAAAATATTAATATTTGCATATAAATATCTAAAAGGCTTGCAGGGAAAGTATAAAAACTATCAATATTCCAAACGCCTTCTTTTGGATCATACATGGTAATATTCATCCAAATTAAGAGTCCAGCTGACAATAAAAATACATATCCTATCTTTGATTTTATGATTTTCTCTAATTCATTAATAATTAATGCTTTCATTTTTCCCACCTACTTTATCAAAGAACAGTTCTTCAAGATTAGATACATTATTTCCTGAAACTAATTTTTTTACATCACCTTCTATACATAATTTTCCGTCATGTAAAATTCCGACTCTATTGCAAATTCCTTCCATTTCATGGAGAAGATGAGATGATATTATAAATGTTTTATTAGAAGTTTTTGCCAAAGATACTATAAGTTCATTTATATCCCTCATTCCATACGGATCTAGTCCATTTGTAGGTTCATCTAAAATTATTAAATCTGGATTTCCTAATAAGGCATTAGCAATGCCAAGTCTTTGTTTCATACCCATGGAGTATGAGGCAAATTTATCTTTGCTCCTATCTTTTAGACCTACTAATTCAAGTAATTTATCAATATCTTTATCACTTGTACCATCAATTAGTTTTGCCATCAATTTTAAATTTTCATATCCAGATAGATTTTCATAAAACTTAGGAGCTTCTACCATAGCACCAATATTTTTAATTGCTTGATCTCTATTTTTTATTACAGACTTTTCATTTATTAAAATTTCTCCAGAATCAGACCTAATTAATGATGTAATCATTCTAATAGTAGTTGTTTTCCCCTCTCCATTTGCTCCAAGAAAACCATAAACATCTCCTTTAAACACAGTCATATTCAGATTATTTATAATCTTTCTTTTACCATAAGATTTACATAAATTTTTTATTTCAAGTACTTTTTCGGACATAATTTCCTCCTTTAATGATTCTATTATAAGAGGTAAATATAACAAAACTATAAAAACAACATAATTTTTAACTGATTTAGAAAAGTCAAGTCCATAATATTGTGCTAGTAAATTTTACACAATATTATGGACTTGACTAAATATTAATTACAAATTTCAATATATTGTAATATTTTTGTGTTTCTATTTTAACTTCAGCTTTTAATACTATTATAGACGTATTAAGATATAGTTACAGCTAACTTTTGTGTATCAGACCTGCCAAAATTTTATAACGTCATTATACAGTCTGTTCAAATATGAAAAAAAAATAAAGGCAGTCCGAAGACTGCCGATTTTTATCTTTCTGCACCTTTGCTATAGTCTGTCTTGTTAGATTTAGTTTTATCGTCCTTCTTAAAGCTTTCTATTTCCCCTAATATTGACTTTTTATCTTTATCTTGACTCTTTACTTGTTCTTTTGCTTTTAAGAGCTTAGAAGACAATATACCAACATTCCTATATGTTTGCTATCTTTCTCAGTTATTGTTTTACTTTTTCGAAGATTTTACAGTATTTCCTTGTTTTAATTATTCTAAATCTTTTTTCTTTTCTATTAATTACCAGACAGTGTCTGTTAAATTATATCTCATTAATTCTATTTGAAATAATTATCACTGCATCAATAACCTTATCAAAGGTCAGATCACCAATATACTTGTTTTCACTGATATATACTTCCCACAAAGATCTTAAATATGAATCTTCTTTTATGTCCTCTATTATTTCCTTATAGTCTTTCATTATCTCCTGACTTTCTCTTTTCTTTGAGGTTCTCTCTATTGCTTCTTTTAAAACTTTATAGTCTATCTCATCTTTTTTTAGTTTGTAGAGGGTATATAGGTCGTAGAAGTCTCTCATTCTTGTTGTTGTTATATTTCTTCTGATTATAGTTTCGTATTTTTCTGCTAAAATTGTTTCTAATGGATATGCCATTATTTTTATATTTTCTTTGCTAAAGATACATGGATAGGTGTATTCTATTTCTCTGGGTGTTATTGCATCTCCTGTTGTGAGGTCAAGTTTCATTGGATTTTTAGTTTTTCCAACATTTGCTATTAGTGAAATTCTAAAGTTTTCGTACTCGTCTTCTTCTCTAATATAAGAAATGTCTTTTATTTCAAATATTATTCCATCTTCTACATTGATATTTGTAATTTCTTGAACTATTTCTTTTATTTTTTCCTCTTTTAGCTGTATGCCTTTTATGGTTGTATCCATGTCCATAGTTGTCCTATTTTCAATACCGATTAAAGATGATATAAGGAATCCTCCTTATATAATGTATTTAGGTTGTTAAAGGTAACCTATAATCCTTTTTCGA
>JAUNAV010000016.1:0-28858 GCA_030527425.1 Tissierellia bacterium
TATCTTTCATAAAATTCTTTTATTTTCTACTTGACTTCATATAGTTAGTCTTTTATTGCTTTATAGTTAAAGAACTTTATTTATTGTATTTTTCATTAACTAATCTTTTCTTTAAGTTTTTATAACTTAAAATCTAAAACAATTTACATCTGTATTTATTATATACCCCTTATATACCATATTTAAATTTTTTATATAAAAAAACTCCTCTACACTTGCATTTTCCAAAAAATATACTATAATATTTTATAGCGAAGGGGAGTAGCTAGATTGTTGAATCGTCATGACGGATTTTTCCCGGTTCAGCAGCCCACTGGGAGCAAGACTTAAGCTTATAGGCTTAGGTCTATTTTTATATATAAAAGGAGGTTATATGGATTGGTACAAGGGTAATTATAAAGATGTAATTAAAAAATTAGATACCAACTCAAAGACTGGTCTTAGCCATGAAGAGGCAACACAAAGACTTAATAAATATGGCAAAAATGAGATTGCTTCAAAAAATAAAAAATCAATGGCTACAAAAATTGCCGAACAGCTTTTAGACCCCATGGTCATCATTCTTATTGTGGCATCAATTCTTTCTGCATTCACCGGCGATATGATAGAATGCATCATAATCATTGCAATTGTAGTAATTAATGCTATTATGTCGATTTACCAGGAGGGAAAGGCAGAAGATTCTGTTGAAGCTTTGCAAAAAATGTCATCGCCTGAGGCAAAGGTCATAAGAGATGGCAAAATAACTCAAGTTAAATCAAATGAAATTGTCCCAGGAGATATTATAAGACTTGAAACTGGCGATATAGTCCCTGCTGATGTGAGACTTATTCAAAGTGAGAATTTAAAAATTGATGAATCCGCTCTTACTGGTGAGTCTGTATCTGTTGATAAGAACTATAAAGAAGTATATGAAGATACGGTTGGAATTGGAGATAGGAAAAATTATGCCTATTCTTCAACTATTATAACCTATGGTCATGCACTTGCTGTTGTAACTGACACTGCTCATGAAACTGAAATCGGTAAAATTGCAACAAGTCTTGATGATGTCAAAGAAGAGTTGACGCCTCTTCAAAAGAAATTAAATGGACTTAGCAAGCTTTTGTCAGTTTTGGTACTTGTTGTCTGCATTGCAGTATTTGCAGTAGGATTTTTAAGAAGCAGTATGGACTGGCTTGAAAGCTTAATGGTAGCTGTATCTTTAGCTGTAGCTGCAATTCCTGAAGGACTTACTGCGGTTGTAACTATAGTTTTATCACTTGGTATGAATAGAATGGCTAGAAAAAATGCAATAGTTAAAAAACTTTTAGCCGTTGAAACACTTGGAACTACAACAACTATTTGTTCTGACAAGACTGGTACTCTAACTCAAAATGAGATGACAATAATTAAAGCTTTCACCAATGACAATGAATATGATATTGAAGGAAGCGGATACAAACCAGAAGGTATGATCAAAAAAGATGGAGAAATCATCGATGATGATAAAAATATCAAATTGATGATGTTGATTTCTTCTTTATGTAATGACGCTGATCTTGTAGAAGAAAACGGAAATTACAAAATAATTGGTGATCCTACAGAAGGAGCCATGCTCACATTTTCTGAAAAGTGGAATTTAAATCAGGAACAATTAAACGAGAAATTCCCGCGAATTAAAGAAATTCCTTTTGATTCCGACAGAAAGATGATGAGTACCCTTCATAAATTAGATGATGGCTATTATACAATGACTAAGGGTGCTCCAGATATAATGATTTCTAATTCGTCAAAAATTCTTCTTGATGGAGAAGAAATTCCATTTAGTGATGATCTAAAACAACAATTGCTTGAAGAAAATTCTAAACTTGCTCAAAGCGCTCTTAGGGTAATGGCATATGCGTATAGAAAATTTGACAATGATAATATTGATATGACTTCTGAAAATGTCGAAACAGACATGATCTTTGTTGGTCTTACAGGAATGATAGATCCTCCAAGAAAAGAAGCTAAAAAGGCCGTTAAAGAATGTAGAGACTCTGGTATCAATGTAATAATGATAACTGGAGACTATCTTGAAACAGCCTATGCAATAGGTCATGACTTGGGCATTGCTGATAGAAAAGAACAGGCCATTATGGGCCATGAGCTCAATAATATGTCTGATAGCCAAATTAGAGAAATTGTAAAAGAGAAGAAGATTTTTGCAAGAGTTTCACCACAAAATAAGGTGCAAATTGTAAAAGCACTAAAAGAAAATAATCAAATAACTGCAATGACTGGTGATGGTGTAAATGATGCTCCGGCGATTAAAAATGCAGATATTGGAATTTCAATGGGAATAACTGGAACTGATGTAGCAAAGGATACTGCAGATGTAATTCTAACTGATGATAACTTTGCAACTATTGTAAATGCCGTTGAAGAGGGAAGAATAATATATTCAAATATCAAAAAATTTGTATCCTTCTTACTCTCATGTAATATTGCAGAGGTTCTAATTGTATTTATTTCAATACTTTTAGCACTACCTTCTCCTCTAACACCAATCCAGCTTTTGTGGCTAAACTTAGTAACTGACGCCTTTCCAGCACTTGCATTAGGTGTTGAACCTGGAGAAAAAGACATAATGAAACAAAAGCCTAGAGATCCTAGTGAAAAAATTGTCGATCACGATCTAAAAATTTCACTTAGTCTTCAGTCAATAGCAATAACCGTAGCTGTGCTATTAAGTTATGTAATTGGCTTGAAATGGATATTTCCAGGTCATATTGAAGGAAGTCACTCATTAGTATTTGCAACACTTATAACAAGTGAGCTTATAAGGGCACATTCTGTTAGAAGTTCAAAATATACAATAAGACAACTTGGAATATTTTCAAATAAACATTTAATAAAAGCAACTATTCTTTCTTTTGCATTACTATTAGTAGTTATGTATGTTCCAGTTTTAAGAGATATATTTGAACTTGAGCTTATAACCTGGCAATGGATTATAATTCTTCCACTTGCTTTCATACCTTTTATCATAGGAGAGATTGCAAAAAGAAGACATCAAAACTAAAAATCGGGGATAACCCCGATTTTTTAGTGTACTAATGGACCTATTATAAATACATAAGTCAAAAATCCCAGTAAAAATATTCCGATATACTTAAGTACTTTTTTCATAATTTCCTCTTTTCTTTTAAAAAAGGTAGCATCTGTCTTATTTATTTTATACCCATCTTCTCCCCTTAAACAAAAAAGGCATCCTATTTCTAGGATGTCTTCTTGGTATGCCCCATAGGAGCAAAACATGAAATTTGCTAATACATCTTTATTATATCAGATAAAAAACAAATTTCAAATATTTTTTGTGCGTTTGTTTTCGAAAATGTTATACATACTCCATACTATAATTACAATAAATAAAACGTATTTAAAATAATCATATACGGATTGAATATACAAATTCTTGTTTATAAATGTTATAGTCGCACATCCTATTGCAAAAAACATTGTAATGATAGAAATTAAATTTTCTATTTTATCATCATTGATTTTTTTCATCTCATTTGAAGTTAAAAAACTTGCTAAAGAAAATATCATGTACATTTCAAAAAAAGGAAATAGCTTTACATCTTTTCTAAAAAAGTAAACAGCTAAGAGTATAATCAAAAGGATTATCCAGATTGCATATGTAATTTTTAACTTTTTTCTTATTTTTTTATCCATACCTACTCCTTTCAAATATTTTCTCTTATGTATTATTTACCCATTGTTTATATTTTAAGACTTTTTAAATAAAAAAAGGCTTTAAAGCCCTTTTTTATTTTATTAAACCATATAAGTTTTTAGGATCATCTAAAACCGGAACCATAGAAATCTCTTTTCCAAGATCTTCTTCTTTTGCTATTTCATAGATCATTCTAAGTATTGAATAGTCTTCAATTGCAAATCCTACTGAATCAAATATTGTAATATCACTATCTTTTCTGTCAATTGGTTTTTTTGTCTTTATGACATTTGTAATCTCAGTTACTTCAAAGTCATCTGGCATGTGTTGGATTTCTCCTTCAATTCTACTTTGTTCTTCAAGTTCAACATATACATCGCCCATGTATAAAATTTGACTGTCAAGTTCGGTCTTTCCAGGACAATCTCCACCTACGCAATTAAGATGCATGCCTTCTTCAATCATATTTTTGGTAAGAATTGTAGCAAATTTCTTATCTGCAGTTACTGTAGTTACAATATCTACTCCTTCGCAAGCTTCAGCAACGCCTGTGCATTTATTGACTTTAAGATCTTTAAATCTTGATAAATTATCGATTAATTTATCTGTTGCAGCTTCATCGATATCAAAAACATTGATTTCTTCAATTCCCAAAACTTTATGGAAGCCTATAGCTTGAAATTCACTTTGACAGCCATTTCCAATGAGTGCCATTTTCTTTGAATTAGCTCTTGCCAAGTATTTTGCAGCCATTACTGAAGTTGCAGCAGTTCTTATTGCAGTAAGGAGAGTCATTTCACAAATCATTTTAGGATAGCCTGTCTCAACATCTGCAAAAAGTCCCATCCCAATAACTGTAAGAAGATTTCTAGATGGATTTATAGGATGTCCATTTACATATTTTACAGAATAATTTTCCCTATTTCCAATAAGCATAAGCTCATTTACACCTACTTCTGAATGATGGGTTGGTCTTGGCATCTTTGTAAATTTTTCCCAATCTCTATAGTCACTTTCAAGATATGGTATTAATTTTTCAATTAAATTTTCTACACCAACTTTTTTAATATAGCTTGACATCTCCTCTAAGTCAATTAGTTTTAATGTTTTTAAATCTGTCATATATTCTCCTTAAATTAATTTATCCAATGATTGTTTTAAATCATTTATTATATCTTCAGCATCTTCCAAACCAACAGATAATCTCACCATACCATCGGTAATGCCAGCTTTAAGTCTTTCTTCTTTAGTGTATGGTGAATGAGTCATGCTTGCAGGATGTTGGATTAATGTTTCACAATCTCCAAGACTTACTGCAAGTGTGGATAGTTTTACAGAATTCATAAGTTTAATTCCAGCTTCAAGTCCACCTTTTAGTTCAAATGAAATCATGGCACCAAATTTTTTCATCTGTTTTTTAGCCAAATCATATTGTGGAAAAGACTCTAATCCAGGATATAAGGTTAAATTTACGGCTGGATGATCTTCTAAAAATCTAGCAACTTTCATCGCATTGTCACAATGACGATCCATTCTAAGTGCTAATGTCTTCATACCCCTAAGAATAAGATATGAATCAAATGGAGAAAGCACTGCACCAGTTAAATCTTTTACGCCTTCAAGACGAGCTTTCATCATAAGTTCATTGCCACCTACGACAAAACCTGCAATTACATCGCCATGTCCATTTAAATATTTTGTAGCTGAATGCACTACAATATCAGCACCTAAATCAAGAGGTCTTTGAAGGTATGGCGTACAGAAAGTATTATCTACTATTACTAAAGCTCCATGTTCATGGGCAATTTTTGATATTTCTTCAATATCACATATCGTTAAATTCGGATTTGCTGGAGTCTCCAAGTAGACGATCTTGGTATTATCCTTAAAACTTCTTTTTACCTCATCTAAATCACTCATGTCAATAAAGTCGACATCGATACCAAATCTAGTTATACCATGTTCAAGAAATGAAAATGTACAACCATATAATGTTTTAGATGAAAGGATGTGTTCTCCTGCGTTGATATTTGGCCAAATAGCTGCTGTTATAGCGCCCATTCCACTTGCAGTTGCAACTGCAGCCTCTGCATTTTCTAGAACCTTAAGTTTATCTTCCACCTGTGAATTAGTGGGATTTCCTAGTCTTGAGTATATGTAGCCCTCTTCTTCAAGAGCAAATCTTCTTCCGCCTTGCTCAGCAGAGTCGAATATGAAAGTTGAAGTTTGATAAATCGGTGTGGCAAGTGTGCCAAATTCATTCTTTTTAAAACCTGCATGGATCGCCTTTGTTGAAAAATGCATCTGTTTCATGTCATCTTGTGAAATCATAATAACCTCCTATTTTTCTAAACAATCTTTTTCGAAGTTCCATTTATCTTTTGTTCTTGGAAATTTAAATATTATTGAAAGAATTGCAAAAGCGAACAAGATAAATTGATACCAGAAATATGGCATTAAATCAAAGGGAGAAAGTAGCCCTTCTGTCGCTTTAGCTGCAAATAAAACCTGCGCACCATATGGTATGAAACCTTGCATTATACAAGAAAATGTATCAAGCAAGGAAGCCGTTCTTCTTGGATCTACCTTGAATTTATTGGATAATTCTTTTACAACAGGTCCTGCAATTATTATTGCAACCGTGTTGTTTGCAACTGCACAATCAAGTAATGAAACAAGTGCAAAAACACCTATCTCACAGCTTCTTTGGGACTTTATAAATCCTGATGCCTTTTTAATAATCCAATTAATTCCACCTTCTTCTGTTACTAAGTATGCCAAACCACCTGTAAGCATGGATAACAAGAATATTTCAAACATAGAATTAAAGCCACCGTAGATATTTGAAAATAGTTCTACAACTGTAAAAGAACCTTCAAATAGTCCAATACCAGCAGAAAGTATTACACCTAAAGTCAAAACCAAAAATACATTCATGCCCAAAAGCGCAGTCATTAAAACAACAAGATATGGAATGATTCTTATAAATGAATAATTAAATCCCTTAATTGTTGCAGCATGTTCTGGTCTTGCCAATATTAAAAATAAGAAAAAAGTTATTATGGCTGCTGGAAGAGCAATTTTTATATTCATTCTGAATTTATCCTTCATGTCGACATTTTGCGTAGCTGTTGCTGCAATTGTCGTATCAGAAATTATAGACAAATTATCACCAAACATAGCACCACCTATCAATGCACCTATTATAAATGCTGCATCAATTCCAGCCTTTTGACTAAAACCTAAAGCAATTGGTGTAACAGTGGCAATGGTTCCAACAGAAGTTCCTGTAGATAGTGAAACAAATGCCCCTATTACAAAAATACCTGCTGCTATAAATTGGGGTGGAATAATTGAAATTCCAAAATTAACTGTAGATTCAACGCCACCCATAGCCTCAGAAACTGAAGAAAATGCGCCTGCTAATAAATAAATTAGACACATAATTATTATATTTTTGTCTCCACATCCTCTTATAAATGTGTTAAATTTGTTATCTACTGATCTTTTAAAGATCAAAAAGGCAATAATTATACCAATAATTACCGAAATAGGAGTCGGTATGGCATAAAAATCGCCAGCAATTATACCAGATGACAAATAGAATAACACGAAGATTACAAAAGGAATAAGCGCATAGCCACGTGCTTTCAAGTTTTCATCTTTCATACGACCTCCTTAAATGTTTATTCACCTATATTGTATCACAAATGAAAACGAATACAATGCCTTTATTTAATTTTTTTATATCTTTATTAATCTAATTTAAGTTTATATTAAACCAATAATTCACACTAACTTGACAACTCTTTAATGTACTAAATTTATTTATATGTAAATGTTTTTAAATTTTTATTTATATTATATACACAATAATTCTTTAAATATTCATGTACTATTCAATTTATAGTCATAACATGATTTTTCCGTTGTTTTATATATTTTTATATGATAATAATATATTTAGAATAGGAGGTATTATGAAAAAGAAAGTTAAGATAGTTACAATTGGTGGCGGTTCAAGCTACACCCCTGAGCTTATGGAAGGTTTTATTAAAAGATATGATCAGATGCCAATTTCTGAAATATGGCTAGTTGACATAGAAGATGGCAAAGAAAAACTTCAAATAGTCGGTGAAATGGCAAGACGCATGCGGAAAAAATCTGGAAAAGATGTCAAGGTTCACCTTACACTAGATAGAAGAAAAGCTTTAAAAGATGCCGATTTTGTGACCACTCAATTTCGAGTTGGACTATTAAATGCAAGAATTAAAGATGAAAGAATTCCATTTTCATATGGCATGCTTGGACAAGAGACCAATGGCGCTGGGGGAATTTTTAAAGCGCTTCGCACCATACCTGTGATCTTAGACATTGTAGAGGATATGAAAGAATTATGCCCCAATGCATGGCTTATAAACTTCACCAATCCTTCAGGCATGGTCACAGAAGCTGTCATGAGATATGCTAAATGGGATAGAGTTTTAGGGCTTTGTAATGTGCCAATAGGTCATATGTTAAGAGAGCCAAAACTTATGGATAAATCACTAGATAATTTGACCTATCGCTTTGGAGGACTTAACCACTTTCATTGGCATAAAATCTACGATGAAGACGGATTTGACATTACAGATAAGATGATTGATTTAATTAACGATCCTAATAAAGATGACGGCACACCCGCAAATATCTTTGATGTAAAATTCTTTAAAGAACAATTAAAGGCTATGAATATGATTCCTTGCGGTTATCATAGATATTATTATAGACAAGAAGAAATGCTTGAGCATGGACTTAAAGAATACAATGACAAAAATATAGGTACTCGTGCTCAACAGGTCAAAGAAACTGAAAAGAGGCTTTTTGAATTATACAAGGATCCAAATTTGGATTATAAACCTGAAGAACTTACTAAAAGAGGTGGAGCTCATTATTCTGATGTCGCATGCGAGTCTATTGTGTCAATTTACAATAATAAAATGAGTCATATTGTACTTACGACTAAAAATAATGGCGCAATGTGTGATCTAGATGATGATGTAGCTGTCGAAGTCAGTGCATTTGTAGGAAGTAATGGTGCAAATCCAATAACCTTCGGAAAATTACCAACCGCTGAAAGAGGATGGCTTAAGCTTATGAAAAATATGGAGCTTACTGTTGAAGAAGCAGCAGTAAAGGGTGATTATAATCTATTAATGAATGCTTTTATACTTAATCCACTAATTGTATCTGGCGAGAAAATGATTCATGTCCTAAATGAACTTTTAGTAGCACATAAAAAATACTTGCCGCAATTTAAAGAAAAAATCGAAGAATTAGAAAAGACTACGACAATAAAAGATGATATGGCAAGAAAATTAACTGAAGAAGGATTGTAAAATAAAGGGGCCTATGTTTACTCATAGACCTCTTTATTTATTAATCTCTTTTAATTTTCATGATTTTACTTTGTTGTTTAATGGCTTAGCCATCTAATTTAATTATAAGTAATTTTAATTCATTAAAATATGAATCACTCTTCATTTTTGTAGATTATCTCGTCATGGGGGCATGTTTTGGGATAATCCATGAGTTTGTTTAACGCATTGAATAATTTATCATCGGTTACATGTTCTAGTTTATCTGCCTGCTCGTGTAGATCTTCATCTTTGTATTTTAAGACTTCTTTTAGAAAATACTCCCATAATCTATGCTTTGATAACATCGACTTTGCAGTATTTATACCTTTGTCAGTCAAAAGTATTTTCTTTTTTTGTCTAAAGACAAAGCCCTCAGCATCAAGTTTTTTTACCATCTCAGTAACTGAGGGTCTTTTTACATTTAAAAACTTACTTATATCGCTATTTGTAGCATATCCTCTTTCTTCAATTTGTCTGTAGATATTTACCAAATAATCTTCTCTTCCAGGAGTCATATAAATTTCTTTTTCATCCTTTCACAAAAAATTTCGCCATCATCAGTGATTTCAAAAATTTGATCTTTCTCATTTACTTTAATAAATTCCTTATCAATCAATTTTTTCAAAATATGATCTAGCACATCTTTTTTAATAGAAAGATGCTTATATATTGTATTTAACCCTAATTCCTCGAATCGATCAATACTATTTTTGTGATTATCAACATGGACCAACACCAAAAAAAGATTTATCTGTCTTTTTAGTACATGTGTATTATAGATTTTTGTAAATATACCTTCTCTATTAAACAATAGACATATCAAAAAGATTATCCCTGATATTCCTGCGGTGACACCTGATACTGACAAATTAAATTTATATGCTAGAAAATATCCCAAAAAAGAGTCTATTATCGCTATTATGATAGTTAGAATAAAGGTGTTTTTTAATTTTTGTGTAAGCAAGTATCCGCTTGCAGCAGGAACTATTAGAAAACTTACAACCAAAATTGCACCCACTGTATCAAATGCTATAACTGTATTTAGTGAAATCAAGGCCATAAGCGCATAAAAAAGTGCACTGGTTTTAATATTTGAAAGCTTTGCAAAATTCTCGTCAAATGTCGCAATTACTAGCTCTTTGTAGAAAATAGCTATAAATAATACATTTAACACAATTGCTATTATTGAAGTCAACAATGCCTTTGGAATTTCGAAATTAAAAATTTCAATAGTATCAAATGGAGCAAAGACAACCTCACCGCTTAGTACAATTTCTGTGTCAATATGCACATTTCTAAGGTATTTGCTTATTATGATTACGGCTATTGAAAAAAATAGCGGAAATATAAATCCGAGTGCATCGTCGTTTTTCATAAGCTTCTTTTCAGATAATTTTTGAGTTATAAAGACCATTATAAGTCCCATAATAGCTGCAAATATTACAAGTATTGGACTATTTATATCTCTTACAAATAAAAATCCTATGACTATTCCTAAAAGCACAGTATGACTTATGGCATCGGCAGTCATCGACATATTTCTAAAAATTAAAAATAGTCCTAATATAGAAAGTGATATTGATGTTAAAGTCATTATCAGTAGTATTACATTCATATATTATCTCCTCTTATGAGTCCTCTTTTTGAAATCAATAAAATAAAAAAGCTTATTATGGACATTATGACTATAATTACAGGGCCTGTGCTTAAATTATCATATACTTGTGACAAAAATGATCCGAGTATCGATGAAATCAAAGCCATAAGCATTGAAAATATTAGACCTAAATTAAATTTCTCTGTAAATACTAGAGCTGTAACCGCTGGAATTATTAAAAATGATGATATCAATATACTGCCTACAAGTTTTAATCCTATTGTTATAACTGAAATTATGAGAAACATCATCAAAACATCAATTTTTCTTTGGTTAATTCCAATACTTTTTGCATAGGTTGGATCAAATATTGAAATTTTAAGTGATTTTAGAAATATAAAAAGTAGGCTAAGTATTATTATAGTCATTATAAAAATGACTTTTACATCACTTTTCATTATAAATGCAGCTTGACCAAAGATATAACTTTGCAATGATGAACTATTTGATGCATTGTAATTTTCATTGCCCTGAATATTACTCTTTAATGCAAGTCCCCATGCAAAAAATGTAGAAAGTACAATTGCAAGTGCTGCATCTTGCTTTAATTTGCTATTATTTTTTATCAAGATGATAAAAAAATACGCCAATAGTCCCGACACAAAGGCGCCAATCAGAAGTATTATTGGACTTCTCGTTCTAAATAGCATAAATGATATGACTATACCCAAAAAACTAGAATGACCTATGGCATCGCCTATTAGAGACTGTCGATTTAGCACAGCCAAAAATCCCACAGCGCCTGCGCTTAAAGACAAAAGCCCTGCTCCTATTGCCACAACTAAAAAGGTATAAGAAATCATAATTTCATCCCCTCAAATGCATCATTTATATTTTTTGTCGTAAATGCCTCTTCAACACTGCCTTCTGCTATAATTTTTTTATTTACAAATACTATTCTATCAAAATATTTTTTTACAGTATTTAAATCATGATGAACTATAACTGTCGTCTTTTTCTTTGATGATGCATCTTTTAGATAATCCATTATTATCTTTTCGCTCTTTTTATCAACGCCTGCAAATGGCTCATCCATAAGAAAAACATTGGCATCTTGGCATATTGCTCTTGCTATAAATGCCCTTTGTTTTTGACCTCCTGAAAGCTTTGATATCTGCCTGTTTTTAAACTCAGTAAGCCCCATTAGTTCAATGGAATCTTCCGCCTTTTTGTAATCTTCTTTGGTATATCTTTTTAAAAATCCATCTTTATGGACATATCTTGCCATTAAAACAAGGGATGAGACATCAATTGGGAAATCCCAATTGACATCTGCTTTTTGTGGAATATAAGAAATATTTTTTCTTAGATTTTTGCTGTTAATATCCTCATTATCGTATTTAATACTGCCAGTTAAAATCTTTAAAGAACCCATAATGCTTTTTAATAAAGTACTTTTTCCTGCACCATTGGGGCCTAAAATCCCTGTGATTTGTCCTTGTTTTAAATTTAAGTCAATATCCCATAAAACTGGTTTTTTATCATATGAAACTGTCAAATCTTCAATTGTTATAATGTCTTTCATTTTAAATTCTCCGATATTAAATCGACATTGTGCTTGTACATGTCGATGTAATTATCTCCATCATTGCCCTCTTTTGCCAAAGAATCAGAGAATAACTCATCTTCATCACCACTTACGACATTAACATCGACACCTTTTGATTTTGCAGCCTCTTTGATCTTCTCCATTCTTTGAGGATCTGTAGTGCTTTCTGCAAATATCGCCTTTACTTTGTGATCTACAATTTCATTTACTACATTGTCAATATCTTTGTTTGACACTTCAGATTCAGTAGAAACACCTTGTGGAGATACTACTTTAAAATCGTAACTTCTTGCAAAATAGTTAAATGCATCATGTGGAGTAATTAAAATTCTCTTGTCCTTATCAATTTGAGATAATTTATCTTCATTGTATTTTTTTAGATCATCTAGTTTTTTAAGATAGCTATCAAGATTTTTATCTATCTTTTCTTTTTCATCTGGCATAGCTTCGCTTAAGTATTTTGCCATATTATTAGTTGCCTTTTTGTATAGATCGATGTCAAACCAGAAATGTGGATCTATTACCTCTTTTCCGTCTTCATCCATTTTTCCAACTTCTTTTTGATCAAAGTCTTCTGTAACTGACTTTCCTGTCTTTTGTAAGATCTTATCCATTTTAGCTTCAAAATGAAGACCATGATAGACTAAAAGATCAGCATTTTTAATCTTGTTTGTATCATCGCTTTTAGCTGCATAAAGATGTGGATCCTCTCCTGCAGGAATTATCATTTCAATATTGGCATCATCCCCAATTAGATTTTTTACCATATCATATAAAAATGAAGTCGTAACTACAATATTCTTTTTTTGATCATCACTTGTATTTTCATCGCCCTTTTGACTAGAGCATGAGCTTAATGTAAGTATAAGCACTAGTGATAATAAAATTTTTGTTATAAATGATTTTTTCATAAATCCTCCTTAATATTATTTATTAGGTTCCCCTAATATAATCATATACTCTTTTATCTTTTTGTCAAGAGAAATTTTTGAAAATAAAAAAACGGCTTAATAGCCGCTTAATTACTAATTATTTTAGATATTTGCTTAAAACATATCCTCTCATATGAAAATATTCTACATATGAAAAGTCTCCATCTATAAGAATGACTTTTACAATTGAGCCTTTTTTTATTTGATCTGAAACATGACTATCTTCAGATGGCTTATCATATAAATTAGTATCTTCATTTAATTCATAGAGCCCATCTATTTGCACGCCTTCATTAATTTTATTGTGACTGCTTGAATAATCTTCTTGTATTTCTATATTTTTAGATTGATACTCATCAGTTTTAGAGCATGATGTAAGAAAAATTATCAAAGCTAAAATAATAAATCTATTTATTATAAATCACCCCACAAATAGGAATATTCATATCATCAATATCCTGGCTAAGTGTCATAAAATCCTTCTTTTTTGTATGATTCTCATTTACTACAATGATTTTTGCATCTTCGAATTTTGATGTAAAGAGGCTATCTGCAAAAATAGCTGATCTTTCATTTATAATGATATAATCATATTGCTCTTTCTTTTCGTTTATAAATTCTAAAAGTTTATAAGAATCTATAAGATCTACAATGCTACCAAATTTAAAACCTAAGGTATTTTCCAAATCATTTTTATTGTCATTGTCTACATCAAGGTCTAAAAATAAGACTTTATGCCTTTGACTTAGACTATCAGAAATTTTCTTTGAAATATTTGAAGTTTTTTTCTTATCTGGAGTGCTTATTCCTAAAACTTTATAGTCTGTCTTTTCGATTTTTGCTCTTATTTTTTTATAATTTTCGCTTTTATTCATGGACTTCTCCTAAAATTTCATAACCATTTTCTAAAAGATATTCTCTATTTTTAATCTTTGCTACTAGAATATCTTCTACCAATACAAAAAATATTGAAATTATAAATGCAAATACAAATGCTATTAATCCCATTAGTTTAGATTTATCCTTTGGCTGGCTTGTAACCTGAGGTTTATCGAGGTATTCGACATTGTCTACGGATATTAAATCCAATGTCTTTTTTCTAAAATTTTCACATACTGAAGTTAATAAATCGACTGCTTTGTCTTTGTTTTTATCTGAAATAGACAAAGAGATAACCCCACTTTGTGCATTGGATTCGACTTTGATTTTAGATTTTAATTCTTCTATTTTCATGTCAATTCCCAAATCTTCTATTGTTTTTTGACATACATCAGCAGATGTTATAATCGCCTCATAAGTTCCAATTAACTTTTCATTTAGCATCATGTCATTGTAATTGATACTATCTTCACTTTCAGTAACTATAAGCTGACTTTTTGCTTCATAGCTAGGTTTTTTTAGAAATTTAAAAGCACAAAAGACCAAAAGTGCAAATACAATTGAAAAGACTAGAATTTTTATAATAGATTTTTTTATCGAGCTTAAAAGCTCTGCTACTGTTATCTTCTCCATATTCCCTCCTAAAGTAAAATAAACGCCTGCGGATTTGAAAAGAAAAAGTCATATGCCGGCGCTTTCATCGCCAAAAAAATAGCATATGGAATTATATAAACACCAATTGATGCCTTTATAAAAAAGGAACCTAGTGGATCAAATCGCTTAATCTTTTCAATTACCAACGGTATATATATTATTTCTAATAGTCCATAAAAGGATGAAAGTCTAAAACTTACTGCAGTTGATTGTCTAAATACTAAAAGTAGTCCCAACGAAATCCACATTGCCTTGATCGATACATCCTCTAAGCTTGCCTTTTTAAAATCTTTATTTTCAAAATACATTAGGCTTGTAATAAATAAAAACAATGCAAATAGTATTCTCGGATCTATAATCTTCATTGCAAATGCAAAGTCCTCGCCATATGTATATCTTTGAATTTTTGCAGCAACAGAAGAAAGCCCCACCGACTGTATTATTTTTATAAATAGATCAATAAACATTCTAGCCCTTAGACTTATTACAAAAGCGAACATTATGCTTATGATCTTAAATATTCTTGAAAATTCAATATAGGCTATAAAGAGCATTGGAATTATTATAAGTGCCGATTTGTGAAAGCTTATAGCAAGTATTGTAAATAAAATAGTTTTAAAAAATTTCCTTTGACTATTAAAATAAAAAGCCATAAGCCCCATACCCATTGCCGTTGCTGTTCTTGAAGTTTGCATATCAAATTGCAATAAAAATGGCAAAAATACAAGCGCTGAAACAATTGGATTGTAACTTTTTTTACCTGTTATGTAGATAACTGGCACAATGCTTAAAATATTCATAATGGCAATAACCCATTGCCTCGAAAGATCGAGGCTATTTATTACAAATGCAATAAATCTAAATCCTATTTCTACCGGAAAATGGGGATTTGTAACTTGATACCAGTACTTTATAACCTGTGCAAAATGCAAGTAATTAAAGTAATCTCCTTCGCCAGTGCCTCTCATTGCAGCAAAAAAAAGCATGATCAAAAACATAAAAATGGCCACAAAAGCCTTTTGTATTCTATTTTCAAATTTAATAAGCGATGATGAAAAAGCTATTAACATTATCGCAAAAAAGAATAGAAAAAATCCCATAAACATACCTTTCTTTTATTAATAATAACAAAATTCTATGTAAAAAAGAAGAGCTGTGTTATTATTTTATTTAAAATTAATTTTTAGTATAACTAGACTTGTATACTACATTCATTTTCTTTATTTTCCTCACAAATTTATATATATTGTTATTCCAATATATAGACGCTTTTTATGTGTTTGCACATCTTTTTGTATTCCAGTATAATATCATATAGTTATTCATTTTTATTTCTTTCCAATTTATTTTTCGAAAGGAGATTTGATGATAGAATTTAAAAATATTAGAAAAGTCTATGGTTCTAAGGTTGCAGTTGATGATGTCAATCTTACAATCAAAGACGGTGAATTTGTTTGTTTTATAGGGACTAGTGGTTCTGGAAAGACTACTTGTATGAGAATGATAAATCGAATGATTTATCCAACTAAGGGACAAATTTTAATAAATGGCGAGGATATTAGACAAAAAAATCCTACAAAACTTAGAAGAAAAATAGGATATGTAATTCAAAATATTGGACTTATGCCTCATATGACCATATTTGAAAATATAGTTACTGTCTGTAAACTTCTAAATTGGAAAAAAGAGACTTTAAGAGATATTGCAACTCATCTTTTGGATGTTGTCGATATAGATAGATCATATTTGGATAAATATCCATCCGAACTGTCTGGAGGACAACAGCAAAGAATAGGTGTAATAAGGGCCCTTGCTGCTGATCAGGAGATAATTTTAATGGATGAGCCTTTTGGCGCACTTGATCCAATAACAAGGGATTCTTTACAAAATCTTGTAAAGAGATTACAAGTTGAATTTAACAAGACCATTGTATTTGTAACTCATGATATGGATGAGGCTTTGCTTTTAGCAGATAGAATTGCAATTATGCATGATGGAAAACTCATTCAATACGATAGCCCCGATAATATACTACTTCATCCAAAAAATGATTATGTAAAAAGTCTAATCGGAGAAGACAAGTTAAATGAGGCAAAGACAGCAAGACAAAAGGTAAAAAGCATTATGAATGAAAATATAATAAGCATTAAAAGAAATCATAATGCAAAAGATGCGCTTAAAATCATGAGAGAAAATCGTGTCGATACGCTATTTGTTACAGATAATTCAAAAAAATTAATTGGACATTTGGATGTATTTGAACTTGCCTCATATTGCAGAAAACACAATGAGCTTGATGATAAAATAATAGATAAAAATACTGAATATATCTATGAAGATCAAAAAATAATGGATGTATTAAAAAAGATTAAGGATCTGTCTTTAAAAAATATTCCAGTAGTCGATAGAAAAAAGAAAATAAAAGGCATCGTAACACGTGCAAATATCGTAGACTTTTTCTATCAAAATATCTGGCAAGAAGATGATGATGAAGATGAAGAATTAAATGCTCCAAATGAAAGAAGTATTTATCAAGAATTGATGAATCGTGCTAAAGCTGGTGATAATTAATGGATTTTGTTAAAAATAATATATCCGCTATCTTAGAAAAAACTACAGAGCATCTATACATATCAGCTCTTGGTTTATTAATTGGCGTTTTTATTGCAGTGCCTTTGGGAATTATTTTGTCAAATAGCAAGAAATTATCTAAACCTGTAATAACACTCTGCTCAATACTTCAAACCATTCCATCATTTGCACTTTTAGCGCTGATGATTCCTTTTATGGGAGTTGGAAAAAAGCCTGCAATCATTGCAATGTTTATATATTCTCTGCTTCCAATAATGAGAAATACCTATCTAGGTATGACAGGGGTCGATGAAAATGTAGTAGATTGTGCAAAGGGCATGGGATTTACCAAAAAGCAAATTATTTTTAAGGTAAAACTCCCATTAGCAACAGCTGTTATAATGTCTGGAATAAGATTATCGGCAGTGTATGTACTGTCTTGGGCTACTATAGCAAGCTATATAGGAGCTGGAGGACTTGGCGATTTCATCTTTAATGGACTACAAAATTATATTCCAGAAATGATACTTGCAGGTACCATTCCAGTTACAATTCTCGCTTTGTTTACAGATTTTATTCTTGGAAAATTAGAAGAAAAATTATCCCCCATTAAATAGGAAGGAGAGTTATGAAGAAATTAAAATATTTTTTAACAAATATACTTTTAATGATTTTTCTAGTTTCTTGTTCACTTCCAGGTCTTGGAGGCAATGTAAAAAATGAGGTAGTAATAGCTTCGGGAAACAATCTTGAAAGGCAAGTACTTGCAGAATATAGCGCACAGATGATTGAGCATTATACCGATTTAAAGACCACTCAAATCAATAATCTTGGCTCATCGACTTTGATTTTTAGAGCCTTTGAAAATGGTGATATCAATGTATCAGCAGCGATGTATACTGGTACATCTTTGACAGGTGAGCTAGCAATGGATCCTATAACAGATCCTAAAAAGGCCATGGATGTCGTTCAAAAAGAATACAAAAAAAGATTTAATAGAACATGGTTTAATTCATATGGTTTTGACAATACCTACGCATTTATGGTCACAAAAGATTTTGCAAAAAAACATGATCTTAAAAAAGTCTCTGATTTGGAAAAACTCGAAAAAGAACAAGGACTTTCTGTTGGTGTCGACATGAGCTGGATCGACAGACCAGGCGATGGATACAAAGCATTTAAGGAGAAATATCAATTCTCGTTTGATAATATGTATCCTATGGAGATAGGACTAGTGTATAGTGCATTAAATAGTAATAATATGGATGTAGTTTTAGGCTATTCAACAGATGGAAGAATAAATGCCTATGATCTAGTCATCCTTGAAGATGACAAAGAGCTTTTTCCTGCATATGATTGTTCTGCCGTTGTAGATGATGAAATTTTAAAGACATATCCTGAACTTAAAGATGTATTTAAAAAAATGGAAAATACAATAGACAATGATACAATGCAGCTTTTAAATCGAAAAGCAAGCGAAGAGCTAACAGAGACTAATATAATAGTTGAGAATTTTTTAAAAGAACATAATTACTTTGAAGGTGATAGCAAATGATAACTGAAGTTTTTAAATACATGAGTCTTAATTCAAATTATATACTAAGTCAATTTATAAGGCATTTCTTAATATCAATCTATGGAGTCTTATTTGCAGCAATTATTGCAATTCCTCTGGGATTTTTCATATCTAAAAGAAAAATGCTAAATAGTACGATAGTGGGTTTTGCAAATGTATTGCAGACTATTCCATCTCTTGCAATGCTTTCGGTTTTAATGATTGGACTAGGTATAGGCACAAATACTGTAGTCTTTGCGGTATTTTTGTACTCACTGCTTCCAATTTTGAAAAATACATTAGCTGCCATAAAATCAATACCCAATTCAGTAAAAGATGCAGCAAAAGGTGTTGGAATGAGTAAGTTTCAAAGAATAATAAAAGTTAAATTGCCCCTTTCAATATCTGTAATAATGGGTGGAATTAGAAATGCTTTAGTCGTTGCAATAGGCGTTACAGCCATTGGAACCTTTCTTGGAGCAGGAGGACTTGGCGATATTATATCCAAAGGGATAAATGCTTCAAATGGTGGTCCTATAATAATATCTGGTGTAATTCCAGTTGTAATAATGGCCGTTGTATCTGATATTTCACTTTCATTTATAGAGAAAAAACTTAGTTATAGATATAAAAAATAAAATAAATTTTGAAAGATATAAATTTTATGCTATAATATAGGTGGTTTTTCATAATTGTATCTCCTTTCTAATTTTACTATATATTAGAGAGGATTTTCCTTTATAATTATTTGAAATTCTTGTATTTAAAGAATTAAAAAATTCTTTGCACAAAAATAATTTTGTGTTATAATATAAGTGGTTTTTCATAATTGTATCTCCTTTCTAATATTTTTTATTAGGAAGGATTTTTTTTGCCCATTTTTAAAAAAGCACAATGAAAAAGACCCTAAAGGGCCCTTTTCATGTTTATAGTATAAAACAACTCGAGATTATAAGCGTGAAAGCAGAGAATGCATTTGCAAAGACAGCTGAAACAAAATTGTACTGAAGTTCGTGCAAAGTTTATTATTCGTACAATAATTAATCAGGAAGAAAACCACATCTCTGCTTTCACATGTATTATACAACTATTATCTACTATAATCAATCGTAATATATTTATTTATTAGGTGGTAGTATAAAAAGCAACTATAATTATTTACATATTTAAAGCACATTAATCTTTTCTATACTTTTTATTGTACTCATCCAATGAAATTATTTCAGTATGCGAAAATTTAGTTTTAAGCTTTTTAGCTTTTCCTTCAATAAAAATCGGCTTTCTTATGGGAAGCTCTAAGACTCTTGCAGGGCGATATTTATCAACAGTTAATTTTTCATTGCTACTTGGCATAAAGGTATCATTGATCTCAACTGTTTTTTCAAACACCTCTTTCATGGGATCCTTGACCCATTTGACCTTTCCCCTATCTTTTATATTGGCCCTTTGTAAATATTTTAAGACCTCACCACAGCGAGTTGGCATTTGAATTTCGTAAAAATCATTTTTGCTAGCGCCATAATATCCACTCACATAGACTTTTCTATAATCAGCATTTCTTCTTCTATTATTTACCTTTAATCTGACCAATTTATTTAAATAGATCCTATCAAAATTCCAATTTTCCATCCTGTCTACAGGCACATACAAATTCTCTAGCGCAATTACATTATAATCGATTGCATCCTTGTATACTTCAATTTCTTCATATAACTTCGTCTCGACATTTCGCATTGCATCAAAATGCTGGGTTCTTATGAGTTCATCAATATAATCGCCTACATTTATAAAAAAACCTCTTGCATCTCTTTTTATCTTATTATTAAAAAGTTTTAGCTCCATCTTCTTTTCAGTATTCAAATAGATCTTCATAATACACCAACCTTATACTCTCATCACTTCTTTTACCATTTTATGCAATTGTTTTACCAATTTATTATCGCTTGCCTTATAATAGACTTCTTTCCCCTCTCTTCTGCTATTTATTAGCCCCTTGTATTTTAGCGATCTTAGATGATGGCTTATAGCAGGCGATGACATATTCATTATATATGATATATTTACAACGCAATATTCTCCTTGGCATAAAAGTAAAAATAATCTCAATCTCGTTTTGTCAGATAATAATTTAAAAATTTCAGATAATTCATCATATCTATTTATATCATTTAACTCATCTAGTAGTTTTTTATCTATTTTATCATGTTTATGAGGTAAATCAACTTTCATTTTATAACTCTTTCTATAAATAACTTGACATATGTATTTAAAAAGATTATACTATTTATATAACAATTAAACAACTATTTAATCGTTTAAGGAGGAATTATGAAAAAAATTTATGATATGGAAATTGGATGTGCAAATTGTGCAAATCTAATGCAAGAAAATATTGCAAAAATTGATGGCATTAACGAAGTTAATATAAATTTTATGATGCAGAGAATGACATTGTCATTTGATGATGATCAAAATGAAAAGAAACTTCTTAAAAAAATATTAAAAACATGCAGAAGAATTGAACCCGATTGCGAGATTGACTACTGAGGTTTTTAAAATGAAAAGAAAACAAAAGAAAATATTAGCTAGAATAATTATTACAATTATAATTATTATTCTATTAAATATTCTTAATTTAAGTCCAATTTTAAATCTAATTGGTTACATCTTAGCTTATCTAATAATTGGTTATGATATAATTCGAAAAGCTATTTTAGGAATAGTACATGGAAGACTTCTAGATGAAAATTTCTTGATGGTTATTGCAACCATTGGAGCATTTTTTCTAGCCATATATGAAAAAGAAGATGATTATTTGGAGTCTGTAGCTGTAATGCTATTTTTTCAAATAGGCGAATTATTTGAGTCAATGGCAATAAATAAAAGCAGAAAAAATATTCTTTCATTGATGGATATAAGACCAGATTATGCAAATATAGAAAAAGATGGAAAAATTATAAAGATTGATCCAAAAGATGTTTCAATAAATTCAACTATCATAGTAAATCCTGGAGAAAAAGTGCCCATAGATGGGATTGTACTTGAAGGAGAATCTTCATTAGACACAAAGGCACTTACAGGAGAGAGCATGCCTAAAGATATTAAAAAAGGCGATCAAATACTTAGTGGTTGCATAAATTTAAATGGCATTTTAAAAGTTAAAACAACGAAAAACTTTGGCGAATCAACCGTCACAAAAATACTAGAATTAGTTGAAAATTCAACAAATAAAAAGGCAAAGTCTGAAAATTTTATATCGAAATTTGCAAAAGTCTACACGCCCATTGTATGTACTTTGGCATTAATTCTTTCGCTTTTTCCTCCTATTTTAAATATAATTTTATCAAATCCTTCAAATTGGCATACATGGATTTACAGAGCATTAATCTTTTTAGTAATAAGCTGCCCATGTGCGCTTGTAGTAAGTGTTCCACTTAGCTTTTTTGCAGGAATTGGAGGAGCAAGCAGAGAGGGGATTTTGATTAAAGGCTCTAATTTCATGGAAGTTTTATCAAAAATAAATTATCTAGTTTTTGATAAGACAGGAACTATCACAAAAGGTGAATTTGAAACAGGTAAGATATTTTCAAATAATATGGATCAAAATAGACTTCTAGAATATGCAGCACTTGCAGAAAGCGCCTCAAATCATCCAATTAGCAAAAGTCTAATTAAAAAATATAATAAAAAACTCGATCTTACAAGAATTGAAGATATCAAAGAATATGCAGGTTATGGCATAAGCGCTAAAATAGATCAAAAAGAGGTCTTAGTCGGAAATGAAAAATTGATGAAAAAATTTAATGTCAATTATAAGAAAATTAATACAGCTTTTACAATAATCTATGTTGCAATTGACAAAGAGTATGAAGGATATATTCTAGTAAAAGATGCCATAAAGAAAAATTCAAAAAAAGCTATGAATGAACTCAAGCAAAGTGGCATTAAAAAACTCATAATGCTAACAGGTGATAAAAAAGAAATTGCAAGTATTGTAACAAATGATGTTGGCATTGATGAATTTTATGCAGAGCTTCTACCACAACAAAAGGTAGAAAAGGTTGAAGAATTTATAAAAAATAAACCGAAATCAAGCTCACTTGCTTTTATCGGAGATGGAATAAATGATGCACCAGCCCTTGCACTATCTGATGTTGGAATTTCAATGGGTCTTAAGGGATCTGATGCAGCAATAGAAGCAAGCGATGTGGTTTTAATGGATGATGATCCTTTAAAAATTTCTAAGGCAATTAAAATTGCCAAAAAAACGTTAAAAATAGTATATGAAAATATAATTTTTGCAATTGGCATTAAAGTAATATGTTTGATTTTAGCGACATTTGGACTTGCTAATATGTGGCTTGCAATATTTGCAGATGTCGGCGTCACCATGATTGCAGTGTTAAATGCCATTCGTTGTTTAAAAGTTAAAGATCTATAGCCTTTTGGGCTTGGATCTTTTTTTAATGATCATAAAAATAATACATTTAATTTTAGCGCCATCATTGATTAAACTATATTTATAGAAAAGAACATTGTGATTTTTTTAACTTAGAATATAATTAATATGTCTTTAAAATGGCAAATTTTTTCAAAAGAGGTGTATTATGACAAAATTAATTTTATTATTGATTATAATAGTCAATTGTACTTTTATATTTTCATTTTTAAAAGACATCTATTATAATTTCTCTAAATTAAAAAAAGAAAAGCCAAATCCAATCGCACTTGCCATTTCACAATTTATAATCTATACTCTATCGACTTTCGGCATCAGCGACTTTGCAATAGGCGCTTGACTCTATCCTAAGATGAAATGGGTCGATGCTAAAAAACTTCCTGGAACTTTAAACACAGCTTGCGTAATACCGGTTTTTGTTATGGCTCTTTGCTACATAACATCCATTAAAGTTGGCCTTTTTACTTTAATAGTGCCAATTATAATGCAAGTAATTGGAGCCTATGTAAGTCCAAAATATGTAGTAAAATTGCCTGCAAAAGTTATTAAAATACTCGTTACAATCGGACTTTTTGTAGCAGCTATATTAATTCTAATGGGCAAATTAAATATCATGCCCATGGGTGGCGATAAAACCTATTTATCATTTCCAAAATTAATAATAATGGCGATTTTATCATTTATCTACGGTGCATTTAACAATATGGGCATAGGATCATATCCTCTAACCATGGCAACAATCTATGCCTTAGGACTTTCGCCTTCAGTTTCATTTCCAATAATGATGGGCGCATGTACTTTTTCTGTACCGATTGGAAGCATGCAATTTATAAAACTTGAATCATATAGCAGAAAGATCACTTTATTTTCTGCAACTTTTGGAGTTTTGGGCGTAATCTGTGCAGTATTTTTTGTAAAAAGTCTCGATACAAATCTTCTTCAATGGGTCATTTTGTACAGCGCTTTTTCTATGTTATTTAGCTTAAAAAATCATAAATATCAGTAGTCAAATTATACTTTTGAAAGTATAATTAAAAGGCTAAGGAAGGTGTTTATGGAGAAAAATGTAACTAAAGGTATTATTTTTATGCTTATCTCTGCCCTTGGATTTGCTATGATGCAAATGTGCGTAAAACTTACGGGCTCAAGAATACCAACTTTTGAACAAGTGTTTTTTAGAAATCTAATAACGATGTTTTTGTGTGGATTTTTAGCAATCAAAAATAAAGAAAGACTTTTTGGTAAGCGTGAAAATTTTAAATATTTATTTTTACGATCCCTATTCGGATTTTTAGGAGTCGTCTGCTACTTTGTGGCAATTAACAATATGGCAACGGCAGATGCTACAATACTTCAAAAATCATCGCCATTATTTGTAACGCTTTTTGCTATTTTACTTTTAAAAGAAAAGCTTACAAAAAGCAAAATAATCGTGTTAATACTTTGCCTATTGGGCACAATTTTTGTCGTAAATCCACGTTTTAACTCGGATTTAACCTATGGTTTTATAGGTATTTTATCGGCTTGTTTTGCAGGATTAGCCTACACTCTTGTTTCATTTTTAAACAAAGTTGAAAAGACCAATACAATAATATTTTTCTTTTCACTTTTTTCAGTAGTCTGCTGCATTCCATTTATGATGATAGATTTTACAATACCAACAGCATATGAGCTTATGTTACTATTTTTTATTGGAATTTTTGCAGGTATTGGACAAGTGGGGCTCACATTAGGATATAAATATGCACCAGCAAGTGAAGTAAGCATATTTGCATTTGCAACTGTGCCATTTGCAACGATTTTTGGATATATATTATTTAACGACAAATTAAGCCCACATACTGCCTTAGGTATAATGCTAATATTTATTTCAAGCTTATATACCTATTTAAAAAATAAAAAAGCAATGCTATAGCTAATATAGTGACCCCATAAAGTTGGACCTAAAAACAACTTTATGGGGTCAGTTCATTAATACTTGCATCGCTCTTTAGTATGAATATATTTATTTTAATAGCTCAATTGCGCATTTTCCAGTTATTTCTTTTATTTTCAACTTAAACATCATAAGTTGCTTAAAGTCTTTTTCTATATAATAATTTCTATTATCTTCATCATCTTCAGGGAAAAATCTTTTTGCCATCTTTGTTATAGCGCTTTTTAATTCTTCTTTGTCTTCAATTATCTCTATTTTTCCATAGACAATGACCGATTTAAAATATGTCGTATACTCTTCTTTTACGATATCTTTTTTGTCTATTACACAAAAGGATGCCTTTGGATCCTTTTTTATGAGGTCTAATTTTTTTCCTTCTTTTGCACCGTGAAAAAATAGGGCTTTTTGTTCTTGATCATAAAAATAATTTATTGGAAGAGCATATGCATACTCATCATTTAGTGCCAAAACGCCCTCTTTATTTTTTAAAAGTATATCATAGGCATCCTTTTGTTGAAGTTTTTGTCTTTTTCTTCTCATATTCTACCCCTTAGTAATCTTCTAATTAAAGGATATCAATATTTGAAATTTTCTGCAAGTTTGCTTTGGTCAACAAGTTTTTTATATGTTTTTGAATTGTTTAAAAGATAATTATTATCGCCAATGGCTTCTATCTTTTTATCATTTATTACTACAATTTTGTCGGCCTTTTCAATGGATTTAATTCTATGAGAGATTACAATTACAGTCTTATTTTCTATGAGTTTATTTAGGCTTTGTTGAATTTTTGTCTCATTTTCTATGTCCAAATTCGATGATATTTCATCTAGAATTAGAATTGGTGCATTTTTTAAAAATGCTCTTGCTATTGAAATTCTCTGTCTTTGACCACCTGATAATTTTGCTCCATTCTCACCTACAATAGTATTAAATCCATCGGGCAATTTTTCTATAAATTCAAGACAATTTGCATCTTTTGCTGCCTTTATAATTTGATCCTTATTAGCATTTAAATTTCCTATTCTTATATTTTCATAAATGCTTTGATTAAATAAGATGACATCTTGAAAGACTATTGAGATATTGTCAAAAAGACTTCTAGTGCTTATATTTTTTATATCTTTAGAATCTATTTTAATAATGCCTCCATCATAATCATATAGCCTTGAGACAAGCTTTAAAATCGTACTTTTACCACAGCCTGAAGGTCCAACCAAAGCAGTGATTTCATTTTGTTTTGCAATAAAAGATATTTTGTCTAAGACCTTTTTATCTCCATATGAAAATGACACATTTTCCAATTCTACATCGAAGTTTTTAAGTTCATAATCTATTCCTTCTTGTAGGGCTTCATTTTTTATCTCTTTTATCTTTTTTACATATTCATCGATATAAAAAAGCTCCAAGATTTCCTGATTAGACACATCTGATAGATCTTTTATTTTAAAACTTGCTAAGATATATCCAAGCAAATACAATAGATTGATTTCATTTTTTATTATGAGATCACTCGCTACAAAAAGCACAATACCAAGACTTACAAATGAAAATAGTTTCGATAGACTTACGATTCCTACAACTGATTTTTCACTGTCAAAATGTATTTTTTCTGAATAGTCAAGAAAATCATACATTGACTTTTTAGTCTTTTCATTCATATTAAAGCCATTTATTTCCTTGTGTAATTCTATTATCTCTTGCAATTTTTTGCTATTTTCTCTTTTTATATCATAATATTTTTTATTGGCCTTCAAATTATTATTTTTAAAAATCAAAAGCACCAAAAATCTACATGCATTAGGAATTATTATCGCAAGTGCCATTTTGACATTTCCTAAAAGCAAAAATATGAGCATAAATGGCAAAAAGAAATACATTGCATATACTTTAGAAATTGCATGGCTCATAGCATGTTCAAGGCTTTCAACATCGCTCATTATGGTCTGAGAAAGATCGGTTAGATCCTTTTTTGTAAAATAAAATAGAGGCAAATTCTTCAATTTATTTGCAATTTCTACTCTAAGATTGGCTGATTCTTTGTAGGTCGTGTTGTATAGACTTTCATACTCCATCATAAGTATTATAAAAAGCAATGCCAAACTTATAATGCTTAAAGTAATTATTAAAGCCTTTGAATAATTTTTATTATATAATAATTTCTCAGAAAGAAGCATTATCAAAATTACAGGTGACATATTAATAAAATACAATAAAAAACTCGATTTAATTCCTTTTATTAGATTTTTGGCACCTTTTTCTGAAACTCCAAATTTCTTTATTAAATGATTTTTCATTATAACCTCCATTCATTGGCTTTTTCATACATTTCAAATTGTTTTTTGTATTGACTATTTTCTTTTATTAAATCTTTATGATTTCCTCTTTGGATGATCTTAGAGTCTTTTAAAACAATTATTTCATCTACATTCTTAATACTTGAAAGTCTATGAGCTATCATAATGACCGTCTTATTTTTCATAAGTTCACTAAAAGCCCTTTGAATTTTGTACTCATTGTCTGAATCAATTGCAGATGAGGCTTCATCTAAAATTATGATGGGAGAATTTTTTAAAATAGCACGGGCTATTGCAATTCTTTGTTTTTCTCCTCCTGAAAGATATACTCCCTTTTCTCCTATAATAGTGTTAATTCCATTTGGCAAATTGTTTATAAATTTGTCGCAATAAGAAAGTTTAATTGCTCTTTTAATCTCTTTGTCTGTGGCATCTTCTTTTGCAATTTTTAAATTATCATAAATTGACATATTAAATAATTTGCTATCTTGAAATACAAAAGCTATATTTTTAGACAAAGCATTTTTTGAATATTTTTCAATTGGTTTTTCTCCAATTAATATTCTTCCATCATCTAGATTATAAAAACCACTTAAAAGCTTAACAAGAGTCGATTTTCCACAGCCACTTTCTCCAACTAATGCATAGATTTTATTTTGTTTAAATTCTACTGAAAAATCTTCAAAGACCTTCTTTGATCCATATGAAAAATCTACATGATCAAATTTTATATCATAATTTTTAAATACTTCATCATTTCCAAATCTAATCTTGTTTTCATCCATCTCTTTATATATTTTTTCCAAATTATCCACAGCATAATTTGCTTCATACATGTACATTCCAGCATACATTATGCCCATAATGCTAACTAAAATGAGCCCCGATAAAAATAAAAACATGATTATATTTAAGATAAGCTCGTTGTAAGGGTCAAGTCTTTTAAGATTTAAGACTATAGGAATCATTAAAATGGCTACTGATCCATAAAAAATCCACTGGAAAAGCACGAAGGGCAATTTGCACAATTTCGAATATTTATAGGCATATTTCGAATAGTCTTTTATCGAATTGTGTAATTTCTTAAATGATTCGACATTGGTCTTAAAAATCTTAATTATTTGAATGCCTCTGATGTATTCAACCGTCTGTGCGCTCATCACCTTTAATGCATCTTGATAGATATCCATAAATTTAGATTCACTTGTAAACATCCAAGAAGCTAAAATACCACAAAGAATTAAGACCAAAATCAATGCTATGGCAAGTTTTA
>JAUNAV010000016.1:28958-32596 GCA_030527425.1 Tissierellia bacterium
GAAGCTAAAATACCACAAAGAATTAAGACCAAAATCAATGCTATGGCAAGTTTTATATCAATTACAAATGAGAAGACTATGCACATAATGGGCATTAGAAATACCTGTCCCAAATCTGGTATCAAATGCGCTATAGCTGAATGAGTATTGGCTGCATTATCATCGATAATTCGTCTGACTTTTCCACTTTGATTAGTGTCAAAAAATTGAAATGACGCATTTAAAATCCCTTTTACTCCTTTTTTCCTAAGATTTGTTTCGATTTTAAAACCCAATTTATGAGAAAAAATCTGTGCCAAAAGGTAGAAAAGAGCGCCCATGGTTAAAATTATGACTGTTTTTATAGCGATGTTCTTTGCTAAAACTAAATCATTTTTTAATAATATAGATTTTAAAATTTCGTAAATATAACAAAAGCCTGCCATTGTAAAAATCACTGAAATTAGCGAACATAGGATGGATATGTAGACTAAGTATTTGTGATTTATGGCATATGATAATATTTTTTTGTAAATTTTCATACATCCTCCTTTGATATCAAGTTTCATTATCACTTGTGCTTTAAAAATTTTTAACTTAAATCATCCAATATATTTTTAATATTTTTTCTTATAATTTCATAATTTGCGCTAAAACCTCCTTCAAGTAACCTATTTCCAATAATCAATGAATTGACATATTCACATATAAAGATCGATTTTTTTTGATCTTTTAAGTATTCAGGTATTCTTCTAAAATACTTTAATATCTCCTCTTTTGTCTTTTTTTGTAGTCTTTTGTAGAGTTCTTCTAGTTTTAAATCCTCCTTTTTTGCCAACAGAAATTCTACATATATCTTTGATTTATCGTTGTTATCAAGTATTTTTTCTGTAATTCTATGAGCTATAAAATCATTTAAATGATCATAATCTAATTGATCTAATTTTTCCTCTATCTTTTCATTTCTCTGTTGAATTCCTTTAGCCATAAGCTCATATAGTATGTCATTGGTCGATTTAAAATAATGATAAAAACCTCCTTTCGATAAACTTGTTTCTGCAATTACATCCTCCATTGTCGTATTGACAAATCCCTTTTTTAAAAAAACTTTTTGTGCTGCATTTAGTATTTCTTCTTGTCTTTGTGCTTTTGACTTTCGCATTAAATTCTCCTAACCGACGCTTACGTCGATATAATTATATAATTAGATGATTCTAATTGTCAATAGCCAAATAAAAAAAGCACATCATAAGATGTACTTTTAATGATCTTCTATTTACTAGCTTTTTCCAATTCTTGTGCATATGAAAGCCAAGTTTTTAAATACTCTTTGGTTTCAGATTTTTCTCTTTCTCCTTTTATTTTTGTAAAAAACTTTCCAAAAATACCAGGATATTCTTGTCGTCTTTGAATTATTGAATAATTCTCATGCTCCAATATTCTACAAGTCAAATGACTTTTTAAAAATCCAGCATGTGCATCGATTGTCACTTCTTTTTTGTCTTCATCAATCTTAGTAATAGTCGCATGCATTGTGATTTTTTCGGGCGTTTTTACATCATATTTAAAGCCTTCAGTAAAAAAGTCTCCCTTGCTTTTAGGTATGATACTCTTAATTGTAGACAGTTCACAAAGCCAATGATCCATCTTAGAAAGTGCCATCCAAAGAATATCTGCATTTAAATTGCTTTTTATATTGTAATCATAAAACATAAACACTCCTTTGAAGATAATGAGTGCGTATATTTATTATATCATTTAATGGATTTAAATTTTCTATTTATAAATTTACCATCTTTCATCACTATTCTGTCTTTATCATTTCTTGCTATAAGTTCAGCCGATGATTTTGCACTTGTAAATAGTAGATTGGCCTTTTGACCAATTTCAACTTTTCTATCCCCTGTAATTGATATGAATTTATACATATCGCAAAGCTCTTTCATTGAAACCTGGCCAAATACCTCAGCAGCTCTCGATGCTCTTTCTACTAAATCTCCAGTTCCAAAAGGCGACCAATGATCATTAATATTGTCATTTACGATATTTACCTTTATTCCACAATCAGCAAATGTTATGATATCAGGTCTTTTTGAATTAAGTGGCACGGTTGAATTAATTGAAATACCCAAGTCTTTAAACTTTTTAGCCATATCTTTTGTCTCTTTTTGATTAAGTGAGCCAAGCGCCAAGCCATGTGATATTGTGACTTTGTTCTTGTAATTAAATTTGTCTATATAATACATTAGTCTTTCAATTTCATATAGTCCAAGGCTTGCTTGATTGTGTAGGTGAATATCTATTGGCACATCTCTTTTTGTTGCAATCTCAAATGTCGTTTTTAGCGATTTTTCGATATCATAATCAATTGTCGCAGGGTCAAGTCCACCTAGTATTTCACAGCCTTGATCTAGCATATTTTCAACTATTTTTTCATTGCCCAAAAGGCCATGTTGTACGAATGCAACCATTTCAAAATCGAGTCTGTCTTTATTATCTAAAAGCACTTTTTTGACTTTCTTGTAATTTTCAAGCTCAATTACAGGATCTGCATTGACTTGAACGCGCATTTTCACAGCGCCATTTCCAGTAATTAGATCAATTAAAGCATTGGCCCTTTCATCGATGTATTTAAGAAAGTCTTTTAGAAAATTTCTTTCCTCTTCAATTCTATGAAATACATAATTGTCAGATGGCTTTGGCACTACAGCATGAAACTTATCTGCTCCATAAAATCCCTTGTCCAAATGAATGTGATTGTCAATTAATGCTGGCAATACTAGGTGATTTTTTAGATCAATGCCCTCTTTTTTCTCTTCAGTTATGTCTTTTATATGTCCATCTTCAATTAAAATTGACACATTCTTAGTCTTTACAAATACTTCTTCATTTTCATTGTAAAAACCATCTTCTATTAACACATTGTTTATCCACATATTAGCTCCTTTAAATTATTTTATTTAATTATAGATATTTATTGTTTAAATTTCAAATTTCTATATTTTTTTATATTAAATTTAAGCTATCCCCAATTCTTCAAGCATTTTTTGAGTTGGATCGATTATTTCAATGCCATAATCTTTAAGTACATCTTTAATATAATAAAGATGAGTACAGCCTAAAAGCACCTTATCTACATGTATTTTCTTAAAATAATTAAAAAGTGCTTCTAAATTCATATTATTTGCAATCTTTTTAGGAGTTATTTTCTTTTCAATCTCTTTTACAAGTTCCAAATTTCCAATGCTTATAGTTTTTTTATTGTTTTTAGTTATAATCTGATCAATTTTTGAAACAGAAGCTCCATTTGCAGCCATTATAGCTATATAATCTCCCCTTACGTTTTCATAAACCTCAAGAGGTGTTACGATTTTGATGTCAAATTTAATCTGACTTTTCTTATAATCGACAATGCTACTTAAAGAATTGCAATACAAAAATATAGCTTCTGCTCCATTTTTCTTGGCATATTCTATTTTTTTATTGAATAATTCATTTAATTGTTCTTTTGAATAATATTGAAGCGCCGTCTGATCATTTGGATTTTCGCTCATCGCTAAATTTACTGTCTCCACATTATATTTATTTAAAATATCTGCACCAAATTGTGTATCTACTTTAGTTCCTGCAATAACCGCTATTTTCATTGATCTCTCCTT
>JAUNAV010000060.1 GCA_030527425.1 Tissierellia bacterium
CTTATATATTTTTTTGTATCATACAAAATAATTATCGCGAAAAAATGTATTAAAGTCCAATTGACTCATCTATCATTTTTTCAGCGGTATCTTGTGAAATAGCTTCTGCCATCACAAGTTCGCTTGCAAGAATTCTTCTTGCCCTATTTAATAATTTCTTTTCAGTTGTTGACAGACCTTTTTTATCATCAAAATCAACTAAATTTCTTACAATCTCTGCTATTTTAAACACATCGCCAGTCTTCATGATTTTTTGATGCTCTCTATATCTTACTGACCAATTGGAGGGCATGGAAGAGGGTTTTGACTTTAAAATTTCAAGAACCTCATCTCCTTCATCTTTGGTGATGATATCCCTTACATTCATACTGTCGATATTTTTCATAGGTACTGATATGCTCATATTTCCAATGGGCATTTTTAAAATATAGTAATCTTTAATTTCGCCTAAAAATTCTTTTTTCTCAATTGCCGTTATAACGCCTGCGCCATGCATGGGATATACGATTTTATCACCGATTTTAAACATATTTACCTCCTAATATTCTTATCTATATTATATATCAAAAGGTTATATATGTAAAATTATAAAATTATACCGCTGTTTTTTTATTTTGTCAATTATCTAAGACCTGTATTTAATTTTATAGCTTTATTTATAACTTCAATTTGACACAGTTTGTAATTTCCTCCATATTCTCCATCTAGTGTCCATTTGATTTTATCATCTGATTCAATTTTAATTTTTCTTGCCTTTCTAGAGACTATTAGCTTTGTTTTTATATTTTCATTGCCTAGCTCTGCCATAATTTTATTTAATTCGATAATTGTTCTTGGCTTTTTAACAAGTGTTACTTCAAATAATCCATCTGAAAGTTCGACATCTTTTCCCATTAGCCCCTTGAAACCTCCAACTGAAACCGAATTGGTTATGGCTCCTAGCATATAATCTCCTTCTATGATTTCTCCATCTAGGTCAACTCTCATTTTATATGTTTTTAAATTTTTAAGTGATTTAAATCCTTCGAGAATATATGCAAATCTTCCAAATGCATTTTTCATATTCTGGTCTGTATCATAACTTACTTCTGCTATTGAACCAAATGCTGCTACATATATGAAATATTTATTTTCAAATTTTCCAACATCAATTTCTACTGGATTATCTTTAACCGAAAGTTCTATTGCTTTATTTACATCTTCTGGTATATCAATGGATACTGAAAAGTCATTGGTACTTCCCATTGGAATATATCCAATAATTGGATCAATACCAGCTTTAATAGAGCCACTTACAATTTCATCAAGTGTTCCATCTCCTCCAGATACAATAATTTTTTCGTAATTTTCTCCAATTTCCATTACTTTTTTGCGTCCATCACCTGCAGATTGTGTGGCATATACATCGGTTAAATAACCCTTATTGCTATAATAATTTATTGCATCTGACAAATGATCTTTTATAAGTCCTTTTCCACTTTTAGGATTGTAAAGAAATAATAAATGCTGCATATTTTCCTCCTTGTTGTCATTATAACATAATAAGGATAAATCTTGACAAAATTAAGAATATACTTTATGTTTAAATTATCATATATCACTAGGGGAGCGAAAGCTGAGATGACTTTGTCAAAACCCTCATAACCTGATCTATTTAAAAATAGCGTAGGAAAGTGACTAGCACAAGCCTATGCTTGTGCTTTTTTTATTAAGGAGGATTTATGAAAAATAAAATGACTCAAATGATAGTAGAAGGTGGTATAGTAATTGCCTTAGCTAAAATTTTGAGTTTAATAACATTATTTAAAATGCCTTTAGGTGGATCTGTAACATTATGTTCAAGACTACCCCTTATAATCTTTGCAATAAGATGGGGAGCAAAAAGTGCTTTTCCAATTTGCGCAATCTATGGACTTGTTGATATGTTAATTGGTGGATATATTATCCATCCAATGCAGGCAATACTAGATTATATTTTAAGTTATGGGGCGATGTGTCTTTCTGGTTTAAATAATCAGAAAAAAGATCTTAAAGACCACATAGCATTTATTATTCTAGCTTATATTGTAAGTGGATTGTTTAATATAATAAGTGGCTATATCTTCTTTAAGGACATGACAACAGCACTTGAAGCTGGTTTTAAGAATTTTATAACATATGATATCATATATAATTATTCGTTCTTATTAGCTGATATGCTAATTCTTCTAATAATTTTTGCTATAAGTTACAAAAGACTAAAAGCTTTAATCTTTAGAAAATAAATTATTTTTTTAGATTGGGAGGATATATGAAAAAATATAGTATTTTAGTAATTGATGCAAATAAAAAATCTTATGATATCAAAATAGTAGCTGATGATTTAATTAAAGAATATATAGGTGGCTATGCTTTGGCTTTAAAGCTTTTAGATGATTCTGATGAATTTAAAAGAAAAAATGCACTTATGATCTTTTCTGGCGCTTTAAGCTCGTATAATAATGTATCTAGCCGCTTTAGCTTATTATATTCAAATAATTTAAAATTAAGTCATAGTAGCATTGGAGGAGATTTTTCTATAAAATTAAAGACATTTGCAGATGCTATTATTGTATTAAATTCATTTGATGATCTTACTATAGTTAATATAGGAAAAAAAATTGAATTTATTGATGCAAATGATTATAAAGATCTATTTAATAGCGAAACTTTCAGTAGATTAAAACAAAATTTAGGCAAAAATTCGTCATCGATATATATTTCAAAAAGCGCTTTAAACAATGATAAAATAGCAAGAGTCATTCATGATAAATATCATGGTGCATCTAGTGGTCTAGCTTCTGCATTTTATAATAAAAATATCAAAGCTATAAATATAGTAGCTGATGAAATTACTGATGATCATATTTTTGATGATTATAAAAATGAAGATGAGAAAAGGTGCAAAAATTGTTTTATAGGTTGTAGTAGCCACAAAAAGAAAAAAGCTAAAACTATTTTTGATAAGAAAAATGCTTCTAGTACTTTTGAAAAAAGGAAAATGGAGCTTTTAAATAAAAAAATAGATGAATATGGAATTGATCAAATAGCTTTGTCAAAGTCAATTGAATTTGCCAAAGAAAATTTAAATGATATATATGATTTTAAAGACCTAGATCAATCGGAATTAGAAATTATATTAGATAAATTGTTTAAAAGAAATGATGAAAAATACATCGATCTTCTACAAGGAAGAGATTTTTTAGCTAATAAATATAATATTAAATTAGAAAAGAGAAAGAAAAAAGAGTCCTTTAGAGACTCCTCAATTTTAATGGATAGCATAGGATTGTGTTTATTTACAAATTCTAAACTATCATATGATGACTATAAAAATCTTTTAGAAAAGCATTTTAATTCTAAGTTTTCAACCGATGATTTAGAAAGTTTATCTCAAAAAGTAAAATTGATAGAAAAGAATTTTATATCTTCATCATTTTAATACTTTGTTTTTCAAATTTTAAATGATAATCAAAAAAATCATAATTAGGATCATCATGGGAGACCATGATGATTATTTTTTTTGGATTTTCTAAAATAATTTCGTTCAAGATTTCAAAACAAATCATCTTACTTTTTTTATCAAGTTTTGAAAAAGGTTCATCCAGAAGTAAAATATCCGATTTTATATTAATACTTCTTAAAAAGATAAATTTTTGCCTTTCACCTCCTGAAAGAGTATCAATAGATCTATTTAACAAATTTTTAATATTTAATCTTTCAATTTGATCTTTAATTCTTTTTTCTTTTATGCCAAATAATTTAAAATTATCTGAAGGGGTTCTTTTGTAGAAAAAAGAATCTTGATCTTGATAAATTATTTTACCGTCATAATTAAAATCCATTTCTACAAGCTCGCTAAGATTTAACAAAGACTTTAAAAATGTGCTCTTTCCAACTCCATTTTCTCCTGTAATCAAGTACTTAAAACCATCTTTAAATATAATATTTTCTGATTGATATAAAATCTTAGATTTAGTCTCCGCTATAACTTTATTGATTTTTAGCATTTGCACTCTCCCTAAAAAACATCGCAGTAAAACTTACAATTAAGGAAATAATCATTAAAATAAGACCTAGTTTTAAACTCATCTCATAATTTCCTTTATTATTTTCAAGTACTATTGCACTTGTTAAAACCCTAGTTTTAAAACGCACATTGCCCCCAACGATCATCACGGCGCCAACTTCAGAAATCGATCTGCCAAATCCTGATATTATCGCAGAAATAACTGAATACTCGACCTCTTTAATAAGTTGAATTAAAAATTTAAAACCTCTTAAACCTAAAGCCCTACTTGTAAGTAGAAAACTTTTTGAAATACTTTCAACTGCAGGATAAATATTAGCACAAATAATTGGAATTACAATAATAACTTGGGCAATGATAATAACCTTTGGTGTATATATCCATGAAAGCTTTCCAAATATTCCATTTCTTGAAAATAATAGATATACAATTACCCCCGCAATGACCGGGGGTAATGATGTAAGTGCATTTATTAACATTTTTATTATATTAATTAATCTATTATGTCTAAGTCCCAAAAGGAAAGCTAAACCTATAGATATAAATGTCGATATAAATGTCGAAAATGCACAAATCTTTAGAGTCAAAAATACAATTTGAGAAATCTCATTCATTTTATTCTCCGAGGAAGAATAATTGCTCTGCGTACTCGTCTTTTCCGTATTCTTCTATTAATTTAGCCGCTTTATCCCCAGTCATCCAGTCTTGGAATTTTTTAGCAGCATCTGTATCTACACCGTCAACTTTATCCGGATTAACTAAGATTACAGAATATACATTTTTTAAAGAATCACTTTCATTTACAAGTACTTCAAGATCTAAATCATTTTTCATTGACAAGAAAGTAGAAAGATCTGTAAGAGTATAGGCCTTATTCTCTGAAGCATAGGTTAAAGTTGCTCCCATGCCATCACCTAAAGAATTGTAATTATCATTTTTTTCAAATTCTTCTAAGTTTACACC
>JAUNAV010000017.1 GCA_030527425.1 Tissierellia bacterium
CTTTTTATGTATTTATTTCATTATAAAATACAATTTAGTTTTTGTCAATTACACGTATTGTCTTCTTTATTAAATCTTCACCATTTGTCAATTTTATATTTGAATCAAGTAATTTTTTTATTAGCTTATAATCAATTATCTCTCCAGGCGCCAAAATAGGAATTGCAGGAGGATAAGAATATACATAGTCATATGAGATTTTATTAGATGCTTGATCTAATTGTATTGTTTTTGAATTTTTAGTACGAGCTTTATAAATACTTATCGATTTTTCAGGAATTTTAAATTCAAATTCATTATAATTTTGTTTAAATTCTAATTTTTTATCAATCTTAATGAGTGTATTTTTAAGATGATCTAATCCTTTCTTATTATCAAAAACAGTTGAAATTAAAAGGCAAAAATATCTTGATGCATATTCTATCTCTATTTTCTCATTTTTCAATAGTCTTTTAAGATCAAAGCCACTAATATTAGTATTATATGTTGAAATTAATATTTTAGTTCTATCCTTATTGTAATCATCAATTAATTTGAGATTTTTAAATTTTACATCATAGAGTTCTTCTAAGTTATCTTTTAAACTAAAAAATAAGTTTTTCATCTTAGAAATATTTTCTATCAAATAGTCAATAGATTCAATTAAAATATAAGAAGGAGAGGATGATTGAAAAATTGCCATATTTCTTTTTATTTCGGATATGTCTATTTTTTCATTATTAATATGCATAACAGCTGTCTGAGTAAGTCCGCTTAGATTTTTGTGAAATGACATTATTGAAATATCAGAATACTTACTAACTTTTTCATAAAATACATTGAAAAGTCCTAAATGAGAGCTGTGTGCAGCATCTACAACCAGTAAAGTATTGTATTTATGACAAATTTTCCTTATTTTTTTTACATCAGACATATAACCTTCATAAGTTTCAGAAGTTAAGACAAAAATAGAAAAATCATCTTTTGCTAACTTTCTCTCTAATTTTTTTAAGTCTATATGTTTATAAAATCCTTCTTTAGAAAATTCTGGCATAATATATGTAGCATTTAAATTATTTATTTCTAATGCATTATAAACAGATTTATGGCAAGCTCTAGAAATTAATACATTTTTATTTTTTAAAGTTAATGCTCTAATAGCTGCTAGTATACAAGATGTTGATCCATTAACTGATAGTATTGAGTGATCAACTTCATAAATCTTGGCACATTTTTTTTGTATTTCATCAAGTATTCCATGAGGATTATTGAGATCATCGAATTCATCTATTTCTGTAATATCGTGCTCATAATGAGGAAATTTTTTTGTAAAAAGTGCATTTCTTTTATGTCCAGGCATGTGGAATGGATAATATTTATCGTTTAAATATTCTTCTAATTTTTCATTTAACATAAAAAGCTCCTTAATAAAAAAAGCATAGACTAGCTATGCAAAATGGTGTGGATAAAAGGATTTGAACCTTCACATCTTACGATACATGCACCTGAAACATGCGCGTCTGCCAATTCCGCCATATCCACACGATAATATTATTATAATATATTATATAAAAATGTTCAATAAAAAACTCTTGAAGTTTTGTTATTTATGGGATATTATAGCAGAGTAATATAATAATGAGGTGGTGATCTTATCAAGAAAAAAAATTTGATTATATCCGTAATATCATTTCTAGTAAGTATTTGTTTTGTTCTTACTTTTATATTGAATTCTAAAAACTTCGGAATAAAACAATTATTAAATAATGATATTGAAATATCACTACTTGATAATAATCTAGATGGTAATTATGGATTTGAAATTTACAATATTAAAATAGGTGATGAAGATATTCCTATTGAAGATATGGAAATTAAAGGATGGCAGACTTCTGATACAAAAAGAGGATATCCAATTAAAATAAAAAATTATGAAGGTGAAAATTATATTAGAATTAAACCGGGCTTAAAAACTTTATTTGGTGATCTTTCCATAGAAAGAAGAATTGCACCTGGACTTTGGTTTACAAATGTAAAATATGATGGTGACAAAGTTGTTAAGTTTTCATCTAGTAATGTAAAAAGATCTATAGAATACCATGAATTTAAAACACAAAAGTTTGCTCAAGTTCTTCCACAATATATTCTTACAATTGGAGCTATTATTGGTGGATACATTGCACTTAAAGATTTACTTACACGAATATTTAGTTCTAAAGACATCAATGGACATTTTATAATTTTATTGTCATTAAAACTTATTGGTCTTATAGCAGGTCTTTTAGCAATACAGATTATAAAACCATATTTAACAGCAGGCAGCAAATTAACGTTATTTGGCAAGGAAATGGGTAGATATGAATACTTTATGTTTATCATATTTGGCTGGCTATTTGCATATGGTATTAATTTATTTATGGCAAAACATAAGAAATTATCAAATGTGTATTCTTGGATAATTTTTGCTCTAAATCCTCTAGTTGCATTTGCAATTTGTGAATGGGCTTATAATATTAGCTTTTCAGAACTAACTTTTAACGCTTATGCATTAAATTACCTAATTTTATTGATTGTACAATGGCTATTTTTATTTATTACAAGATCAAGAAAATATTCGGTAATAATAATTTTATGGATTGCTTTAGTGTTTGGTGTCTTAAATCAAGTCTTAATAATAATTAGAAAAACGCCTATGATACCAGAATTTTTGTCAATGATCACTGTAGCATTTAATGTAGCTGGTGAAACAGATTTTGATTTTGCAAATACTTCAATCGAGTCTATTGGCTATGCGATCTTGTGGACTAGTATAATTTGTAGTGTAAAGAGAAGAAGCTTTAAAAAATTCAATCCGAAAAGATATTTTGCTTCTTTAGCAGGTTATGCTATATGTTTATTTATTATAGTTGCCACAAGTAATAAAATATATTTTAATGATTTATCAAAAATAGGATTTAATTGGTGGAAGCCTATGGATACCTACTATAAAAATGGTACTGCAGTTAGTTTTTACTCGCTCTTTGCCAATAGCAAACTAAAAGAACCAGAAGGCTATGACGAAAAAGAGGTTATCAAAATACTGGATGAATATAAAAATAAAGATTATGGATATGATAATAATGACAAAAATGGTAAAAAACCGAATGTTGTAGTAGTATTATCAGAAGCTTTAATGGATTATCAAGGGCTTGGAGATAATCTATATTTTTCAAGAGATCCATTAGAATACACTAAATCATTAAAAGAAAATACTATTTCTGGTACTATAAATATGTCTGTATTAGGAGCTGGAACCATAAAATCAGAATATGAAGTTTTAACTGGAAATACACTAGCATTCTTTCCACCAGGAAGCGATCCATCACAACAATTTATTAAAGAAGGAAGCAATTCTATTGTTAAACTATTAAAAAATCAAGGATATTATTGTTATGGTACCCACCCACAACCAGGAACAAATTATTCGAGAAATGTAAGCTGGGAAAAATTGGGCTTTGATAAAATGGATTTTCTTGATGAGTATGTCAATAAAGATGGAAAAATAACAAATGATATGAAAATAAGAAATTTCATATCTGATCATCGCGTTTATGAAAAAGCATTAGAAGAGATTAAAAATGAAGAAAAGCCAGTATTTGAATATTTAGTAACAATGCAAAATCACGGCGGATATTTTGGAACATATAAAGAGGGAGATATACAAGTACAAAATTTCAGAGGTGCAGTTATTAAACAAGATGAAGAGCAGGTGATGAAGGAATATGCAAATTTAGTAGCTCAGTCTGATCAAGCTCATAAATATTTCTTCGAAAACTTAGAAAAATCTGGAGAAGATACTATAGTCTTAATATTTGGAGATCATCAACCACAAAAAGCTGATATTTTCCTAACCCATGGTTATGGCGAATACGATGATGTTCAGTCACATTGGACACCATTTAGAATTTGGGCAAATTATGATATTAAAGAACAAGAGGATATACACATTTCAATATCTTATTTATCAGCTTTATTATTTGATAATATTGGAGAGGGCATTAGACCTAGTGCTTATCAAAAATATCTTCTAGATTTTAATAAAGAATATCCTTCTATCACTGCACTATTTGCACTGGATAAAGACGGAAATCAAGTGCAAGAAGACGAAAAATATCAAGAAAAGAAAAAAGAATTAGATAAAATAATATATTTTGGCGTTACAAATCCGAAAAAATCAGAAGAATATTTTTCAAAGCCTGTAAATTAGCTTCAAGAATACTTGAAGCTTTTTTATTTCATTGGTATTTTAAGGTATAATAGTTTCGTAATGATATTAATTATTACAAAATTATTAAATTTTTAAATATTAGCTATTTTTAATTTTATATTTATGACATAATCGGCTAAAATAGCTACTAGACAAGATTTATACACAAGTATAGAATAGAATACAGTTGACATAATGGATAAATAAGCGTAAGAGGGTGATTTTATAAAATTTAAAAACAAAAAAGCTATATATATAATTAGCTTAATACTTAGTTTACTCATAGTCCTACCTATTGCTTTTAGTGTTAAAAATTTAGGACTTCGAGCATTTAAAGACGATACAATAAAAATTTATCAAGAGAGTGCACCAACTAGTCAATCTGATAATTTTAAGATCAATTCTATTAAATTAGGAGATAAACTAGTTGATGTAAATGATTTAAGGCTAACTGGCTGGAAAAAATCAGATACTTTATCCGGATATCCATTATACACAGATGGATATAGCCCAGATAATAAAATAGAATTAGATGTTAATACATCTTTTATGTTTCATAATCCAAAAGTTAATTGGGCTACTGGAGAAAATTATTGGAGAGTATATGTAAGCTACCAAGATTCAAAAATAATGGAATTAAATGGTTTTAATGATTTTGAATCTACAAGCGATGTAACGATTAATTATCCTTCGATAGTATCAATTATAGGACAGTATCTAATAGTAATATCTGCCATAATATTTTTGACAATTTTCTTTGTCAATTTATGTGATCAAAGTATTATAGATAAAAAACTAAATATCAAAAGGTTATTAAAATTTATTCTTAATCAAATTCCAAAAGCTATTTTAGTAGTATGTCTATTTTTAGCTTTCCAATTATTATATGATAATAGAATAGCAGATACACCTTTATACCTATTTGGAATATCAATGAAGAAATATGACATGTTTAAATATGTAATTCTCATGTCATTTAGTGCATTAGGTTTAAATTATTTATTAAGAAAATTTGATAGAGCTTCAAACATTTACTCTTTAGCAATTTTCTTTTTAAATCCATTAATTTCATTTTTATTACTAGAATTTGCTTACAACCCATCTATTGGCGAGATGAGCATTCTATATGTAATTTTAAATTCTCTAATGCTTTTAGGTATTCAAGGATTTATATTCATGCTTACAAGAAGTAGAAAGATATCGACAGCAATAATTTTGATTGTGGCCATCTCTTTTGGTATAGTCAATGATGTGCTGATGACTTTAAGGGATTCACCTCTAATTCCTGCATTTTTAGGTATGTTAGGAGTAGCAGGAGATGTCGCTGGCGATACAGTAATAGAATTTAGTGGTAAAAATATAAGTGCTTTCATCTTTGCAGCACTTTGGCTATTGGTGCTTATTTCACCACCAAGAATTAGAAGAAATTTAAGCATTAAGAAATACTTCATTCCACTAATTTCATACTCTGCTATATTATTTGCTATAGTTATAGGATCAAGTCATTATTATGTAACTCATGCAAAAGTTGGCGTTAACTTGTGGAGACCGTCAAGAACTTATTATGTGGAAGGATCACCTTTCTCATTTTACAGACTTGCAGTAGACCAAATGCTTAAAAAACCAGATAATTATAGTGCCAAAAATGTCGAGGATGTTCTAGAAAAATACTATACAGGCGAGAATTTAGATCCGTCAAAGCCAGAAGATAAATCGGACAAAAAGCCTAATATAATTATGATACAATCTGAAGCATTGGCAGATTACTTTAGAGTTGCAAAACTAAAACTTACAGAAAATCCTCTAGAATTTACAAGATCATTAAAAGAAAATACCATACAGGGTAATTTACATGTTTCAGTTTTAGGAGGAGGAACTGTAAATACTGAATATGAAGCTTTGACTGGAAACTCCTTATCATTTTTCCCAGGTGGAAGCTATCCTTTCCAACAATATGTAAATGATGGAGCAACTTCTATTGGTAGACTTTTAGAAAATCAGGGATATGATACTTATATAACCCATCCAAACAAAAGAACAAATTATTCAAGAGAAGAGGTTTGGGGAAATTTAGGCTTTAAAAATATGGAATTTTTAAATGCCTATACAGGCGATGAAGAAGAAGATAGTGAAGCATATAAAAAAGCAAATTCCGATGATTTTGCTCATGGACATGTAAGTGATAAAGCGGTTTTTGAAAGAATTGAAGAAAAATATAAAAATAAATCAGACAAACCACTGTTTAGTTATGTCGTAACTATGCAAAATCATGGCTCATATCCAGGAAATTATCAAGGTGAAATAGAAGTTGAAGGTCATGAAGGAGAAGATGCTGGTGCCAATGAATTTATAAATCTTGTTAAAAAATCAGACGATGACTTCAAAGAATTAGTAGACTTCTTTACAAATTTTGACGAACCAACGATAATATGTATTTATGGAGACCATCAACCACAAAATTATAAATACTTTATGGATATAGCATATGGTCCAGGTAATTATGGAAATTATGAAACTCATTACACACCTTTGACTATCTGGGCAAATTATGATATAAAAGAAGAGCCCTTTAAAGAAATTTCTGCTAACTACTTATCAGCATATCTATTTTCTGTAGCAGGTAATGGTTTAAAACTTTCTGCTTATCAAAATTATCAATTAGATATGATGAGAAAGTATCCTATAATGACAAGATTTAACAATAAAGATGACATGGGTCAGGAAGTAACTGAAGATAGCAATTTCTTAGAAAAAAGAAATGAATTAGACAATATAATCTATTATAATGTTAAAGATTCTAAAAGAGATGATAAATTCTTTATAGAACCAGCAGAATATCAAATAGATCTGAAATGATAGAGTATATAATAAATTTTTTGGAAACCAATTTTTCAAACAAAATAGCGCTTATGCTCATATCGGCATTACCGCTTGTTGAAATAAAGGGGGCCATACCAATAGGCCATGCAATGGAAATTTCTCCCCGCATGGTCTATATTTTGAGTTTTTTAGGTTCAATAATTCCAGTTCCTTTTATTTTGCATTTCATTAGGCCGATATTTGATATAATGAAAAGAAATGAGACTTTAGCACATTTTATTGATAAGATAAAAAGCAAAGCTAATTCTAAGAAAGTTTATAAACAATTTTCTTTAATGGGCCTTTTTATCTTTGTAGCAATTCCATTGCCATCAACAGGAGTATGGATGGCTAGTCTTATTACAAGTATTTTAAAAATAGATAAGCTTAAAGCATTTACAAGTATATTTTGTGGAAATATCATAGCATGCTTGATAGTCTCTGTCTTTTCGCATATATTAATTTAGGAGTTTATATGAAAAAAATAATTAAGATAATCTTAATAGCTCTTATGATTTTGGTGGGATTTTACGCCATACAAATTATAATGGGCCTATTCTCATTTTCGGGTGTCAAAGATGAAAACAAATTCGACGATGAGGATCTTGCAAGTGGAAATAGAATTGAACAAAGGGATAAAAATGAATTATTATTCTTATTTACAGGAGTAGATAAAGATGGTTCTAAAGTTGGAACAAGAACAGATACAATTATGCTTGTAAAAGCAAATAAAAGTACTAAAAAAATTGACATAATATCAATCCCAAGGGATACAAGATGTTATGTAAATGGCCAACTTGATAAAATTAATGCCGCACATTCCTATGGAGGCATTGATATGACAATAAAAACTATCAGATATTTCTTAGGAATTGACCTTGATTATTTTGTTGAAGTGCCTTTTGATGCTGTTGTAAATGTGGTTGATGCAATGGGAGGCGTTGACATAGATGTTAATGAACAAACAGCATATGCAATGGGAATGAATCCAGGTATGCATACTTTTGATGGCAGGGAAGCATTAAAGTATGTAAGATTTCGTAAGGGTTATCAAAATGCAGATTTGGGAAGAATTAATACACAACAAGATTTCATGAAACAACTATTTTCTCAAATGATGAAACCAAAAAATATTTTAAAATTTCCGGGAGTCTTTAAGACAGCAAGTTCAGAAATTGATACAAATATCAAAAAAACAACTATGTTCTCATTTGCTTTTGCTTTTAGACATCTAAAAAATGAAGATATAACGACATATACTATACCAGGAGAAGCTGAATACATTGATGATGTGAGTTATTATGTAGCCTATCCTGAAGAGACATTAAATTTAAGAGATCAAGTATTATCGACTTATGTTGATAATTAATAAAAAGCCGCTTTAGCGGCTTTTTAATTTCTCTTTATTTATTTTTATCTACCGATAGTTGCAACCATAACAGCTTTTATTGTATGCATTCTATTTTCTGCTTGATCAAATACCTTGGAATGTTTTGAGTTAAATACTTCATCGGTAACTTCCATTTCGCTTATATTATGGTCTTGATACACTTGTTTACCGATTTTTGTATTTGTATCGTGAAATGCTGGAAGGCAATGGAGGAATATCACATTGTCATTTTCACATTTTTTAATTAAATCCATATTAACTTGATAATCTTTTAAAAGAGCAATTCTTTCTTTTTGTCTATCTTCTTCACCCATTGAAAACCAAACATCAGTATAGATTGCATCAGCAGATTTTAATATTGAAAAATCGTCTGTAATTGTAAGTTTGCCACCATTTTCTTTAGCAATTTCTTGGCAGTCATTAACGAGATTTTCATCTGGGAATAATTCTTTTGGTGAAAGAATAGCAAATTCCATTCCCATCTTCATAGTACCAATCATCATTGAATTTGCCATATTATTTCTACCATCACCAACATAAACCAACTTAGATTCATTTAATGGTTTAGAAGTACATTCTCTTATCGTAAGTAAATCGGCTAAAATTTGAGTTGGATGATATTTATCAGTAAGTCCATTCCAAACAGGTACTGATGAATACTTTGCTAAATCTTCAACTGTCTGATGAGAAAAGCCTCTAAATTCAATACCATCGTAAAAACGAGATAATACTTTAGCGGTATCTTCTACAGATTCTTTTTTTCCAAATTGTGAATCATTAGCTCCAAGAAAAGTTACATTTGCACCTTCATCAAAACAAACTACCTCAAAAGCGGCTCTTGTTCTTGTTGAAGTTTTTTCAAATAATAACACTACATTTTTATTATCGAGAAGATCTCCTTTAACACCCATGTATTTTTTTCTTTTAAGATCTTCTGATAATTTTAATAAGAAACTTATTTCTTGTTGTGAAAAATCTTTTAGAGTCAAGAAATCTCTACCTTTTAAACTAATCATTTAACCTCCTTATAGGCATCGACATACATCTTGGGCCGCCACGGCCTCTTGATAACTCACCTGATTTTATTATAACAGTTTCTATATTTTTGTCTTGTAAAATTTTGTTGGTTACAGTATTTCTATCATAAACTACAATTTCTGAAGGCTTAATGCAAAGGCAGTTAGCTCCGTCATTCCATTGATCTCTAGAGCCATCTATTTCTGAATCACCACCACATTTAATAAATTCTACATCATCTCTATAATGTTTTTTTAGAGTATTTAATAGATTATCATTTTCTTTGTTTATTATAAGATCTCCATCGTATTCAATTGTAAAAATTTCTGTAGTTTCACTTGCCATTGAATGAACCAAGAATTTATTATGGTCAACTACGGTAAATACAGTATCAAGATGCATACTTTCCCTTCTTTTAGGTATGCTTATAGCCAAAACTTTTTCAAATTTTGAATTTGGCAATAAATTTTTTGATAATTGTTTAATTGCATCAAAACTAGTTCTTTGTGAGATTCCAACTGCCAAAATTTTATCACTTAATACTATGATATCTCCACCTTCTAGAGAACCTTCACAATCTCTATCATAATAGATAGGAGTATCTTTAAAGTCCTTATGATATTTAAAAATATATTTTGCAAATAAAGTCTCTGGTTTTCTAATATCATATCGGAAATTACTAATTGCTACACCTTCACCTATAAATGAAAATGGATCTCTTTGAAAATATAAATTTGGCATTGGTGGTATAAATAATTTTCTATCCAATTTAATATCATAACTTTTAATAATCTCTTTAGATCTTATTCCAGATTCAAAAGCTTCTACAAGATCTTTCTCATTTTGTATTTTATTGTAGAAATCTTTAGCAATTTCTTTTTCTTTAACATCGTCTAAAGCTTCATCTACAAATTCCTCTATGAAAAGCTCTTTTATTTTTTTATCTTTTAGAACTTCTTCAACGAGATCTTCACAGTATATAACTTCTACGCCTTCATCTTTTAATTTGTCTACAAAATAATCATGCTCTTTTTGAGCCATCTCGAGATAGGGCAATTCGTCAAACAACAGTTGATCTAGTATTTCAGGATAAATATTTTTTAATTCTCCTGAAGGTCTATGTACTAGAACTGTCTTCAATTTGTCACATTCTGAGTATACATTTATCTTGTTCATAACGCTCCTTTCATAGAATATATACCCATTTGCAAAAAAATTTCTAGTGAAGTCAATAAAAAATGGTATAATACGACTGGAGAAAAAATTGGAGGATATAATGGACTTAAAATCAAAAATTAGAGTGATTGAAGATTATCCAGCAAAAGGTATATCATTTAAAGATATAACTACATTGTTAAAAGACAGTGAAGCTTATGCACATACTTTGGATTTATTGGCAGATGCTATAAGGGATTATGAATTTGATTATATTATAGGAATAGAGGCTAGAGGCTTTATGTTTGCATCCGCATTAGCTTATAAGTTAAATAAAGGATTTATTCCAGTTAGAAAACCTGGAAAATTGCCTGCTGAGACTGTAAGCGAATCATATGACTTAGAATATGGTTCTGATAGTATAGAAATCCATTTTGATGCATTAAATAAGGGGGATAAAGTATTAATACTAGATGATCTACTAGCTACAGGTGGAACTTCCCTTGCTTGCGCAAAATTAGTAGAAAAAATGGGTGCTAAAGTTAGTTGTTTAGAATTTGTTATAGAACTTGAAGACTTAAATGCAAGAGAAATTCTAAAAGATTACGAAGTTATCTCATTAATACGATATGATCACTAAAATAATTCTCAACTAGATTATTAGTTGAGTTTTTTAATCTAAAAATTAATTTTTTTTGAAATTTGAAAAAAATTATTGCATGAATCAAAAAAGATAGTATAATTTTATTAAAGGTCAAAGATGGTCAAAGAGGAGGGGTATATGAAATACCAAGATTATTATGAAGTTTTAGGAGTAGATAAAAAGGCAAGTGATGCTGAAATAAAAAAGGCCTATAGAAAGCTTGCAAAAAAATACCACCCAGATCTTCATCCAAATGATAAAAAAGCGCAAGAAAAATTTACAAAAATAAATGAAGCCTATGAAGTTTTAGGAGATAAAGAAAAAAGAAAGAAATATGATATGTTTGGAGATGGCTATAATTTCCAACAAGGACAAAATTTCGATCCTTCTCAATATGGCTTTGGCAACTTTGGAAATTATACTTACCATACAAGTACTGAAGGTAGTGGCTTCTCTGACTTTTTTAATTCATTTTTTGGATCAGGATCATTTACAGATAGCTTTGGACAAAAATTTCAAGGTTTTAGCGACACTTTTACAAAGAAAAAGAAGAAAAGATCACAAAAGATAACAAAAACTATAGATGTAACTATTTTAGAAGCGCTAAATGGTACTAATAAAAGTTTAAGATTAAAAGTAAATAATCAAATCAAAAATATAAATATTCCAATACCAAAGGGAATTACTGAAGATAAAAAAATAAAAATTGATGGAATGAAATATGGCATTGATGCTAATATTTATATAAAAGTTAAAATTTCAGATGACAAAAGAAAATTAGAAGGGCTTAATATAATTCAAAAGGAAAAACTTGCTCCATGGGATGCTTACTTGGGTTGCAAAAAGAAAATAACTACATTAAATGAAATGATAAATATAAAAGTTCCCAAGAATGTATCAAATGGACAAAAATTAAGAATTAAAAATAAAGGTTATACAGATTCAAAAGGAAATACTGGCGATTTGTATATAGAATTTATTATAGATAATCCCAATCTTAACGAAAAACAGATTGAACTATATAAAAAGTTAAAAGAGATTGCATAGGAGGCTTTTTATGGATATGAACAAATTCACTCAAAAATCACAAGAGGCAATAACAGATAGTCAACAAATAGCCATTAAAAATGCAAATAGCGAAGTTACAGATATTCATCTTAATTTCGCTTTAATATCTGATTCTAATTCTATTGTTTCAAATGTTCTTAAAACAATGGATATAGATTATGATAATTATAAAAAAGAAGTTGAATCGAAGTTAAATAGACTCGCTACTCAAGATTCATCGGCAAATATTTATCCTTCAACAATTTATCAAAGAATACTACTGAAATCTGAAGATGAAGCTAATGAAATGAATGATACTTTTATTTCAACTGAGCATTTATTTTTGGCATTGCTTAATGAAAAAAAGACAGAAAGCTATCAAATAAATCAAAATTTCAATATTACTTATAAAGGTTTTAAAAATTCTCTCTTAAAGGTCAGAAATGGTCAAAGAGTTACAAATGATAATCCTGAAGAAACTAACAATCCTTTGGAAAAATTTGGTAGAGATCTAACAAAAGAAGCTAAAGAAGGAAAAATTGATCCAGTAATTGGAAGAGATAATGAAATTAGAAATTGTGAAAGAATACTATCTAGAAGAAAAAAGAATAATCCTGTTCTAATTGGTGCGCCAGGTGTTGGAAAAACAGCAATCGCAGAAGCTTTAGCACAAAGAATAATTAATAAAGATGTACCAGAACCATTATTAAATCGAACAATTTTTTCACTAGATATGGGCGCATTGGTTGCAGGAGCCAAATACAGAGGTCAATTTGAAGAAAGGCTAAAATCTGTACTTGAAGAGGTTAGAAAATCTGAAGGTCAGATCATTATGTTTATAGATGAAATCCATACAATTGTTGGAGCTGGAAAATCTGAAGGAGCAATGGATGCTTCTAATATTATGAAACCAATGCTAGCTCGTGGAGAGATTAAAGTAATTGGGGCAACAACTCTAAATGAATATAGAGAATATATCGAAAAAGACGGAGCACTCGAAAGAAGATTTCAAAAGGTTATGGTAAATGAACCTACAGTAGAAGATACTGTATCAATTTTACGTGGTATAAAAGAAAAATATGAAATTCACCATGGTATTAGAATATCAGATAGTGCAGTAGTTGCTTGTGCACAATTATCGGATAGATATATAACCGATAGATTCTTACCAGATAAAGCAATAGATCTAATGGATGAAGCTTGCGCTATGGTAAGGACAGAAATAGACACAATGCCGCAATATTTAGATGATCAAAAGAGAAAAATACTTCAATTACAAATCGAGATTACAGCTTTAAAGAAAGAAGATGATGAGCAAAGCAGACAAAAATTGGAGAAACTAAACAAAGAAATTTCAGATCTTAATGAGAAATTTGATCAAGATTATATTAAATGGGAACAAGAAAAGAAATCTATAAATAGGGTAAAAGAAATAAAAGAGGAAATTGACAACACAAAGATTGAAATTGAAAAAGCCGAAAGAAATTACGACTTTGATAAATTATCTGAATTAAAATATGGAAAACTCCCCCAATTAGAACAAGAATTAAAACAAAAACTAGATAATAATCAAGATAAAAGCTTAAAAGAAGAAGTTACCGATGAAGATGTAGCCGATGTAGTAAGCAATTGGACATCAATTCCTGTTTCAAAACTAGTTGAAAGCGAAAAGCAAAAGATATTAAAATTAGCAGACAAATTACATCAGAGAGTAATCGGTCAAAATGAGGCAGTTAATTTGGTATCAGATGCAATTTTAAGATCTAGAAGTGGGCTTAAAGACATCAATAGACCAATTGGTTCTTTCATATTTTTAGGGCCTACAGGCGTAGGAAAGACTGAGCTAGCTAAATCACTAACAGAAGCCATGTTTGATGATGAAAACAATATGATAAGAATTGATATGTCAGAGTACATGGAAAAATACTCAGTATCTAGATTGATCGGTGCTGCTCCAGGTTATGTAGGATATGAAGAAGGTGGACAACTTACAGAAGCTGTAAGAAGACATCCATACTCAGTAATATTATTTGATGAAATAGAAAAAGCTCATCCAGATGTATTTAATATTCTTCTACAAGTTTTAGATGATGGAAGACTTACCGACAATCAAGGAAGAACAGTTGATTTTAAAAATACAATAATAATTATGACTTCAAATATTGGTAGCCAATATCTTATTGAAGGCCTAAAAGACGGCAATATCACAAAACAAGCAGAAGATAGAGTAAATGAGGTTATGAAATCAACCTTTAAACCAGAGTTTTTAAATAGAATCGATGATATAGTGATGTTTACTCCATTAGATAGTGAACAAGTCTATAAAATTATAGATCTACAAGTAGATCATATTAGAGATAGATTAAAAGATAGAAATATAAAATTAGAACTTACACCAGCTGCTAAAGAGCTTATACTTTCTAGAAGCTATGATGTAGAATTTGGTGCAAGACCTGTAAAGAGATTTTTACAACATAATGTCGAAACTATGCTTGCTAGAAAGATAATAGAAGGAAAAATCTTAGATAATGATGAAGTAATAATCGATGTGTCAGATCAAAAAGAATTGTATGTTAAAGTTAAATAATTAACAAAAATCAAGTGTGCGAACATAATGCTTTCGCACACTTTTTTAATTTAAATTACCAATTAAGTATTAAAACTAATTGATTAAATTTTCATAATTATTTTAGAGTGGGCATACTTTAAATATGTCTATTTATTTTTATCCAAAGTTATACATACAATATATTGTTGTATATTTGGAGTTAGGGCCTATATATGGTATACTTTTAATTACGGAGGTTATTATGGTAAAGATTATCAAGAGAAATGGAGAAAAAAGAGAATTCGATAAGCAGAAGATAGTAAATGCTATCGAGAAGGCTATGAAAAGCCCTAATGGTGTGTTTGTAGAAGGAGAAGCTTATGAAATAGCTTCAGAAATTGAGAAATATGCTAAATCTATAGGAGAAATTAGCATATATGATATTGAAAAAGAGGTCTTTAATAGACTTATTGATCATAAAAATCCTGCTACAGCAAGAAGTTATGAGTCATATAAATCAATAAGAGCTTATAAAAGAGAAATTAATACAACAGATGAAGAAATATTGGGCTTAATAAATCAAACAAATATCGATGTTATGGATGAAAATAGCAATAAAAATGCTGTAATTGCTTCTACTCAAAGAGACTTAATAGCAGGTGAGGTATCAAAAGACATAGCAAAAAGAAAAATGATTGACCCTGATCTTGTAGAAGCGCATGAAAGTGGAGCAATACATATTCATGACCTAGATTATTTTATTCAACCAATTTTTAACTGTTGTCTTGTAAATATGAAGGATATGTTGGATAATGGCACAGTTGTAAATGGAAAAATGATTGAAACACCAAAATCATTTCAGGTCGCATGTAATGTAATGACCCAAATAATTGCTCAAATTGCATCAAATCAATACGGTGGCCAATCAATTGATATATCTTGTTTGAGTAAATATCTTAAAGTGTCATATGAGAAAAATCTGAATCTGGCTATTGATACGCTTGGTGATATTGAAAAAAGTCAAAAAATGGCTGAAGCTTTAACAAAAAAAGATCTAGAAAGCGGAATTCAAACAATACAATATCAGATCAATACTTTAATGACATCAAATGGACAAGCTCCTTTTGTGACTTTGTTTATGTGGACAAATGAAAAAGATCCATATTTAAAAGAAACAGCTTTAATTATAGAGGAGATTTTAAAACAGAGAATAACTGGTATAAAAAATGATGCGGGTGTGTATGTAACCCCAGCATTTCCAAAGCTTATTTATGTATTAGATGAAAATAATATTCATGAAAATAGTGAATTTTATAATTTGACATCTCTTGCTATAAGATGCACAGCAAAGAGAATGTATCCAGATTATATCTCAGCTAAAAAAATGAGAGAAAACTATGAAAACAACGTATTTTCTCCAATGGGATGTAGAGCTTTTTTACCACCATACAAAGATAGCCAAGGACATTATAAATTTGATGGAAGATTTAATTTTGGAGTATGTACAATCAATCTCCCTCAGATAGGGATATTATGTCAAGGTGATGAAGAGAAGTTTTTTAAATTATTAGATAAGAGATTGGATTTGGTAAGAAGAGTCGGATTATTGAGATATAATCACTTGAAAAATGTAACTAGTGATTCATCTCCAATACATTTTCAACATGGAGCAATAGCAAGACTTAAAAAACATGAAAAAATCGAAAAATTACTCAGAAATGGCTATTCTACCGTAACTATAGGCTATATTGGAATATACGAAACTACAAAATTAGTAAAAGGAGTTAGCCATACTCAAAAGGGCGGATTTGAATTCGCAATGAAAATCATGGATATCTTAAATAAAAAGAAGGAAGAATGGAGCAGTAAATATAATATCCAATTTGCAGTCTATGGAACACCTGCAGAAAGTTTAACTCATAGATTTAATTCTATAGATAAAAAAAGATTTGGAATTATTGAAGATGTAACTGACAAAGGATATTATACAAATTCTTTTCATGTTGATGTGAGAGAGGAAATTTCAGCATTTGAAAAATTTGCATTTGAGTCAAAATTCCAAGATAAATCTCAAGGTGGTTGCATATCATATGTAGAAATACCAAATATGAATCACAATTTAAAAGCTTTGGAGACATTAGTAAAATACATCTATAATAATATACAATATGCAGAATTTAATACAAAAAGCGATTATTGTGCAGAATGTGGCTACGATGGTGAAATGAAATTAGATGATGATAATAATTGGTATTGTCCACAATGTAAAAATAAAGATAGATCAACTTTGACTGTTGTCAGAAGAACATGTGGATATTTAGGTGAAAATTTCTGGAATGAAGGTCGCACCAAAGAAATCAAAGATAGGGTGCTTCATATATAATGAGATATGCACAGATTAGAGAGTATGATGTAGCTAATGGCCCGGGAATTAGAACGAGCTTTTTTGTAACAGGTTGCAAAAATAATTGTAAAGGCTGCTTTAATAAAGAATACCAAGATTTTAATTATGGAGATATATGGGGCGAAAAAGAAACTCAAAAAATAATAAGATATTTGAAAAAAGATGAAATAGAAGGCTTGACCATACTTGGTGGTGAACCTTTTGAGCATATTGATGATCTTATTGATATAATTGAACAGATAAGAAAATATTCAGACAAAAGTATATGGATATATTCAGGATTTACTTTTGAAGATTTAATTAAAAAAGAAAATGCTAAACATTTATTGACACTTTGCGATATAATAGTAGATGGATTATTTGAAGAAGATAAATTAGACCTAAGACTCCAATTTAGAGGCTCTTCAAATCAACGAATAATAGATATTAAACAATCTTTGAAAGAAAATAAAACAATTATAAGAAAGGATTTTATATGAAAGGATATATAGCAAGTCACTTTTTTAATGATGCTTTTTTCAAATGGACTGAGAATTTAGCCAAATATCTTGAAAATAATACTGAAGTAGAATATTATGTGCCTCAAAGAAATGATGGTATCAATGATAAGAAAAATAATGATGCTACAATTACTGATATAGCAATATCAAAGGCAGATACGGCAGAACTTAAGACAAGCAATATTTTAATTGCAAATTTAGATGGGCTTACAATAGATGATGGTGTAGCTGGAGAAATTATGGCACATGGAATAATGAAAGAATTTGAAGAAAAAAATGGCATTGATTTTCCAAGAATTATAATTGGAATAATCACCGATATGAGATATCTTGGGACAGGCGAGAATAAGTTATATAGAAATCAAATGATCATTGGTAAGGTTAAAGAATGTGGTAAATTGGTAATAGGATATCCGAATACTTCTGAATATCTTGATGAAGTTGTTGAAATAATAAATGAATTTGTAAGAAAAAATAGCTAGAAGCTGATTAAATTCAATCAGCTTCTTTATATTTTTAATTTTAGAAGATTAATAAATTCCTTAGCATGAATAAAATGATAAAGTACATAGCAAGAAACTGTGTTTTAATACTTAAATTTAATAAGTATTATATGATAGAAATAAATTAGCCTATATACAAAATTAAATTTTATAAGTTAATATTTCAAATTAGCTTTTTCTCCTATCAATATTATTTCTATTTAAACAATTTAATAAGAGAAACTAGGAGAGTATATTCTAAATAAAAGATGTAATGAAATTTTACATTTAAGAGTATTAAAAATTAAAATTTGTTTTTTTTACTTGACAATTTGTTAATATGAGTTAAAATATAATTATTAAAACGTTTTAATGAGTGATATTATGATAACTATTAAAGATGTAGCCAAAAAAGCAGGGGTATCAATAACCACTGTTTCTATGGTGTTAAACAATACTGAAAATAAAATAAGTGATAAAACAAGAAAAAAAGTTATTAAGGCTGCTAAGGATCTAAATTATAAACCAAATATCATTGCAAAATCACTTGTACAAAAGAAAAGCAATTCAGTTCTTTTAGTAATTCCCGATATTACAAATCCATTTTTTGCACATTTGGCAAAGAAATTATCGATTGAATTTGAAGAAAAAGGATATAAACTTTATATACATAATACTAGCTTTGAAAAATTCGATGAGGAGATATTTCAAGATATTGTTGACAGAAATTTTATTGAATTGTCACTACTAGTAGATAGAAAAGCGAAGTATTTTTCAAAAGAAGTTAGAAAAAATAAAAAGATAATTTTCTTAGATGAAATTGATTATAATGAAGACTCTATTCTAATTACTGGAAATAACGAAAAAGGTGGCTATATTGCTACTAAATTTTTATTAAGTAGAGGATATAAAAATATAGCAGTTGTAATTGGACCTAAAGACACTGCAAATTCATCAAGAAGATTATCAGGATTTTTAAAATGTATGATGGATAATAATTTATATTTTGATCCTAAAAATATTTACCACGGCAATTATACTTTAGAAGGTGGTTATCAAGCAGCAAAATATCTAATTAAAAGAAATATAGATGCTGTATTTTGTTTTAATGATATGAGCGCATATGGATTTTTAAACTATTGTAAAGAAAAAAATATTGATGTGCCAAATGATTTAGCAATTATTGGATATGATAATTTATTTTTTGATAATATTGTAAATCCAAGGCTTACATCAATTTGCCAGAATTGGACAAAAATAGCGAAAAAAACAGCCCAGATAGCAGAAATTGTTTTGAATGAAAAAAAATTAATTAAGAAAAAATATTTGATTGAACCAAAGTTAATAATTAGAGATAGTGTAGGTGTTAAAAAATGAAAATTTTAAATTTTGGATCTATGAATATTGATATTTTTTATTATGTAAAAAATATAGTAAGGCCATCAGAAACAATTGAATCATATGATATGGCACAAAAAATTGGAGGAAAGGGATTAAATCAATCCATAGCTTTAAATAAATCATATGATAAAATTTTTCATGCTGGTAAGGTTGGTGAGGATGGGTTATTTTTAATAAACTACCTTAAAGAAAATGGCATAGATACCAGTTTAATTGAAATTAGTGACAAGAGAAGCGGTAATGCTATAATTCAGGTAGAAGAAAGCGGAGAAAATTCAATTATATTATTTCATGGTGCAAATTTTGATATAGACATAAAATATATCGATCATGTTTTAGATAATTTTGATAAAGGAGATTATTTAATTATTCAAAATGAAATAAATAATTTAGAATATATTATAGATAGAGCCTATGAAAAAGGGTTAAAAATATTTTTAAATCCTTCTCCAATAACAGATGAACTACTAAAAGCTAATTTAAATAAGATCTATATGTTTATTTTAAATGAAACTGAAGCAAAGACATTGACAAATACAGATAATTTGGAACTAATAAAAAAGAAATTAATTGAGAAATATCCGAACTCCCTTTTTGTTATGACCCTTGGAAAAGAAGGATCAATATATTTTGATAAGAAAAAAGAAATAAGACAGAAAGCATATAAAGTGAAGGCTGTAGATACTACAGGAGCTGGCGATACTTTTACTGGATATTTAATTTCTAATTTAGCAAATGGTACAAGCATTGAAAAAGCTTTGGAAATGGCTAGTAAAGCATCCGCATTATCTGTAACAAAAAGTGGTGCAAGCAATTCAATACCAAGTTTAAATGAAGTTGAAAATTTTAAGGAGTTAATATGAAATTAAATGGAATTTTAAATTCTGATATATCAAAAGCTTTAAGTGACATGGGACATACTGATTTAATTGCAATTGGAGATTTAGGATTACCAATTGATCCAGAAAAAAAGATAGATATTGCTTTAAAAAGAAAGTCACCAAGTTTTAAGGAGGTTTTAGAAGAGCTACTTAAAGATTTCTCTGCCGAGAAATATTATCTTGCTTCAGAAATAAAAACTGAAAATCCTATGCAACATGAAAATATAAAATATTTATTAGATGAAGTTGAAGTTGAATACATGACACATGAACAATTCAAAGAGAAATTAAAGGATGTAAAATATGTAATTAGAACTGGGGAAGACACACCATATTCTAATATAATTCTACAGTCCAAAAATTTATTTTGAGGTGAATTATGCATATCCAAATGAAAAATATATACAAGGCATTTGGCAAAAATGAAGTGCTTAAAGGAGTAGACTTTGAACTTAAGGAAGGCGAAATTCATGCATTAGCTGGTGAAAATGGGGCTGGAAAGTCAACCCTTATGAATATATTGTCATCTATTTTAGATAAAGATAGTGGAGAAATTATAATAGATGGTGAAAAAGTAGAATTTGACAATACTGAAGATGCGAGAGTTCATGGAATAGAGTTTATCCACCAAGAATTAGTTGATTGGCCTGAATTAACTGTAATGGAAAATATGTTTATGAACCGAGAGATAAAAAATGGATTATTTCTTGATAAAAAGAGCATGAGAAAAAAATGTCTCGATATTTTTGAAAAATTAGGACTTAATATTGATCCTGATCAAGTAGTTTCAACTCTTTCAGTCGGAATGCGCCAAATGATGGAAATTGCCAAGGCCAATATGAATAAATTAAATGTCTTAATTTTAGATGAACCTACCAGTGCATTAACTAATAAAGAAATAGAAAAATTATTTGAACTAATGCATAAATTAAGAGATGAGAAGGTGTCAATGATCTATATTTCTCATAGAATGGAAGAGATCTTTGCATTAACAGATAGAGTTACTGTTATGAGAGATGGAAAAAGTGTATTAACTAAAGATACCGATAAAACAAATGAAAAAGAAATCGTAGAGTACATGGTAGGACGTGAAATTGGAGATTTTTATCCTGAGATGACTGAAAACACAGGGGATATAAAACTGGAAGTTAAAAATCTTTCTCGAGAAGGATATTTTAATGATATTAATTTTAATGTCAAAAAAGGTGAGATATTAGGAATATCAGGCCTTATGGGAGCTGGTCGAACTGAAATAATGAGATCTTTGTTTGGAATAGATCCAAAAGACTCAGGCGAAATATTTATAGATGGAAAAAAAGTCGAAATCAATTCTCCAGTTGATGCAATAAAAAATAAAATGGCTTTTGTTACAGAAAATAGACAAGAAGAAGGCTTAATACTTGACGAAAGCATAAGAGAGAATATAAGTATCGCTAATTTAGGAAAAATTAGTAAAAATGGATTTATAGATAATAAAAAAGAAAGCAAATTGTCAGACTCACTTATAAAACAATTAAAGGTAAAAACTACTTCTAAAGAAGCTTATTCAATGGATTTATCTGGAGGAAATCAGCAAAAAGTAGTAATGGCCAAATGGTTTGGACAAGAACCAGAAATATTAATATTGGATGAACCAACTAAGGGTGTAGATGTTGGTGCAAAAAGAGAAATTTATTTATTAATAGATCAGATGATAAAAAAAGGTGTCTCAGTAATTATGATATCTAGCGATTTGCCAGAATTAATTAGTCTATCAGATAGAATATATGTAATCTATGAGGGCAATTTACAAGGGGAGATACAAAAAGAAAAAATAGACAGTGAAGAAGTTATGAGACTTGCAACTGGAGGAAAAAAATGAATAATATAAAGAAAACTTTAAAAAATTCGAATCTAGGTACAGTTATTGCTCTTATTGTGCTTATGATTTTTGTAACTATTTTAAATCCAAGTTTTATTAGAAGCAACAACCTTTTGAATTTACTTAGACAATTGACAATAAATGGATTTATAGCTTATGGTATGACATTTGTAATTTTAACTGGTGGTATAGATCTTTCGGTAGGATCAATACTTGGTCTTACATCAGCAATATTTGTAGGTCTTGCAGCTAAAGGCATGCCAATGTTTATCTCATTGATTATTGCACTCATTTTAGGAAGTATTTTAGGTCTTATAAATGGTATTTTTATAACAAAAGCAAAACTTGCACCATTTATTGTAACACTTGCCACCATGACAATTTATAGAGGCTTAACATTAGTATATACAAATGGAAGACCAATACCAGGAAATAGAGAAAGTAGATTATTTGCATTTTTAGGTAGAGGTTTAGTTTTAAATATACCATTTCAAGTAATATTATTTTTTATAGTATTTATAATTTTATATATTCTACTTAAAAAGACGGCCTTTGGAAGAAAAGTATATGCAGTAGGTGGCAATGAAAAAGCAAGTTTTATTGCTGGTATAAAAACAGATAAAGTAAAAATTGCTATATATACTATCTCAGGTTTAATGGCATCCATAGCAGGATTGATATTAACATCAAGGCTAAATTCTGCTGGACCACAAGCTGGTGCAAGCTATGAAATGGATGCAATAGCAGCAGTAGTTTTAGGTGGAACATCAATGACAGGGGGCAAGGGTTCTTTAACAGGAACTTTAATAGGTGCTTTAATTTTAGGTGTTTTAAATAATGGACTCAACCTTTTAGGTGTATCAAGTTTCTATCAACAAATTGTAAAAGGTGCTGTCATATTGCTAGCTGTTTTAGTAGACAGAAAAAGAAATAAATAGGAGGAAAATATGAAAAAAATTATTAGAATACTAAGTGTATTTGTATTATCGATTTTGACATTAACAGCATGCTCCATAGAAGGAGAAAAAGTTAACGAAGATACTACATCAACAAAATCAAGTAAAGAGGCAAAAGAAGACATTACAATAGGCGTTTCATTATCAACTTTAAATAATCCATTTTTCGTATCAGTAAGAGATGGTATTGAAGAAGTTGCAAAAGATAAAAATGTAAAAGTAGTTATTTCTGATGCACAAAATGATTCAGCTGAACAAAGCAATCAAATTGATGATTTAATTCAACAAAAAGTAGATTTATTATTAATAAATCCAGTAGATTCACAAGCTATATCACCTGCAGTAGAAAGTGCTAATACTGCAAATATTCCTGTAATTTGTGTAGACCGTGGATCAGATTCAGGAGAAATTGTGTCATTGGTTGCAAGTGACAATGTTGAAGGTGGAAAAATGGCAGGCGAATACATTCTTGAAAAATTAGGAGAAAATGCTAAAGTTGCACAACTTGAAGGAATCCCTGGAGCAAGCTCTACTAGAGAAAGAGGAGAAGGATTTGAAAAAGCTACTGAAGGAAAAATAGATCTTGTTTCTCAGACAGCTAATTTTGACAGATCTGAAGGAATGAATGTAATGGAAAATATGATTCAAGCAAATCCTGACATCAAAGCTGTATTTTCACAAAATGATGAAATGGCACTTGGAGCAAGCGAAGCTTTATCATCAAAAGATGATATTTTAATTGTTGGTTTTGATGGAACAGAAGATGCACTAAAAGCAGTTGAAGATGGTACCATGTCAGCAACTGTTGCTCAAAAACCACATGAAATGGGAAAAATTGCTATGCAAACAGCAGTTAAATATCTAAATGGAGAAAAAGTAGAAGAAAATATATCATCACCATTAGAATTAATCACAAAATAAAATTAAGATTGATAGAAACTTAGGGCCTTTTAAAGGCCCTTTTACTATATTTATTTATTTATTTATTTATTATAAAACCTTGATCCTTAATGACATCAAATATTTTATCTCTATTTTTTACTACAGATCCTTGCTTTTTTTCAACTTGTTTAAAAAATGAGTCTACACGTCTATTCTTGTCTCTAAGATCATAATATTCAGTCATCTTTTTATCGTAATCGCTTAAAGTTTCAGTGTATTTATCGTAGATATGATATTCATTTTTAAAAACTTTATTTTCAGTAGGAATTCTAGGTTTTATTTGTGGTTTTTGATTGGGATATCCTATTCCAAGGCCTACAACCGGAAGAGTATATTTTGGAAGTTTTAATATTTCAATTACTTTTTTTAAATCATTGTGGATATTTCCAAAATAATTACAGCCAAGTCCCATAGCTTCAGCAGCACAAACAACATTTTGACAAGCTATTGAGGCATCCGTAAAGCCCTGGAAAAATTTATCCATGTCTATCATATCTTTATTTGAAACACCTAATTCTTCAGCTATCTTATAATTTCTAAATAGATCCACTATAAAGATAAAAAGATGAGTAGATCTTCTCATATATTCTTGAGAACCTACTTTTGACAATTTTTCTTTTAAATTTTCATCAGTAACTTCTATAATAGAATAATTTTGCATACCATTCGAAGTAGCAGTCATATTTGCTATATCCATCAATTTATCAATTTCTTCTTTTGTTAATTTTTTATCTGTAAATTCACGAATTGTTCTATGCTCTAATAAAAAATCTGTTTTCATAAAATCACCTCTATATTAAAGATACCCAAAATATATAAATAAAACTATTTGAAGAAGCTAATAATTTTAGATATACTCTTATAAAGAGGTAATAATGGATACAAAAAGCACAGTCTACCTATTTTTTTCCTATGCATTTTTAGGTTTTATTTGGGAAATGATTTGGGTAGGTTTAACTACAAAAAATTTTAATAAAAGAGGCTTCTTAAAAGGGCCAGTACTTCCCATTTATGGATTTGGCAGTGTTTTTATAACAATGTTTGTAAATTGGAAGATAAAAAGATACTCCGATTTAATATTAGTAATATTTATCTCAGGCTTATTTATTGCTACATTGCTTGAATTTATTACAGGATATATTATAGAGAAGATTTTTAAAGTAAGATATTGGGATTATGAAAAAAGGCCTTTTAATTTTAAAGGATATATCTGTCTAAGATCATCCTTATTCTTTGGAATTATGTCTATTTTTCTAGTTAGATATTTAAATAATTGGCTTTTTAAACTTGACATATACCATTTTTTTAGAAATAATTTAATTCTTATAATTCTAATTTCAATATTGATATTCGATACCATGATTTCAATAAGAGAAGCTTATTCTTTTAAACAGATACTTGATTTAGAAGTAAAGATAGATGATTATATAAAGGATAAAAGGAAAGAACTTAATGTTTTTAAGACAAAAGAATTAGAAAAATTAAATGAAAAATTATTATCTAAAGAAAGATTTTTAAACCAAGAAATTAAATATTTAAATTCTAAAAATTATACAGCTATAATCTCAGATTTATGCGATAAAAAAATTACTAGAGAGAAAAAAGTTAAAGATATAATAATTAAAAAGGTAAATAGTAAGGATATAGATGTCAAACAAAAAATGAAAATCAAACAGAAAATAGATAAGATATATAATAAAAGAATCTATAGAATTAGAAAGAATAAAGCTAGGATCAATAAAGTTTTAAGAAGAAATGAAATTAAAATAAAGGGGAAAAAATGAAAAAAATATTCTTGATTTTAATTTTTAGCACATCAATTTTTCTATTTAGCTCTTGTCGAGAATTTAATTCGACAACTAAAAATGGAGAAATTGAATACACAGAGGATAATACCGCACTAGAAACAGGAGTAAGTGACACTATTAAGGATTTGGCAAGCTTAGATTATTTAAATAGCTATGATGGAAATGTTGTGATAAAAGTAACTCTTTTTAAAGAGAATGAAGAAAATTATAAAAAAGTAATTTCTAAAATAAAAAAATACATCATCAATTTTCATGATGATGAGTGGTATTATATAAAAATCGAAGTTAAAAACTTCGATCCATTTGAACTTACTTTTTAATCAAAATCTAGGTCTAATTTATCTTTTAGTCGAGCGTAAGTCTGGGTGCTAATGGCTATTATTGTGTCATTATCATCATAGACTTCTGCTCTACAAACGATGATTTTACCGCCACTTTTTACAACTTCTGCCCTACAAAAAAGTTTAGTAGTATCCATAGCGGCATTTAAAAAATTAATATCTCCGCTTACGCTTGTAACAAAATTACCTGTTGTATAGGCAGCATAATTTGATAAAGTATCGCAAAGATTAAACATCACAGCACCATGAACTGAACCTACAATATTCATATTGTCTTTAGTAATTACTAGCTCACCTTCTGCTTTTTCTTTTTCAATATTTGTAAGCACTATACCTGCTTCTACTGCATATGAATTTAAATTTCCTATCTTTTCTAAGAATTTTTTTACTTGCATAATAACTCCTTTTTATTGACTTTATATTAATTATTATATAACTTTGAGAATGACTTTCAATTTATAAATAATATTTGATACTTTTTATAAAATTAGGGGTATAAAAATAATAGGAGGACATTATGGATTTTCAAAAAACTGAAGATTATTTAGTACTATTGGATTTAGATGGCACAATAGCAGATATTCTCGATGCTAAGCATAAATTGTGTTTTGGACCTTCACTGGTAGAAATTTGGAATTTATATGAGTATGAAGATGATATTATTGAAAAATGGAAACAGATGAATCTATATTCTTTAAATAGAGGTATTAATAGATACTATGCATTGCTTAAAATACTACTTTATGTCAATGAAAAATATGTAAAAATTTATGGATTAGATGAATTTAGTAACTGGATATCAGAAAGTACAGATTTAACAGAAGAAAATTTAAAAGCTAAGTATGAACAAACAGGTGAAAGAATATTCTTAAATGCTTTAGAATTTTCAAAATTAGCATTTGAAAAAATGTCTGTCATTGAAAAAGAAAGACTTAAGTCTTTTGAAAAGGGAGTAGAGGTAGTAAAAAATTTATCCAAAGATTGCGATATTTTAGCTTACACGGATTTAGATATTAATAAAGCGCATAGATTTTTAAAAGATTATGAAATTGATGATTGCATAAAAGATGTAAAGGAAAAACGAGAAGTATTAAATACGGACTTTATAAATAAATTAGCGTATTTAGATTATAATAGAAATCAAATTATTTTAATTGGAGATGGCATAGAAGATTATTCATTTAGCAAGAATGCAAAAATTTTATTCTATCCAATATTAGTTAAAAATGAAAATAGATCTTGGTCTGACTTTGAACAAGAAGCTAAGAAAAGATTTTTGATATGTGACTATGAAGGAAAATATCAACAAATTGTCAATAAAGAGTTTTTAAGAAATGTAGAAAGATAGTAAGGCCTCTTTGCTAAAATAGCAAAGAGGTTTTTGTGTAAATTTTTCTATTATATGATATTATTAAAATGGTGATTTTATGGAAGTAAATATTTCAGTAAGAAAATTGATTGAATTTGTCATGCGTAGTGGAGATATAGATAATACCTTTAGAGATAATAGAAGAGCTTTACAAGGCATTAAGATGCATCAGAAAATTCAATCTACATATAAAGGAAATTATAAAAAAGAATATAAATTAAAAAATACCACTAAGATTGAAGACATGACTTTTAATGTCGAAGGCAGAGCAGATGGTATTCTTTTTGATGGAGATAAAATAACAATAGATGAGATAAAATCAACTACTAGAAATATTGATGAACTTACTGGAGATAATAAATTGCACTGGGCACAAGCCATGTGTTATGCGTACTTTTATAGTCTAGACAATAATTTAGATAAAATAAATATCACACTTACATATATTAATGTCGATACAGCAGAAAGAAAAATTTTTGATCGAGAACTTGATTTTGAAAATTTGAAGCAGTTTTATGAAATTTTACTTAGAGAATATATTGAATTTTCAAAAATTATAGCTTCAAATATTAAAAAAAGAAATCAAAGCATAAAATCATTAGATTTTCCCTACAAAGGATATAGAAAAGGGCAAAGAAAAATGGCTGTTGCAGTATATAAGAGCATATTAAATTCTAAAAAGATTTTTATCGATGCTCCTACTGGTACTGGAAAGACTATTTCTACTATATTTCCATCTATTAAATCATTATCTGAAGGTTTAAATGACAAAATATTTTACCTGACCGCTAAGAATACTCAGGCCAAACAAGCATTAAATTCTATTTTGAAGTTAAAAGAGAAATCATTATTTATAAAAGCATGTTCTATAACTTCAAAAGAAAAAATTTGTATTAATGATAAAGTTAGCTGTAATCCTAAAGATTGCCCTTATGCAAAGGGACATTTTGATAGAGTAAATGAATGTTTGAAAAAAATAATTAAAGAAGAAGAAATTTTTGACTATGATACAATCAGAGAATATGCCAAAAAATATAAGGTGTGTCCACTAGAGTTAGAATTAGATATCGCCAGTTATTCTGATATAATAATTTGCGATTATAATTATGTTTTTGATCCTTCAGTGTATCTAAGAAGATTTTTTGATGAATCTTCTGATAAATTCACTGCATTAATTGATGAAGCGCATAATCTTTACAACAGAGCAAGATCATCATTTAGTGCTAGTTTAAACAAAAATAGATTTTTGCAGATAAATGATATTTTCAAAGAAAAAAAATTTAAAAAGATAATTAATCTTTTAGAAAGCATAAGCTGTGAATTCGAAAAAATATACACAAAGACTGGAAAAAAAATCTTCTATTATACACAAAAATACATAGATACTTTCGATGAAGATTTAGAAAATCTATTAAAAGAATTAGAAAAATACTTAATTAATCAAAAAGATGATACCGATTATGATTTGGTGCAGGAATTTTATTTCGATGTATTAAAGTATCTTAGAATTTCAGATTATTTTTCTGATGGATTTTATAATACTTTATCATTTGATGAAAAAGAAGATGATTTAATTTTAGAGATTAAATGTGTGGATCCTTCAGAAGTTTTAAAAAATAGATATGAAGCATTAAGATCTGTTATATTTTTTTCAGCCACTCTTTCTCCGATGAAATTTTATATGAAAATTTTGGGAGGAGAAGATGCTTTAAAATTACACTTAGATTTGCCATTTGAAAAAAACAATCTGTTGATATTAAATAGCAGAATTTCTACAAGATATAAAGATAGAATTAAAAATATATCAATAATTGCAGACAATATACATGAATTTATAAATTCTAAAGAAGGAAATTATTTTATATATTTTCCATCTTATGCATTTATGACTGATATTTATGATAATTACAAAGAAAAATATGATACAGAAAATATATTAATTCAACAAAATATATTATCAGAAGAAGAACGCTTTGAATTCTTACAAAATTTCACTTACGAAAGCAAAAAGATAGCTTTTTTAGTTTTGGGAGGAATATTCTCTGAAGGTGTTGATCTTAAGGGAGATAGACTAATAGCTTCTATGATAATATCTGTTGGCATGCCAGGTGTTTCTAATAATAGAAATTTAATAAAAGAATATTTTGATAACCAAGGATTAAGTGGTTTTGAATATGCTTATACTTTTCCTGGAATAAATAAAGTTTTTCAAGCAGCAGGCAGAGTTATTAGGACTGAAAATGACAGAGGAATAGTCCTACTTCTTGATGATAGATTTTCTTATAATTCATATAGAAGACTTTATCCAAGACATTGGATGAATATTGAAGAAGTTAATATAAAAAATATGAAGAATAAAATAGATAGATTTTGGAGGCAAAATTGACAAGAAAAAAGATAGTAGATTTAAAAATAGAAAAAATGAAATATCCAAACAAATCCATAGGTTATTATAATGATAAGGAAGTTGAATTTAAAGGTGGAATTCTAGGTCAAACTGCAAAAGTTAAATTTACAAAAAACTCAAAAACAAAAAAGAAAGCAAAATTCATTGAAATAGTAGAATCATCATCAATAGAAAATGCTAAAAATTATTGTCCCAATGCCGATATTTGCGGGGGATGTTCATATCAAAAAGTGCCATATGAAACTGAATTATTACTAAAAAGGGAAATGATCATAGATCTTTTAGAAGAAGAGAAAATTGAATATAAGAAAGTATCGATTAATAGGTCACCAAGATTAAAAGGTTATAGAAATAAAATGGAATATACATTTGGTGATAAAGAAAAAGGTGGCATTTTACAATTGGGTCTTCATAGAAAAAATAGATTTTATGAAATTGTCGATACAGAAGGATGTAACATAGTAGATGAAGACTTTGAGAAAATTAGAAAATTTGTACTTTTGTATTTTAGAAGAAATAATGCCAGTTTTTATCATAAAAATACGCATGAGGGATTTTTAAGAAATCTAATTGTCAAAAAAGCACATAATACAGGGGAGATAATGATAAATTTAGTTACAACTACAAATGATGCTTTTGATGATATAAAAAAGAAGATCTTTGCTAATACAGTTTCAGGGGCAGATGTTGAAGGAAAAATTGTTTCAGTATATCATACCACAAATGATTCTTGGGCGGATGCAGTAGTTGCAGAAAAAGTAGAATTAATTTTTGGAAAAGATCATATTACTGAAGAATTGATGGGTCTAAAATTTAAAATAGGTCCATTTTCATTTTTCCAACCCAATGTATTTTCTGCTTCAAAGCTATATCAAAAGGCCATGGATTTTGCAAATTGCAAAAAAACAGAAAGAGTTTTAGACCTCTACTCTGGCACAGGTACAATAACTCAATTGATGTCAAAAGACGCCTATCATTCAACAGGAGTTGAAATAGTTGAAGAAGCAGTAGAAAAAGCAAGAGAAAATGCAAAAATAAATGAAATTGAAAATATAGATTTTATTTGTGGGGATGTATTAAAGAAAGTGGATATTTTAAAAGGAAAATACGAAGTTATAGTATTAGATCCTCCTAGAGAAGGCATTAATCCCAATGCCATTGAAAAAATAATAGATATGAAACCTAGCAGATTCGTCTATATTTCATGTAATCCTAAAACACAAGTTAGAGACATAAAAATTTTTGAAGAAAATGGATATAATTTAGAAGAATACGAAATATTCGATCAATTTCCAAATACTAGGCATGTTGAGTGCATAGCGTTGCTACGAAGAGTCAAAGGATAAGAATCCTGCATTTCAAGCAGTTTTATAAGCATTTTGCCTTGGATAAAGATGAAGAAGGATACGTCAAAAAGACCCAAAAAAACTACATGGACGTAAGAGTAGTTTTGCAACTGGTATGAGAAGACACAAAGAAAAAAATAATAAGATAAAACCCATTTTATACTTTCTACAAGAGT
>JAUNAV010000061.1 GCA_030527425.1 Tissierellia bacterium
TCTTGACTTATTCATTTTCATCTATATTAATTATAGATGTGGTCTCAAAGTAATTGCTATTTAGTTTCCAAAGTTCAATGTTGTTTAACAACAACAATACTAATATACTATAAAAAATATATTATGTCAAATCTTTTTTTTACGGCCTGACTTAATCAATTATACTATGTTATTTTTGGCTTGTCAAATTATAATTTAGGTTTATCATTTAAGTTGATATGACAATACCCAAGAGGGTTTTTATAAAGGTAATCCTGATGGTATTCTTCTGCTTTAATATAGTTTTTTAATTTTTCGACTTTTATTTGTATTTTTTCTTTCTCATTACTTTGCTTTTGTTTAATAAAGTCTTTACAAAATTTAAAGTCTTCTTCATCTTCAGTAAAAATGCCTGTTCTATATTGAAATCCTATATCATTTGCTTGTCTATTGATACTAAAAGGATCAACAATATAATAAAAATACTCTAAGATTTTTTCTAGATCTATAATATTTTCATCGAATTCTAATTTTACCGTCTCGGCATGACCTGTAAATTTCAATTGTTCATATTTAGTTTCTTCACTATCACCATTTGCATATCCTACTTGAGTACATATTACGCCTTCTATAGTTTTAAAATAAGCTTCAACTCCCCGAAAACAACCGCCTGCAAGATATATAGTTTTTATCATTTCTTTCTCCTTTTTAAATAATCAAATTTCATGTATTTTCTATTTTTAAAACTTCTTAATGACCTACTTCCAACAGATGATATCAATATGCCAAAGGATAGTAATCCTGCAATCGCTAATGTTTCTAAAAGTTTATCAAATGCCATAGCTCTATTATTTTCAACAAAATAATACATTGTATAATACATTCCAGCTCCCGGACATAAAGTAGTGATTCCTGGAATAATAAAAACTGATGAAGGTGTTAAAAATTTTCTAGCAAAAATTTCTCCTAGAAATCCTACGCTGAAAGCTCCAAGAAAATTGCCCAAAAAAATCGAACCTCCATAGTCTTTCACTACTTCTAAAATCATCCATGCTATTGCTCCTACAAGTCCTATAAAAAAAATTGTTTTTTTTGGACATGAAAATGTATAGGCAAAACCTACTGTAGCCAATAAACTTGCTATAAATTGTAATGGATAGCTCATAAGTAATCCTTTCAATATTATATTAACTAATTGTACTATACTATAGTTGATTTTAAAAGAAATAATAGATCGGCAAAACCGATCTATTTTATAAAGTTGCAATCAAATTTTTCTTCTTGATCATTAGGATTTTCTTTATTAAATAATTCGATAAGATCTCTTATATCTGAATGAGATGCATAACGCCTTACATATGTCCTTGCTGATCTCTTATAGCTCATAAGTCTAGTTTTTTCAGGATTTTTTGATCTCCATTTTTTATTTGCTTTTTTTTTGTGCATCGCTTACTGCCATGTGATATTTTCAATAATTTTAATTTGCAAACTTTAGTAATTCTTTAATGTAAAAATTATTGTAATAACCTCCTCATTTTTATAATGGAAAGTCATTCTCTCAAATACTTTTATTTATATTATAATATAAAAACCCAATTATTTAAAATTTTAATAAGGAGTATTCAAATTTTTCTGTTTTACCACAGTTTAAGATATAAACTAATAGGCAATGCGACACCAAAAGCTAGTGCTAATGATATTAACAAAGCATTAACTGAACCAGTTATACCACTTGTAGTATCTCCTCCCATAAGGTCTCTTACAGCATTAGTAATAGCTAATCCTGGTACAAATGGCATAAGAGCTCCGATGATTACAGAATCAATATTCACATCATTATTTATAGTGTGAAATATTATTGCCAATATCCCTATCAACAACCCACTTGCAAAAGTATTTACAAAAAAGGAAAGATTTTTACTTTCGATTTTTTTTGTCAAATATTGGCTTATATATGCAACTATAAATGAAATTATAATATCTAATAAAGCACCATTAAATAAAGCTGCATAAAGGGAGGCTGCAAAAGAACCACCCAAAATCTTAGCTTGATTTGAAAAACCTCTTTGATTCTTTAAAGCTAGTAACTCTTTTAAAGCCACTTCTAATTTTTTATCGCCTTTTACAAACTCTCTAGAAAAAGAATTAACTTTGTCAACTAAAATTAAATTATTCTCTCTTATCTTAACTCTTTTTAAATTTGTATATATTTCACCATTTAAATTAAAAGATACGATAACAACATTAAAGGTTGCATAGACTCCAACATCTCTTATATTTTTTCTACTTCTAACAATTCTTTCTCCAGTATCTTCTACCCTATATATCTCTGCTCCATTTTTTAACATCATTTGACAAGCAGTTGTTGAAATTTCTAATAATAACATCGCTTCTTTTTCTGAATTGATTGTATTTATCATTTTACCACCATTTATTCCAGAAATTTAAATGTAAAATAACCCAGCTTTCATATCCTAATTCATGAGGGTTGCTTTTTGTAACATCTCCATTCTCAAATTTAACAATTTGTAATATAGACCCTTCAGGTACATTTTTGGGGTTTATATCATTAAACTCATCGACTGTCAAACCTGTAGCTTTGTAATCAACAAAAACTTCTGCATCATTATTGCCTAATGTTCTTATTGTTATATCTTTATTTCCTTCTGAAACTTCATACTCTGGTATTATTTGATCTTTATTGAAATTATTATAGTACAAAGTAAATGCATTATCTTTGTAATCTAAATCTCCATCATAAATAGCAACCTCTCTTTTAAAGCTTATATCATCAGCTTTAAAAGATTGTATATAAATGCCTGGAAAAAACTTATTGTCTTTTTTAGCATTTGCAATAGATGAGACTATAGATTCGGGATTGTCTTCATTTACATCTATTAATTCAAAATATAATTTATAATCATATTTTCCCAGAAACTTTTTCTTATCTTTTACTAATTTTATGCTTCCGTCCATTTGATAATTTTCATCTTTTCCAACACTTTTAGAAAATTCGTAAATTCTATTAATCAGGTCGCTTTTATACTTTTCATTATTTTTCATAAGTTTTAAAAATCTCTTAGCATCATCCTGATCAAATCCATTTTTGGTATCTACGATTTTCATTAAAGAATCAATATCCTCACTATCAATAGAATCTTTAAATTTCTCTGCTATTTTTTCAGGTGTATCAATTGATGCAATTGCTTTATTATATGCTGATTTAGATGCAAAGCCAATAAATCCAATAATTAATAATATTAAAATAACATAAATTCCAGAAATTGGCATTGATCTTTTTGCTGTTTTTTCTTCTTTTTTATTTGTCAAATAAATCTTTTTATTCTTCCTTTTTTGAACTTTATCACTTTCAGATTTATTATTTTGTGTTTTTTTATGTCTATTATTTAATTGGCTTCGGATTTTTTTATAATCTAATTCTTCGGTATCATCAGACAAATATCTATTTTCTTTATTTTTCATATCCACCTCAATAAAACAATAACCTAGAAAATCCTATATTTGAATTATCTAGGTTTAATTTTCTAATTATTGTAAGTATTATTATACCTTTGAATATTCTCATCACTTAAAAATTCATAGGCTGAATTGATCTTTTGAAACTTATCCTTTGCATCTGGATTTTTGTTAATATCTGGGTGATATTTTTTGGCAAGTTTCCTATAATTTAATTTGATTTGATATTTATCAGCATTATATGAAACGCCTAGAATATCACAGGATTTTTCGTATCTACTTTTAAAATCATCTTGATATATATTTGAATAATTTTGGCTATAATCATTATTGTATTGATAAGAACCAAAGGAAAAATCAGATGTAAAGTCTCTAAATCTTCTATTCCATTCTTCTTGTTGTCTTTGCCATTGTTCTTCTCTTTGTCTTCTTTCTTGTTCATCCTTATATTTCTTTGAATATTCGCTAAAGGATTTTTGTTTTTTCTTATTATTAAAAATTAAATTATCTGATCTATCATATAACCATTCTGTCAGTACATAATTTACATATCTTAAATATGAAATAAAGCCTCTTCCAAGGATTGGAAAAATCATGATTATAGATACAGTTATAATTAACCAAGATGGTATCATAAAAAACCATATTGGAACAAACATAAAAGTCATACAGCCAAAAGCGAATAAGGCTATAAAGATTTGCTTAATACTTTCAAATACAACCACCAACATCTCCATCAGGTTTATTAAAAAATTAAAGATAAAAGAAATTGAAGTGGCAAAAGCGTGTAAAATGTGTCCTAAAATTTTCAATTTGTTTTCTCCATTCTATCCACAGTATACACGCTTTTATTTTTAATGTAAAGCCTAACCAAATAACTGTTTAGAGTTTGAATTATATAGATTATAATAAACACCTTTTTTATCTAGAAGTTGTTTGTGTGTGCCAGATTCTACAATTCCATCTTCTGTTAGTACAAGAATTTTATCGGCATTTATTATAGTCGATAATCTATGTGCTATAGTTAAAGTAGTTCTTCCTTTTGAAAGTTCATCTAAAGAATTTTGTACTATTTTTTCGCTTTTATTATCAAGAGAAGATGTAGCTTCATCTAAAATCAAAATAGGAGGATTTTTTAAAAATACTCTAGCTATTGATATACGCTGTTTTTGTCCTCCAGATAGTTTTATGCCTCTTTCTCCAATATAGGTATCAAAGCCTTCAGGAAGCTGCATTATAAAATCATATGCTCCAGCTAGTTTTGAAGCATCTATTATATCTTTTTTAGATGCATTTGGTCTACCATAACTTATATTTTCTTTTACAGTTCCACTAAATAGATAAACATCCTGTTGTACAATTCCAATATGATCTCTTAAACTTTCTAAAGTATAATTTTTTATATTAGAATCATCAATTAAAATTTCTCCT
>JAUNAV010000062.1:0-3047 GCA_030527425.1 Tissierellia bacterium
TATTTTCTCATCTTTTTTTGTATTCGTCTAGATTAATAACATGATCAAATTTTGATAAATATTCTTCATTCCAATTATGAGTTATTACAAGCTTAGAAACATCTTTTAGAGTAAAAATTAATTGCTCAATTCTCCTTGCATTTTTTGGATCAAGCCCTGTTGTAACCTCATCAAAAATAATAAGATTAGGTTTTTTATAAAGAGCCCTAGCAAAGTTAATTCTAGTTCTCTCTCCTCCAGAAAGCTGACTAGGATCAATCAAATTATCCTTATATCTATCATCTAAATATTTTAAATTTAGCTTATTTATTATATCTTTATATAATAATGGATCTAATTTATCATCTTTCATACTTATATTATTTTTTAAAGTATCAAAGAAAACTATTGAATCTTGTGGGACATAAGAAATTGTTTCGAAAATTTCTTTTTCATTAAAATTTCTAATATCATCATTTTCAAAATTAAATTCACCTTTAAAGCAATCATTTACTTTAATAAATATTTTAGCTAGAGAGCTTTTACCAGATCCACTTTTTCCGATAATTGCATATGATTTTTTATTATCTATATCAAAACTTAAATTATCAAATATAATATTGTCTTTGAAAGATAAAGATAAATTGTCAATTTTTATAGGTAAGTTTGGATAATTTTTTATATTTTCTTCACTTTCATTATCGGAGATATCCATGATTATCTCATCAAACAATTTTTTATGAGCAAATAAATTTATGCTATATCTAAAAGCACTTGCAACAGTATTTGCTGCTGTTGAAACTATTGAAATTGAAGAGATCAAAGCACCAAGATTTAGTAAATTTTTTGAAACTAGAAAACTTGCTATGCTAATAATACCCACTATCGTGAGCACATTATTTGCAAAAAGTGCTTGAAAAGTCATCTCATTTAATAGATTGATTTTTTTTGAACAATCTAGCCTTTGCATGCTAGAAAAACTAAAATCTTTAATAAATTTATCTTTTCTAACACTTTGCTTAATTACAATATATCCTTTAAGTAATTCGTTTAGTTTTGATATGTAGATAGAATTTTTATCTGATCTATTTTTTTGTGCTCTGCTTAAAGGGTTTACGAATATTTTTGATATCAAAATAGGTATAATATAAAATATTATACTCACATATAAAATATATGGATGTATTAGATAAACTCCAATCATATATATAATTACCTGACCTATAGAAATAATAGAAGTTGGGATATTCAATAGAAAATTTATTCTCAATTGATCTATATCTTGATCTATTTTACTTAAATAAATATCAGTATTTAATTTATAATATGAAGAAGATTTTTTAGCATATAAATTATTTAAATAATCAACTCTCAAATCATTTGAAATATTAATTGAAAATTGCTGGCTATAATTTTCCTTTATGATACCGAAAATATATATTAAAGCACAAAAAAAAGTAGAGATAATTATAGTATTTAAGAGACTATCATTTTTCTTTCCGATACTAATATCTACAATATATCCAACCTTTAACATGACTTTGTAGGTGAAAAAAACCTCAAGCCAACCGGAAATAATGGCAATTAACAAGATAATTAGATTCTTTTTAATATATTTTTTTAACATATATACCTCCATTATTTAAATATTTTTAATAATTCTTCTTTATAAACTCTTTTTCTATAAGAACATAAACTATTTGACTTATTTTTATTGTATAAAACAATTGTAGCTGGACATTGATTACAGATATTTCTTAACCAACAATTATTACATGAAGAATTCTTTTTTTTATATAAATGTTTATTAAAAATCATAATATCCTTGTTTATTCTGTCCAATTCTAATTTATTAATTTTATCAATATAAAAATAATGGCAAGGATAAATATTACCATCTGGTGATATTGATATGGATTTTCTTCCAGCTTGACAACCTATTTTATTTTTTGAGTTTAGAAGATTCAATATATTTAATTTTATATCCTTATTATCTTTAATATACTCATCTTCACTTATAGCTAATTTAGTATCACCACTACAATTTATTATCATAATATTTTTAAAATTATAATTTTCAGAGAAGAACTTATGTAAAAATTCTTTGCTTATATTTTTTTGCTTATGAAATGTTGTATAAGTACATTCTATAGTATTGAGATTACAATTATATTTTTCTAATAATTTAATTCCTTTGTTTATATTTTTGAAAGATCCTTCTTTATTTTTGTCGATACGTAAATTGTCATTAATATTTTCTGGGCCATCTAAACTCACTGTTATTATAACTTTATTTTTAGATAAATAGTTAGCTATTTCATCTGTAACTAATGTAGCATTAGTAACAATTGTGTAAAAAGGAATTTCTTTTACAATATTTTTTCTCTTCAATGACTTAAAATATTCAATAACAAATTTAATAGCTTTAAAATTTATCAAAGGCTCTCCACCAAAGAACATAATCTGTTTAAGACAATTCTTTTCTTTTATAATAAGTTGGTCTAATATTTTTTTTATCTTTTCAGTTGATAGCATAATAGATTTTGAAGAATAAGTACCACCTTTGGCATAGCAGTATTTACAATTGAGATTACAAATATTACAAAGTATAATTTCTAATTTACTTATATTATTTTTATTTCTTTTATAATATCTTTTTTTTCTTTCATAGGAATCTCCTTTCACAAATCTTCTCCTGACAACTTAATTATATATTAAAAAAAAAAAAATCAACTATTGATTTTAAAATAACAAAAATAATTTAAAAGATAGAATAAATTGTTAAAAAATAAACCATAATTAGCATATATTATAAGTCAAGTCCATAATATTGTGTAAATTTATCTAGTACAATATTCATAGTTATAATCTAATATATAATTTAGATGATGTAGACCAATCCTCATTGATGATGGTGAGAATTGAGCCAATTAATCTTATGGATAATTTTCATTAGGAAATATTCTTATCATCTTTTCTCTTCTTCACCTAGTCAATCTATGCAATTTGTACTTCTAAGCTACTATAAATGTTCTCATTATTTAGATAAGAAAACCATCTTCAAATCC
>JAUNAV010000062.1:3147-4862 GCA_030527425.1 Tissierellia bacterium
ATTATAATCTTAAGATCTGATAAAGCTCTTTGTTAAAGTAATAAGGATAAAATATTAAATATTATAAAATATATAAAATCACAAAAATACTAAATCTATCAATAATTCAAAAAAAATATATACGCGAAAAACATAAAATTAATTTCGACATATGTTATAATTAAAATGAAAAGGTATATAGTTACTAGCAACAGGAAAATGAATTCATTAGTAAACCTTGTAAAGAGGTGAGTGATGAGAAAATTGAAGAATTTTATAAAATTTATCGTTATATTTGTTCTAGCTAAGTTTTTATTAGATGGGATCTTTCTATATATAACTGGTAAAACATTGACAAGTATAGTCGTTGCTTTGTTTAAAGATTTAGTTTAGAGAAAGGAAAAGATACGAGATTTATAATTGATAAAAATTTAAAGAAAATTTGTTCTTTTTTGCTAGCCTTTACGTTTTTATTTTTAGCATCAGGTGAAGTAAAAGCTTCGAAAGTTGAAGATGAAAATATTAAAAAGGAAGAATCTGTAATTTATGTAACAGGAACTATGAATGATGACGGTGAGATTATTTTTAAAGAACATAAAGAATTATTTTCTGATAGATCGGCTACAGTTACAATTGCAGTCTATGTGGGAAAGATCTTAGTAGGTTACTTGACAGCAACAATCATTGACGGTGTTGTAAAATCTGCTACAGGAAAAACTGGCGCTGAATGGGTTGAGGCGGCTATAAAGAAAGTAGTTGGACGAAAATATAATGATGGAATGACTGTAACATTGCCTTGTAGTATTTATCCGCCTAATTCACAAATAGGTGCTCAGTGTAGAGGATAAGCAATATAAAAGATTAATGAGCTAAAGAAATCAAAAAATATAAAATGAAATACAAAAAAGAGGCTTATTCGGCCTCTTCTTTGTTTTTATCGACTCTTTCGATTGTTCTAATTAGATCTTTTATAGAATTATCGAGTCTGTCGATTTTTTCTTCGAATACTATCAACAGATAGCAAGTTATTACTACCGGAAAACCAAGATTGGCGATGTATTCGAAAATATTCATTATTCTATTCCTATTGGTTCAACTTCGACATTTTCAAGATATGCCTTAACTTTTCCAGTTAACACAGCTTCTTTAGCCATTAAAGCATTTGATGCAATGATAGCATCCATAGCATTTTTGACCTCATTTTCTTCATAGTGATCCTTAGGATCTGTAACTGAAATAGTTCTTTGATTGTCTTGGTCATCTTTAAAGACCATTTTTAAAGTCTTTCTTGCCATTTTTTACCCCTTTCTATAATTGACTTGTTTCGATTTTTTCAGCCTTTATAAATCCGCCCTCATAAAGATTTCCCACAGCTTGTGCAAGATTTTTAAGAGCCTCATTATCAGCTTCATTTGACACATTGGTCAAAGTTTTTGAAGATTCTTTTCTTTCACCATCAGAATCTTGGATCTCAGTGAAAATTTTGATTTTTCTATCCATAATATTCTCCTTTCAAGCATAGATATATTAAAAATAGAATTTTTACCGAAAAAAAAAGACCAAAGCCTCTGCTTTGATCTAAATATATTTTTCAATTGCCTTTTTTATTCCGCCATGATCATTGTCATCTGTCACAAAATCAGCTATTTTTTTAAGTTCATCTTTTCCATTTGCCATTACAACTGAAATATTTGCAAATTCAAGCATTGAATAGTCATTGTCATTATCGCCAATTG
>JAUNAV010000018.1 GCA_030527425.1 Tissierellia bacterium
ATTATAGTAAGTATTATAAGTCACGTGCTTATCACGAAAGAAGTTTAAATTCAAATGAAGGCTGGAATAATATCGGATGTATGTCTTTTATAAATCAACCAATAATGAGCTATATCAATGAAATTAGAAGTGCAGTTTTGATTATTCATGGAAATAAAGCACATAGTTACTACTTTTCTAAAGATGCTTATAAAAAAATGCTTGATGGAAATAAATACATCGATAATAAAGAGTTTTTGGAGATAGATGGAGCTTGTCACACTGATCTTTATGATAATTTAGATTTTATTCCATTTGAAAAAATGGAGAACTTTTTAAATGAATTTATGAATTAGATATACTATAAATTAAAAAGCTCCAAAAGCTTAGCTTAAAGCTAAATCTTTGGAGTTTTTTATCTTACTTCTCTAATTGATAAAACGCCAATGGCCAAAAGCACTAGCGCCATGCCTACAACATCTATTAGGCTAATTGGAGTTTTTAAAAAGAAAAATGCCATAATAGCAGCTGATATGGGTTCAAGACCCCCAATTACTCCTCCTCTTACTGCGCCTACAATACTTACACCACTTAAAAAGAAATGATAGGCAAAGGCTGTTCCTATCAAACTCATAATAATAATTGCTCCAATTATTTTAAAATCTAAATCTATTTTAAATTGCCAAGGTTTTGTAAAAAGACTAAATACAATAGCACCAAATAACATTCCATAAGCTATTACAGTTAATGGAGAGTATTTTTTCATTATCCTACTTGGTATTACAGTGTAGATTGCTGCAGCAAGTGCAGATGTAAGTCCGGATAATAATCCTAATGGGCTAATTACCAATTTATGTATGTTAAAATGCGTAGCTATAATAAATGTACCAATTATTGCAAGGCTTATTGCTAGAATTTCCTTTTTCTTTGGCATTCTAAATTCTTTTATGCAAGTAAAAAATACAATTAGAATGCTGCTTAGAAATTGTAGTATTGTTGCAGTTGGAGCATTGGTTAATGAGATTGTAGTCACATAGGTAAATTGACTTAACATAACTCCAAAAATTCCAAAAACCAGACATAATAATAAGTCTCTAAAATCTTTAAATATTTTAATGCTCTCTTTTTTAAGGCTTAAAAGATTAATTATTACAAGCACTAAAGAGCTTAAAAGTATCCTAAGACAAGTTAATTTAATTGATGATATTGTATTTTTGCTAAGTATATATTGTCCGCAAATTCCTCCAAATCCCCAGGCCATTGCTCCAGAGATCGAAAATATATATCCTTTTAATTTACTTTGTTTTTCTAATGGCATATTTTCTCCAAATAGACAAAAAAATAAAAACATCATGATAAATCACAATGTTTTATCCTTGTATTAAATCCAATCTTTCTTTTTAAAAAATGCAATCATAAATCCGACTATTAAAATGGTTACAACCCAAAAAATTGGATAGGCCCATTTTTGATACAATTCTGGCATATAATTAAAATTCATTCCATAGACACCTGTTATAAAAGTAAGTGGAAGAAAAATAGTCGACCAAACAGTTAAAATCTTCATTACATCATTGGTCTTATTTCCAATATTAGTATCTACTGCATCGATTAAAGATGCTGTCATATCTCTGTAAACATCGATAAATTCAAGCATCTGTATGATATGATCGTATACGTCTCTATAATAGATTTCAGTCTTGTTATCAAGTTCATAAAAACGCATTTTACTAATCTCAGATACTACATTTCTAAGTGGCCACAAAGTTTTTCTTAGATAGATCAAATTCTTTTTTATTGTATACAAATCTTCAAGCAAACTTTCATGTGGATCATCCATAATTTCTTCTTCTAGATTGTCTATATCATCGCCGATTATATCAAATATCATATAATAATTATCTACTACCTGATTAATTAGTGTAAAAAACATCGCATCGATAGATTTAAAACGAGTTTTTGGAATGTATTTTAGTCTTTGTTGAAGCCTATTAAACTGATGACTTCTTTTTTCATCGACTGTAATTATCAAATTGTCTTTTATAATAAATGAAATTTGGGAGAAGTCTAGATCACTTATTTTACTTTGTTTTCTATAACTTACTGTATCAGTTACTACAAAAAGAAAGTCTTCATATTGTTCAACCTTCGTTCTTTCATCAGATGAGAGCATATCCTCAATTACCAATGGATGAATGTCAAATTTATCTTCAAGTTGCATAATTTTATCTTCATCATCTAGACCTGTTATATAAATCCAGTTAATATCATCCTTAGGATCAATTTCAATATCATTAACTGAATCATATAATTCGCTTTCATATCCATTTTCGTTGAAATGGGTGAATTTTATTAGAGTTTTTTCTCTAAGTTCATCATCATCCCATCTTTCTAGTTCTTCTTTTAAATATCTTTCAAGTACATCAGCCATAATTGCCTCCATAAATAAATTAACATATTTTAAAATCATCTGCAAGAACTTGTAAAAAATAAGATCATTGGTATAATTATATGGCTTAATTCGAAAGGAGTTTTATGTCTTTTAGTGAAATACTTGCGATATCTTTTGCAGTTGCCATGGATGCTTTTGCCATAAGCATTTGTAAGGGATTGTCGTTAAAGAAAACAAATATAAAACATATGGTGATAACTGGATTATATTTTGGAATTTTCCAGTCTTTAATGCCATTTATAGGTTTTATCTTGGGAGCAAGTTTTAGAGATCTTATAATGTCAATAGATCATTGGATCGCCTTTGTGATTTTAGGCTTTTTAGGTGCTAATATGATAAAAGAAGCAATCACTGGCACATGCCCCATAGATCCCTCTTTAACTTTTAAAGTGATGCTCCCCTTGGCTATTGCAACAAGCATTGACGCATTAGCGGTAGGAATTACCTTATCTCTTTTAAAGGTGAATTTAGTGCTTGCAATAAGTTCAATGGGAATAGTTACATTTATTTTTTCTGCAATTGGTATAAAAATTGGAAATATCTTTGGAGCAAGAAGCAAGATGTTTGCAGAAATTATCGGAGGAGTTGTACTTATTTTAATGGGATGTAAGATATTAGTTGAACATTTGGGACTTTTAAGTTTTTAAGGAGCTTTTATGAAAGAAAAATCTTTTTTAATACTTGATATAAACTTTGATATTGCAGATAGATTATTACTTAAAACCGTACTAGAAAGCGAAGATTTTGAACTTGTCGCAATTACTACACATAGCGGTTATTATAGCTCAAAGAAGGCTTCAGAGTTTATTTTAGGATATCTAAATGAACATGGCATGACTTTACCCATTGCTTATGATGATGATTTAAATATAGATCAAATGAAAATAAAAGTAAAAGAAGATGGCGATTTTAAATTTAAAAGCTTTGATTATTTGGAAGAAGAAAAGGCCTATAAAATTCTTTACAATAGCGCAAAAGATAGTGGAAAGGTCAATATAATTTCAACAGGACCTCTTACAAATATCGCTAAGGCCATTAAAGAATACGATGATTTTACAGAATATATCGATCATCTTTTTATGAAAGCCTGCGCTTTTCAAAAAGGAGATGTAACAGCTTTTGCTGAATTTAATGCTTTTACAGATCCCCATGCACTTGATATAGTTTTAGAAAAACACATCGACAGATTTATTTTGCCACTTGATATAATAAGAGATATCTACATTGAAGAAAATGAATTGGTTGAAAGAGGCCATTCAAAAGAATTAAAAGAGCTTTTGTCTAGAAAATATCCCCAAACAGACCAAGACAAATTCAAATCTCTTTTATTATTCTATCTATTTACAACTCCTGAAGCTTTCATTTTTGAACAGATGGGCCTAAAGGTGGATTTGAAAGAAAAAAGAGGACGAGTTATCAAAGATGATACAAGAGAAAAAAGTTTAATTGTAAATAGATTTAATTTAGAAAGTTTCATAGATTATTTAAAGGCTGTGCTTAAATAAGCACAGCTTTTTTTGGGTAAATAATAAGTAAGGTTGATTAAGTGATATAACTGTATTATAATGTATAATACAAGAAAGGAGCAGACATGAATTTAGATCTCTATCTAAAACAAAGAAGAACATATAGATCCTTTTTTGAGGATAAAAAGATAGATAAAGAAGATGCTTTAAAAATAATAGAAAGCCAAAAATATGCATCAAGAGCTGCAAATAAGCAGATGCTAAAGTATCTTGTTGTACTAGATGAAGACTTGGTAAATAAGATTACAGACAATTGCAATTGGGCAGGACTTATCAAAAATGACAAGGGTCGTCCACAAAAAGGACATCGTCCTGTGATGTATATTGTAGTATTAAAAGATCAGATGGATAAATCTCCGATGACTGATGTAGATATTGGGCTTTCAATTTCAAATATGACTTTAAAGGCGTGGGATCTTGGCATAGGTTCTTGTATAATTGCATCAGTAAATAGAAAAGAGGTAAGAAATCTTTTAGATATTCCATTAAAACAAGATATCCACACGGTAATTGCTTTTGGATATCCAGATCATAAATCTGAAATTGTAGAAAAAGATACAGAAAGACCCATCTATCTAAGAGATGATCAAGGCGATTACAAGGTCGAAAGAGTACCTACAGAAAGGCTGTTTAAATTTTATGAGTGAAAGTATATTAAAAGTTGAAAATTTGACAAAAAAATTTAAAGACAATATAGCAGTAAATGACCTGTCTTTTGAGATAAATAAGGGAGAGGTCTTTGGGATAATAGGGCAAAATGGAGCGGGTAAATCTACTCTTTTTAGATGCATGCTAAATTATTTTACAGACTATAGTGGAAAAATACTCTATATGAATAATGATATGTCAAAGATAAAATTAAAAGACATTGCATTTTTACCAGAAGAAAGATCACTTCAAGAAAAAAGCACGGTGAAAGAACAAATTAAATTTTTCTCTAAGCTCAATAAATTCAAAGTCACTGATGAAAAAATTGACCAGATGATAGAATACTTTGAGGTAAAGGGAAAAAAGGAAGATAAGATAAAATCCCTTTCTAAAGGTAATATGCAAAAAGTACAATTAATCTGTGCAATGATCTATGAACCAGAACTTCTAATACTAGATGAACCATTTTCAGGACTTGATCCATCAAATATAAAACTACTTCAAAGAATAATTATAGACTACAAACAAAAGGGTAAAACAATAATTTTTTCCTCACATAATATGGAAAATATTGAAAATGTTTCAGACAGACTTATGATGTTAAAAGATGGTAAAAAAGTATTATATGGAACTATAAAGCAGATAAGAGATGAGTTTGAACGTCTAGATATAACAGTTGAAACAGATGAAGATCTAAGCTTTTTACAAGAATATGACTATGTAGAAAAAATAGAAAAGAAAGATTACTGGCATATTAGAATAAATGATGAGAAAAAAGGAGAGCAGATATATAGGATTTTAAATGAAAAATATGGCTTTTTAAGCCTGTTTTCACAACAACCACCAACACTAAACGAAATATTTAATATGAAGGTGAAATCATGAGAAGAACATTAATAATAGCTAAAGATACTTTAAAAAAACAAGTTAAGAGTGGATCATATTGGTTTATGGTAATTTTCCCTGTAGTTATTGGAATAATTATTTCAGTTGCCGTTCCATTTTTTACAGCTAAATTTGATGAAAAAGCTAATGAAAAACTCGTAATAGATTATGAAGATCCGAATAATTTCTTTGTAAAAAGACAGACTAAGTATATGACAGCTGAGGATGCAAAAAAAGCATTAAAAGATGAAGAAATAAAAACTTATGCTCATATAGAACAAAAAGATGGAATAATTGAAGCTACAGTCTATGGTGATATTGATGGTGAGTATAAAAGCATAATTGAAAATGCTCAAAAAAATCTAAACTATCATAATGCAAAACTTGATCAAAATCAAAAAAGTATTATCAATAACAAGCCTAATATTATACTAAAAGAGACAAAAAGTGGCTATAATATGCTTAGTTACATAATAGTTATTTTCCTATTTTTGATATTAAATACCTATCTTCAGTTGACCTTAGTTGATATATCACAGGATAAGGGTTCAAAAAGACTTGAATTTTTATTCTCATCTGTAAAACCTGAAGAGCATTTTGTAGGAAAAATTTTAGGTGTTTTAATGGCTATAGTAATAAATGTGTTAGTATATTTAATATTTATAGTATTGGGGTATCTATTTATACCAAAGAAATTTGATTTAAGTGGATTAAAACAAGCTATAAATCTTGATATGCGATATGTGATTATAACATTGATTCTTGTGGTATTTGCCGTAGTATTCTATACCATTTTAGGTGCTATACTAGGATCATATACAAAAAAGATAGAAGATGCTCAAAAATATGCTATGCCAGCCGTATTGCTTTTAATGGTTGGATATTTTACAAGTCTATTTCCCATGTTTTCAGAGACTTTGGCATCAAAGATCATGAGCTATATTCCGCTATGGTCAGCATTTAAAATGCCCGATAGACTCATACAAGCAGATGCAGGAATTACTGAAGGACTAATTGCAATAGCAATACTTGTAATATCGGTTATATCGATGTTTGTAATAGGTGGAAAAATCTACAAAAAGAAAATATTATACTATTAGAAAATAATGTAAAAAAGTAGGTGAATCTATATTTCATCTACTATTTTTATTAATTTAAAAGTTAAATTTATTTTAAATAAATTAAAAAGAGCCAATAAATACGATATATTTTGTTTTATCAGCTCTTTGTTATTAATTATTTATCAGAAATCTTATAGCTTATTCCATTTACAATTTCAACTTTATAGGGAGAATTTTCAAAATATCCTTTTAAAAATTCATATCTCATTTGATGGTATAGATCCGTCTCATTATCATCTAGATTGATTTGACCATGATGAAGCTCAAAATTTTCATGATGATCATGTGAATGACCTCCAGCGCATGTATCATCCAAAGAATCATTGGGGTTAATATCATCATTTTCATAGTATTGGGTATGCAAATTATTATTAGTTATTAAATATAAACTATTTTCATCATCAACTTGTGGCATCATACCATTATCACAAGGCATACCATCTAGTAGATAATAATTTAGGGTTTTAAAGATTATAGAAAGTGAAGAAAAATCTTTATTTTCGCCCTTTTTTCTACCTAGTTCATACATTTTTTGTTTTGGATTTTTTGAAAGTTTAAATGCAAGCGCAAGTCTTTTTTCAACCATGTCAATTCTTGAAGAAAGCCAGCCATGGATATTTTCTTGATCAATTAAGCTGCTTAGATCATCAGTTGAAACAGGTTTTTGGATTTTGTCAATTTCTCTTGTGTCATGATCCATCAAATAATCTGTAATTATATCTTGAAATTTAATTTTTTCATACATCATGTAGTGTATTGGTCCTAAAGTACTACTCATTTTATCACCTCTTAGAAATCATACTACAAAAAAATATTTTTGTTAGTAGCATATGTTACAAAAGTAGAAAAAAGGGTAAATTAATATTATCAGAGTATTTCTATTTAGTTAAATAAAAATACAGGAGGTATTATGACAGATAAAGATAAAAAAAGCAAAAAACACGAACAAATGAAACAATATGAAGTTTCAAATGAGGGAAATTTAACGACTGATGAAGGCGTTAAAATAGCTGAGGATGATTTCTCATTAAAAGCAGGTCTTAGAGGACCAACTTTAATGCAAGATTTTCATTTTCAAGAAAAAATGATGCACTTTGACAGAGAAAGAATTCCTGAAAGAGTAGTTCATGCAAGAGGTACAGGTGCATATGGTACATTTACTTTGACCAATGACATGAGCAAGTACACTGCAGCTGATTTCCTATGCGGAGAAAAAGGAAAACAGACTGATCTTTTTCTTCGTTTTTCAACTGTAGGTGGTTTTAGAGGAAGTGCAGATACTGTAAGAGATCCAAGAGGATTTGCAGTTAAATTCTACACAGAAGAAGGAAACTTTGACTTACCAGGACTTTCACTACCAGTATTTTTCATTCAAGATGGTATGAAATTCCCTGATTTTATTCATTCAGTAAAACCTGAACCAAAGACTGAAACACCACAGGCTCAATCAGCACATGATAATTTCTGGGATTTCGTTTCAACAAATCATGAGACAGCAAATGCGCTATTTTGGCATATGTCAGATAGAGACATTCCTAGAAGCTATAGAATGGTTGAAGGATTTGGAATTCACACATATAAATTTGTAAACAATGATGGAGAAGTATTCTTCGTTAAATTCCACTTTAAACCAGAACTTGGTGTACATTCTTTTGTATGGGATGAAGCACAAACAATAGCTGGAAAAGATCCAGATTATCACAGAAAAGATCTTCAAGAGGCAATTGATAAGGGAGATTATCCAAGATGGAAATTTGGTGTTCAAATCATTGCTCAAAAAGATGAATTCATGTTTGATTTTGATATCCTTGATCCAACAAAATTCTGGCCAGAAGAACTTGTACCAGTAACAGAAATGGGAGTTATGGAACTTAATAGAAATCCTGAAAACTTCTTTGCTGAAACTGAACAAGCAGCATTCCACCCAGGAAATATGGTAAGAGGAATTGAACCAAGTAATGATCCACTTCTTCAAGGTAGATTATTCTCATATTCAGATACACAAATCTATAGACTTGGTGGACCAAACTTCAAACATATCCCAGTAAATAGACCAATTAATGAAACCTACAATAATCAAAGAGATGGTTTCATGCAAACAAAGATTCATACAGCTGAGACAAATTATTCAAAAAATAGAATAGAAGAAGATAAACCATTAAGATGCCCATTCCATGAGGGTGGATATATGGAAGAAGCTGAGAAAATGCAAGGTTTTGCACTTAGAGGTAGACCAGAAAAATTCATGGACTTCTATACTCAACCAAAACTTTTCTTAAATTCACTTGAAGAAGTTGAGAAACAACATATTGCAGATGCATTTAAATTTGAATTATCAAAAGTATCAAGAGAAGAAGTTAGACAAAATTCTGTTAATTTCGTAGCTAAAGTAGATAAAGATATGGCAAAAGAAATTGCTGATTATCTTGGACTTGAAGTTAAGGAAGAAACAGAAGAAATGCAAACTCAAGGCAATGCCGATCGTCAAGAAGATTTTGAGTATGAAGGTAAAAAGGTTGAAAAATCACCAGCAGTTAGCATGGAAAATACAGCTAAGAAACCAAATACAATGAAACTTGGCGTACTTTTAACTGATGATTATGATAAAGATGAAGTAGATAAGGTATTAGATGAAGCTGAAAAAGCTGGTATTTATGTAAATGTAGTAGCAGATCATATGGGTAAAATAGGCGATCGTATGGTAGCTGAGTCATTTACTTCAGCTGATGCAGTAAACTTTGATGCAATCTATGTTGCAAGTGTAGATTCTTGTATGGATGAAATTGGAGATGAAATTGAAGACTTTATCTCAGACACTTATAAACATTTCAAACCAATTATGGTTTCTTCAAAAGAAGAAGACAAAGTATCAAAAGCTATGTATGAACAAGACGGAGTTGAAATGATAGCTGATGATTATGACAAATTGATCGAAATGGTTACTCAAATGAGATTTTGGAATAGAAAGAAAAGAGTAAAATAATGATTTATAAAAGATTTGGCGACAAGCTCGTTATAAGATTAAATAGAGGAGACGAAATAGTTGAATCTATTAGAGATATAATGCAAAAGGAAAATATCAAAGCCGCAAGCATTACTGGCTTAGGCGCAGTAGGTATGCTTAGTATGGGTATCTACAATGAAGAAAAAAAGAATTATGACAATTTAGAATTTAATGAGATGCTAGAAGTCACCAATCTTACAGGAAATATTTCTCAAATGGATGGCGAAATCTATCATCATCTCCACATAACAGTTGGAGATCATGAAGGAATTGCTCATGCTGGACATTTGAATAAAGCAGTTATATCGATGACGGCAGAAATATTTGTCGATATAGTAGATGGATATATCGGTCGTGTATATGATGATGAAACTGGTTTAAATTTGATAGAATTTTAATTAAAAAGGGGGGCTTTTAAGCCCTCTTTGTGTATATAAAGATGAATTGTATAATTTTTGACATGGATGGAACCATTTTAGATACTGAAAAGATTTATTACAAGACATGGATTGAAACTGCTAAACATTTTGGTTTCGATTTTGACCTTGAAATGAAGCTTAGTATCAATGGTCTAAAAGAGGAAGATTCTACTAAGAAAATGGCTCAAATTTTCAAAGTGGAAGAACAAAAAGTTAAAGAAATAAGAAAATATCTCAATAATTTAAGGCATAATATTCTAGTTAATACAAAAAGATCATTAAAAAAAGAAGGATATGATCAATTAATAGAGTATTTGAAAGAAAGAAATTATAAAATAGCACTGGCAAGTTCATCTACTAGAGAGAGGATTGATCTTTTAGTGGATAAAGAAAAAATCCGAAATGATTTTGATATCATACTATCAGCAGATGATATAGTAAATGCCAAACCGGATCCTGAGATATTTAATATAGCGATTAAAAAGCTAGGCTTAAATAAAAATGAAACTTATATCTTAGAAGATTCTATAAATGGATTAAAAGCAGCTAATAAAGCAAAGGCAATATCGATTTTAATTAAAGATCTAGACATAAGAGAAGAAACTATTAAAGAAGCTAGATTGGTTTTTGATAGCTTAAAAGATTTTAGAAGATATTTAGAAGAACAAGAAAGAGAGAATTATGACTAGAAAAATTTTATTTGATTCAGTTGGAAGTTTCCTACGACCCAAAGCGCTTTTAGATGCAAGAAGAGAAGTCGCCCATGGTCATATGGAAGTTGAAGAAATCAGAAAAATTGAAGACAAATACATTGAAGAGTTGATTAATAAACAAAAAAGTGTCGGTTTGAAATTAATAACTGATGGTGAATTTAGAAGAAGCTGGTGGCATCTTGACTTCTTTTGGGGCCTTGAAGGTGTTGAAAAGACATATCCAGAAGATGGCTATATATTTCATGATGAAGAGACAAGGGCTGAATCCATTGGAATAGTTGGAAAAATCAGAGGGAAAAATCATCCTTTCATCGAAGATTTCAAATTTGTAAAACAATTTGAAGAAGATGATATTAAAGCAAAACAGACAATACCAGCACCGGCGCAATTATATGCGGAAATAAAAAGAGAAGAAGGCGTTGATACTTACAAAAAATTCTATTTAAGAGATGAAAACCTTCAAGAAGATATTATAAATGCATATGTTGAGTTTATAGAAGAATTATATGAAGCAGGTTGTAGAAATCTTCAACTTGACGATTGTACTTGGGGTATGTTTGTAGATGATAATTTTAGACAAGATTTAGAAACTCAAGGCTTAGATATTGATAAATTGATGGAAGAATACTTAAATCTCAACAATTCAGTAATTGAAAAAACTCCATCTGACATGCATGTGGCAACTCATATATGTAGAGGAAATTATCATTCAACATATGCTGCAAGTGGTGGATATGAAAAGGTATCAGATTTTGTATTAAAAAGAGAGAAAGTCGATTGTTTTTATCTTGAATTTGACGATGAGAGAAGTGGATCATTTAAGCCATTAAAAAGCATTCCAGAAGATAAGGAAGTAGTACTTGGAATTGTAACTAGTAAATCGGGCAAATTAGAAGATATTAACTATTTAAAAGAAAGATTAAATGATGCCTTTAATTATATTGAAAAAGAAAGGGTAATTCTATCGCCTCAATGTGGATTTTCATCTACAGAAGAAGGAAATATTTTAAAAGAAGAAGATCAATGGAAAAAACTTGATTTATTAAATCGACTTTCAAAAGAGGTTTTAGGATGAGAAATATAAAGCTAAGATGCAATAATTGCTCTAAGACTTTTAATAAAGAATATAAAAATATTATTCTAAGCTCTGATCCATTAAAAAAAAGATTATTAGATAATACATTTTATGAGGCAATCTGTCCACATTGTACAGCTATAAATGTCATAAATCCGCCGATAATCTATATTGATATCGAAAGAAAATTTATGATCCTAACAGATCCCAAATTGATTTATGAAAAAAATAAAATTGATTTTAACGAAGCAATTTCAGCTCTAGATGCTTTGGACAAAAAAGAATTTGACGATTTTATTATTAGGATGGTAACTGATTTTGATCATTTGAAAGAAAAGATTGCAATTTTTGAAAATAAAATGTCAGATAGGGCAATTGAATTATTAAAATGTGTACTTTTAGGAAGTGAGAATTTTCAAATTAAAAATGACTCTACACTCAAAAATGTATTTTATGAAAAAATAGGTGGCGAAGATAAGTTGATTTTTATAAAAGAGGATGGAAATTTTAGAATGGATTTTCCAAAAGAACTCTATGATCAAATAATGAATAATTACAGTAGATATTTTGAAGAAATATCAGCACATCTTGTAGATCTAAACTGGGCTTATGAATTCTTGTCAAAGATATGAAGATAAAGTCATTAGAAAATAAAAAGAAAATCGTATTTGATATTCTACTTATCTTTTTTAATAAAGAGGATTTAGAGTTTGTAGAAGATAATTACGATATAAAAATAGATTCAAAAATTTATTATGGGAATAGAGAAATTTCTTATAAAGACAATAAGGACCTAAAGATCAAACTTTATAATCTATTTAGCAAACAAGAAAATTATAAATCCTCTTGGGGCATACTTACTGGATCAAAGCCTATGAAACTTTTTAGTAAAATAGGAAATGAAATAAAAAGCGAGTATTTAGTTTCAGATAGTAAATATGAGCTTTTAAAAGTAATAGCAAAAAATCAAGAAAAATACTCATTTGATCCGAAAAATATGAATCTTTATATAAATATCCCATTTTGTCCGACAAGATGTGACTATTGCTCATATCCTACTATTATCTATAATAAGCATGATTATAGAGATTGTTATTTAAAACTGATCTTAAAAGAATTAGAGTCATTAAAAGTTGATAAATTTCATACTATATATATCGGAGGAGGTACGCCATCTAGTTTAAGTACTAAGCAGCTTGAAATACTTCTAGATAATTTAAATAGATTTAAAGCAGAAGAATTTACAGTTGAAGCAGGAAGAGAAGATACTTTGGATTTTAAAAAGATAGATCTATTTGAAAAATACCATGTAAATAGAATATCTTTAAATCCACAAAGCTTTAATCAAAAACTTTTAAGAAAGCTAAATAGAAATCAAGATGAGAAAAAACTTATAGAATTGATAGAATATGCCAATGAAAAATTTATTGTAAACATGGACTTTATTGTAGGCCTACCAGAAGATGATTTTACATTTTCTAAAAATTTAAAAATTATAGAAAAATTATTGCCTAAAAATATAACCTTTCATACTCTGTCAAGAAAATCAGGTTCTAAATTCTATGAATCACATAAAAGATTTTTAGAAGAAAGAGAAAATGTAGAGAAAACTTGGGAGAATATTTTTAAATTTACAGAAAAATTTGGATACAATCCATATTATCTTTATAGACAAAAAGATATTTTGGCCAATTTGGAAAATATAGGTTTTGAAAGAGATAAAAGTGCATGTATATACAATATAGTAGTCAATGAAGAAATTGAAAATATAATAGGAATTGGCATGAATGCAAATAGCAAATTTAAAAGCGGTGAGAAATTAAGACTCGATAGAAATATTAGAGATTATAAGAATAATTTAAATAAAAAAATAGAAATTAGAAATAAAATTATAAATAAACTCTAAATAAAAATCATTAAGAGCACAAATTCTTGACAAAAACGCAAAAAATTTATATACTCATATTAGTGGAGGAATATTATGAGATATATGAAAAAATTCCTTCGGATACTTATTTTAATCTTTATGACCAATACATCTTTTGCATCCTCATCATCTTGTGAGAATGAAAAGATAATTATAAAAGAAAATAAGCCAAAGACAGTGGATATCGATGATATAACAAAGATTCCATCTGATGTTATTTTAAAAGAAGATTCAAAAAAGAATAAGCCATCCGATAAGATAAAAGACAATACTCAAGTAGATAATACAGATTTTGTTTTTGAAAAACAAGAAGAACAAGAAAATAATGAAGATATCTTTCAAAGACAGAAACTAGACAATAAATCTTTGATATATTTAAATACAATTGAAGACAGATCAAAGTTTATAAACTTTCTAAATGCAACTTTAAAATAAACTAGATTTGCAAAAAAAGAATTTCCCGGTATATTATAATAGAAATTTATTTTACCCTAAAACCAAAAGAGACCAACAGGTCTCTTTTTGATTTTAGTCTTCGATGCTTAGATTTAAAGCTATTTCTAAATTAAATAGTTCCAAAGGGTCTTTAAGATCACTTTCTAAAATATCTTTACATTTTTCAATTCTATAATTAACTGTATTTCTGTGCAAATACAATTGTTTAGCCGTCTGTTGCATATTGGTTTGGTTAAAAAGCCATACTCTAAGTGTCTCTCTAAGTTCTGCTTTTTGTGGACTATCTTCACTTAGTTTCTTTAGTGTTGTTTCATAGAAAAATTCTTTTTGATTATTAGAAATCAGTGTGAATAATTTTTTATAGTTTTGCGCTCTAGTAAGTTTGACATTTTTAAACTTTGGATGAATTTTACCATATTTAACTGCATTTATAGTCTCAGTAATAGACTCTCTCATACCCTTATAAGAAAAGTATTTAGGGCCAATTGTGATATTAGATTCCAAACCTATAAACATTTTTATATTTTTAAGTATTTTACTTATGGTTTTAATTAAATAATCTACATCTTGGTTACTTGACTGAATCAAATAGTATTTATAAAAGGTTAGTGGAATGATATTGAAATTTTCTAATTTAATAAATTTTTCTCTAAGCCAATTATACAAAAGAGTATATCCTTCTTGCTGTAGATGTTCTGGAAAAAACTTATTAAATTCTGGAAAATGTATGATAATATGTATACCGGAATAAAAAGGATGAATTATCAAATCATTTGTAATCTCCATCCACTCTTTTTCTTTACCTTTTTTTGCCAAAACTAGAAAATTATCCAGCGCTCTTTCTTTTTTTTGTAATTCAAAATGTTCATTATTTAGTTTTAAAGTTATTGTAAATGAGATAGCAAATATCGCTTGATCAATAATAAATTTACTTATCTTTTTATCTAATTTTTCAGAATTTTGAATGATAAGATAATAGCAATAATTGGTTCCAAATAGTATTTTATGAAAGTTAATCTCTTGTTTTTTACCATTTGAAATTTCTATTATATCACAAATATAAGGCTTATCGATCTTTTTGTACTTCTTCAATAAATTTGCGAGTGATTTTTTCTTAAATAAGAAGTGAAAATTATGTGTATAAGCTGTAAATTCTGCAAAAGAGTTAACTAAAGCAACTTCAACATCTAAAATGCTATTTAATGTATCTAGAATTATCTGTAGATCAGGTTTTTTAAGAAGCATAGAAGAAAAGATTCTTTGAGAATTTAAAGCATATGTTAATCCATCCTGTTCATAATCCCACAATTGTCTTAGAAAATCATGATATACATTTCCTAAGGTTTTATCATCGGGAATTAATAATAATGGAAAATTTAGATCATTACAATGTTCTATTACTTTTTTATCTAAGGTTTTTAAAAATCGTCCTACCTTTATGGCTAAACCAGTAGCTTGATTTTCATTTAAATTATCGATAAAGTGAATTAGTCGATTTTGATCTTCTTTAAACATCATCGCTGTTGTTATGACTATTGAGTGTTTTAAGATGTATTTATGCGCATCTGGGGTTTCGGTTGATTCTACTGAAATGATCTCCTTAAATAAAGAAGATTTATTAGTAAGTGGTTTTAAATAATTTAATTTATTATTTTTAAGTATTTCATTCAATAACATATTATCCCCTTTTTAAAATAACGATATTTTTAAAGCGTTTTAATAAAAAAATTGATCCTATTTTCTATATTAAACTATTGTGTTTATGTTTTAACTATAAAACTATAAATGGCTATTTATAAGGACATTTATTTTATTGTAATTTAATTTTAGTTTATCATAAATTTAAAATTTTGTAAAATATGCACAAAAATTATTTTTTTATTGTAAATAATACCGTTGATTGGGAAAACTTTTTTAAATAATATGTAGATAGGAGGGATAAAAGGTATGGACAAATATGATATCAAGGTTACAAAAGCTGATAGAGAAATTGCTATTAACAATGGTTATAGTGAAGATCTAGCACCGGTAACAAAAGAAAAAAGAACATGGAACTTATTTAACTATTTCACATTATGGATGGGTAGTGTGCACAATGTTCCTAATTATTTGGCGGTTGGTGGTTTTTTATTTCTTGGAATGAGCACAGTAAATGTCATGTTGGCTTTAACACTTAGTTCATTTGGGGTTATGGCATTATTAATATTAAATGGTATGTATGGATTTGAATATGGAGTTCCATCTTCTATGTCTCTAAGAAGTACATATGGTTCAAAGGGTGCAAAACTTCCAGGATTTTTAAGAGGAATAGTAGCTGCAATAATGTGGTATGGCCTACAAACCTATGCAGGCAGCAAGGCTTTATTGATTTTGATTTCAAAAATATATCCTGCTTTTTTAAATATAGGAAATGGATTTGAAATAATAGGTATTACTATACCAGGATTAATTGCTTTTATATTATTTTGGATGATTAATCTTTTTATTGGCCTTGGTGGAGGAGAAACAATAGCTAAATTTACAGCTATTTTAAATCCTTTAATATATATAGTCTTTGGAGGGATGCTAATATGGTCAATAAAAATTAATGGAGGAATAAGTCCAATCATTAATTACTCATCTGGAGTTACAAAAGAGCATTCCAATTTCTTTATATATTTGATGATTATTTCAAGTGTGTTAAGTGTATGGGCTGCTCCAGGGGTAAGTTCTTCTGATTTTGGTAGAAATGCAAAAAATTTCAAGTCATATAGCTTAGGACAAGCATTGGGTTTATTTATTTCATACTTGCTTTTTGCATTTTCTTCAGTATTCATACTCGTTGGCAGTAGCTTATATTATAAAACTAGAATGTTTGATGTATTAGAGATAGTAAATAAATGGGATAATCTTTTTGCAATCATATTTGCTCTGGGTGTGCTTTTAATGACTACAATATCTACAAATGCAACTGGAAATATCGTTCCTGCAGGTTATCAACTTGCAACTTTATTTCCAAAGAAAATAGACTATAAAAAAGGTGTTGTCATTGCATCAATAATATCATTTTTAATATGCCCATGGTATTTGATGAAAAATGAAACATCAATATACCTTTTCTTAGATATTATAGGAAGTTTAATGGGACCCATTGCAGGCACGATGATAGCGCATTACTTTTTTGTGGTAAAAAGAGATATTTGGTTAACAAGAATTTATGCTAAAGAGATTCATCTTTATAAGCCTGATATTAATTATTCAGCTTATTTATCAACTATTTTAGCAGCTTTAGTACCAATATCATTTAAATTTGTACCTTATCTTCATTCATACTCTCAAGTTTCTTGGATAATAGCTTTTATAGTTTCATTTGTGCTATATCTAATTTTGGCAAAGACAATCCTTAGAAACAAAGTTGATAGGAAACAGCAAGAAATGCCACCAGATAGAGGTGAATAATAATCTACAATACTAGGAGGTAAAAATGTACGATTTATTAATTAAAAATGGATTAGTTGTCACTCATATGGGCGAAAAAAAGGCCGATATACTAGTAAAAGATGGTAAAATAGCAGCAATAGGTAGTAAATTAGATGTAGAGGCTAATGAAGTAATAGATGCTACAGATCTCATTGTTACACCAGGCATGATTGATTCTCATACTCATATTACTGAACCTGGTGGCGGCTATAGAGACAATTGGGAAGGATATTTAACTGGAACTAAAGCGGCCGCAAAGGGAGGAGTTACATCTTTCGTAGAGATGCCTTTAAATCAAGTTCCTTGTACACAAAATAAAGAAGCTTTGGAAATAAAAGTTAATGCAGGAAAAGACAAATTAACTGTTGATGTATTTAGTTTAGCAGCATTGACACCAAGCTCTTTAGATGATATCAAAGAAATGGCAGAAGAGGGAGTTCTTGGATTTAAAGCATTCATGGCATCATGCGGTGATAGAAGCATTGATGGGGATATGGAAAATGTAGATGATTATTCTTTATGGGAAGGAATGAGACGCATAAAAGATACATCTCTTTCATTACATCTTCATTGTGAGAACCCATCAATTACTGATAAATTAGGAAAATTATATGCCAAAGAAAGAGAAAATACATTAGAAAATTATGTCGATAGTAGACCTGTTTTTACGGAAGTAGAAGCTGTTAGAAGAGCAATTTTCTTTGCAAAAGAGACAGGCTGTAAGCTAACTATTTGCCATTGCTCATGTCCAGAAGTAGTTGATGAGATTAAAAAAGCTAGGGCAGAAGGCGTTGATATAGTAGCTGAAAGTTGTACACATTATTTCTATTTTACTACCGATGAATTAGATTCTATTGGAAATAGCGCAAAATGTTCACCACCTTTAAGAGATAAAAATAATTTAGAAGAGATGTGGAAAAGACTTTTTGCAGGCGATATTTTATATATTGGATCTGATCATTCACCTTGTACACCTGATTTAAAAGAAGGTAAAGCTTTCAGCGCTTGGGGCGGAATATCTAGCTTACAAAATTCTTATGATATTTTATTTGATGAAGCTGTAAATAAGAGAAATATGAGCTTAAGCCAATTTGTAGATATAACTGCAACTAATGTCGCAAGGTATTTAGGACTTAAGAATAAAGGTGCAATTGAAGTCGGATTTGATGCAGATTTTGCATTAATAGATAAAAATAAATCATATACAATAACAGAAGATGGATTAGAATATAAAAATAAATTTTCTGCTTTTGTAGGTAGAGAAGTTGGATGTAAGATTGTTAGAACAATTGTAAGAGGAGAGACTGTATATTCTGAAGAAAATGGAGTTACAGATAAGAAAATAGGAAAGTTTTTGTTTAAGAAATAAGAGGTAATTATGGATTTTTATTTAACGCTTGAGAAAGTAAGTGTATTATTTATTTTAATAATTGTAGGTTTTGCAGTAGGAAAGGCTAAGATAGTGGATCAAAATGGTCAAAAGCAATTGACATCGCTTGTGTTAAAGGTCACTATGCCTGCCACTATAATTCTTGCAATGCAGCAACCTTTCTCAAGCGAAAAAATCCATAATATTCTAATTTTAATTGTAATTATGATTTGTTGCTATATTTGGATGTTTATTTCATCAAGTGTAGTAAGAAGATTTTTTCCGAATTTAGAAGAGGGAAAAAAAGATATTATGCAGGCGGGAGCAATCTTATCAAATACTTCTTTTATGGGATATCCCATAGTATTATCGCTTTTGGGTGAACAATCACTTTTTTATGCAGTAATTTGTGGTGGTTTTATTTTTGAAATCATCTCTTGGACTTTTGGAGTATATCTTATAGGTAGAAATGCAAAAGGTGCAAAACCTTCTCTAAAACAAGCAATAATAAATCCAGGTGTTATTTCAATAATTATTGGAGGAAGTCTATTTTTATTAAATATAAAAATACCTGAGCCTTTATTTTCTACCATGATTATGCTTTCATCAGCTACAAGTCCTTTAGCAATGATTGTTGTAGGACTCATACTTTCAAGGACTAAAATAAGAGATGCTATAAAAGATAAGGCGGTCTATGTAACTTCACTTAATAAATTGATAATAAATCCATTGGTTATTATTTATGCCTTAAAATTTTTGAACTTTTCTTCTATGAATATAGTAATTCCAACAGTTCTATTGTCAATGCCAACAGCTGCCTATGTTGCTATGTTTAGCGCAAATACTGGAAATGATGATAAATTTGCAAGCCAAATAGTATTTATCTGTTCCCTTTTTTCATTAATTACAATACCTATTATGACCTCTTTAATATAATGTGAGGAGAATATATGCAAATACGAGAACAAATTGAGTATTATCAAAAGATTTTTAGTAGTTTTGGCGCTTTAGAGGGCGGAGGAATAACTAGATTGTTATATACAGACCAATGGTATGAAGCGTTAAAAAGATTAGAATTAGAAATTAAAAAGGTTGGCTTTAAATCAGAATTCGATAATGTGGGCAATCTTTTTGGAATTATTGAAGGTTATAGTAATGAATTTGTCTCTACAGGCTCTCATATCGATAGTGTTGTAGAAGGTGGAAATTTAGATGGCCAATTTGGTATTGTCGCTGGATTAATAGCAATCCAAAATCTTGTAAAAAAATATGGAAAACCTCAAAAAACTTTTCAGTTGGTAGCATTAGCTGAAGAAGAAGGCTCAAGATTTCCTACTGTTTTTTGGGGATCAAAAAATGTAATGGGCATAGCAAAAAAACAAGATGTTATAAATATAAAAGATAAAAATGGCAAAAAATTTACCGATGAGATGAAAAGACTCGGATTTAAATTTAAAGAAGAAAATGATAGAAGAAATTTAGGTAAATTTGTTGAAATTCATATAGAACAGGGTAATCTACTTGAAAATTTAAATAAGCCAATTGGTGTTATTACAGCGATTACAGGGCAGAAAAGATATGATGTAAAAATACAAGGGCAAGCAAATCATGCAGGTACTACTAGGATGTGTTATAGAAAAGATGCTATATATGCTTATTCATGTATTGTTAAAGAGGCTATCGAAAAAGCGGTTGAAACTGATGATTTATTAGTATGTACTTTTGGAAGAGTAAATATTATACCAAATACAGTTAATGTTGTACCAGGAGTATGTGAATTTTCTATAGATTGCAGACATCCCGATAAAAAGATACTAGCTGAATTCTCTAAATGGCTTGAAAGAAGAATGGATGAGATAGCAATTAAACATAAAGTAGATATAGATTATAAACTATGGATGGATCAAGAACCTGTGCCGATGGATAAAGAAATGATAGATTTAATAGAAAAAAGTGTTAAAGAGCTAGAATTTGATTATGAAATAATGCATTCTGGCGCAGGTCATGATTCGCAGATTTTTGCAGAATTTGTTCCTACTGGAATGATTTTTGTGCCATCTATTGGTGGAATTAGCCATAATATCCATGAGAAGACGGATATTTCAGATTTAGAAAAAGGAATTAAAGTTTTAGAGAAGACTTTATATAAATTAGCATATTAATTTAGGAGGTAATTATGAGTTATTTAAATGGACAATTAGGATTTAGAGAAGATATTTTACAAAATAGATCGGTTATAGTTAAGGACAATTATGCGATACTAGAGCCGGATGGATTAGTAAAAAATGTAATACATGGTTTTGAAAATTGTGATATTACAATTCTTGCAAGTCCACTTTTAGGAGCATCATTTTGTGATTATTTAATAAGTATAAATGAAGGTGGTAAAAATTTAAAGGGTTTTGGAGGAAATGGTGTAGAAACTTTCTTATACATCCATGAAGGAGAGATAGTAGTCTATACTTCTGAAGGTGAAAAAACTTTGACAAGTGGAGGATATGTATTTACTCCAGAAGATGAAGTATTAAAATTTGAAAACAAATCTTCAAAAAACGCAAAAGGATTTTTATACAAAAGAAGATATCAACATTTAGAGGGCCATAAAGCTCATTTAGTTATCGGAAATGTAAATGAATTGGAATATTCAAATTATGAAGATATGGATAATGTAAAGACCACTACATTATTACCAGCAGATGATTTGGGATTTGACATGAATTTTCATATACTATCCTTTAAACCTGGTGCAAGTCATGGTTATATTGAAACACATTTTCAAGAGCATGGTGCATTAATTTTAACAGGTAAGGGAATGTATAATCTTGATAATGAGTGGTTTCCTGTACAAAAGGGAGATTATTTATTCATGGGATCATATTGTCCCCAAGCTGCATATGCAGTAGGAAAGGATGAAGAATTTTCTTACATTTATTCAAAAGATTGCAATAGAGATCCTGAAATATAATTTGGAGTAAAAGATGATTTTAAAAAGAGATCAATTAAGACAATTAATGAAAAATAAGCTAATGAAAGCAGGTCTTAGTGAGAAAGATGCCAACATAACAAGCGAAACTCTAGCATATTCTGATGCTAGAGGTTGGCATTCTCATGGAGCAGTAAGAGTTGAGTATTATTCAGAAAGAATTGCAAAGGGAGGAATAAATACCAATCCAAATATTACTTGGAAAAAAACAGGCCCTTGTTCTGGAATACTTGATGGTGACAATGGAGTTGGTTTTACAATTGCAAGAATGGGAATGCAAAAAGCAATAGAAATGGCAAAAGAAAATGGAGTTGCAATAGTAGGAATGAGACGTTTGTCGCATTCAGGATCTATTGGATACTATTGTGAAATGGCAAGGGATGAAGGATTAATTGGAATTTCAATGTGTCAATCTGATCCTATGGCTGTACCTTTTGGTGGAAGTGAACCTTACTATGGAACAAATCCTATAGCTATTAGCGCACCATCTGCTAATGATGAAAATATGATGTTTGATATGGCTACAACTGTACAAGCATGGGGAAAGGTGCTAGATAAAAGAAGTAAAGGTGAGTCAATTCCTTCCGATTGGGCAGTAGATGAAAAAGGCAATCCAACCACAAATCCACATGAGGTAAATGCACTAATGCCAATAGCTGGCGCTAAAGGATATGGGCTAATGATGTTTGTAGACATTTTATCAGGTGTTCTTTTAGGAGTGCCTTTTGGTGGACATGTGTCAAGTATGTATCATGATTTATCTGTAGGAAGAGAATTGGGACAAATTCATATAGTTATTGATCCAGAAAGATTTGTTGGAAGTGAAAAATTTAAAGAAGACATGACCAAATCATTAAGCGAATTAAATAATATAAAGCCCGCTCCAGGCTATGACAAAGTGTATTATCCTGGACAAAGAGGGAAAATACGTGAAGAAAAAAGCAATAAAGATGGCATAGAAATTCCGGATGAAATCGTCAAATACCTTAAGAGTGATGATATTCATTACAATAGATATGATCACAAAAATAGATTTGCTGAATAGGAGAAATTATGATTAAGACAATAATAAAAAAAGACTTATACAAAGATTCCGTGACTTTAATGATTTTAAATAATAAAATAAATGATCTAGAATCTGTAAATATAGCTTCTATAATGATGGCAAGTCCAGCTAATAAAGAGATGTTCGATTCAAATGGATTATTGACTAAAGAGGTCAAAGAAGCAACAGCAAATGATGTGGCAATTGTACTAGATTTAAAAGAAGATGAAAATTTAGGTCAGATAATAAAAATCATCGAAGATGAACTAGAATCAACATCAAATGAAAATATTTCTAAAGAAAAAAATGCTGATACTCTAGATGAAGCATTTGAAATGATGGATGATGCCAATATGGCGCTTATTTCAATTCCTGGTACTTATGCTTATAGTATTGGGAATAAATGTCTCGATAAGGGATTAAATTTAATGCTTTTTTCCGATAATGTTGATATTTCAGAAGAAAAAAAATTAAAAGAAAAAGCAAAGAAAAAAGGTCTTTTGGTTATGGGACCTGATTGCGGGACAAGTATCATTAATGGTATTGCGCTAGCTTTTGCTAATAAAGTAAAAAAAGGAGAAATTGGAATAGTTGGAGCAAGTGGAACAGGTATTCAAGAGGTGGTTTCTGTACTAGATCAAAATGGATATGGAATTTCTCAAGCCATTGGTACAGGCGGAAGAGACCTTCATTCTGAAATTGAAGCAACAACTTTCTTACAATCTTTAGATGCCCTTATGAATGATGATAATACAAAGGTTATAATTGCTTTATCAAAACCACCTGCTAAAGATGTCAAAGAAAAGGTAGAACGATATCTCCATAATTCAAAAAAACCGGTGGCAGCAATTTTTATGGGCGAAAATATGCAAAATCATTATAAAAACTTATATTGGGCAGATACTTTAGAAGAAGTAGCTAAATTAGCAATAAATTTATTAAATAAACAAGCGCCTATAAAAATGGAAGATGAATTTGAAGTAAAAGAGAAAAAAGGAACAATAAAGGGTTTATTCTGTGGAGGAACTTTAGCTACAGAATCTGCTAATCTAATTAAAAAAGTCTTAAATTTCAATGATTTAGACAAAAAAGATGGATATATATTAAAAAAAGATGGCTTTGAAGTAATAGATTTAGGAGATGATAAATACACTAAAGGCAAACCACATCCAATGATAGATCCTACAGCTAGAATTCCATTTATTAAAAAAGCGGCAGAAGATGAAAATACTAAAATAATATTATTAGATGTTATATTGGGTTATGGCTCACATGATGATCCTGCTTCTACTTTGGTCGATATAATAAAAAATTCTTCTAATGAAAAACTTGAATTTGTAATTTCACTCTGTGCTACAAATGAAGATTATCAAAATGTAGATGATCAAAAGAAAAAATTAGAGGAAGCTGGAGCAAAAGTATTTAGAACAAATAGAAAAGCGACAGAATATGCTTTGGCACAAGTTGGATATAAAGTATCTTATAAACAAAAAGAAGTGCTTGATAGAAGAACTACCAAAGAAGTTTCAAAATCAGAGCCAAGGGTAGATATATTTGATAAAAAATTAAAGATAATAAATATCGGCCTGCCATCATTTAAAGAAAATTTAGAAAATTTTGATTGTGAGGTAATTCAATATAATTTTAGACCAATAGCCGGTGGTAATAAAGAACTAATCGATGCACTAGCTTATCTAGATTCAATTGAAAAAATCAAAGTCTCAAATAAATCTGTAGTGGACAGAATAATAAAATCAAAGCCGGTACTCAAAAGAGTTAAACTTGCAAAAGAGCTCATTCCAGAACTTAAAGAAAAAGTGCTTTTACATGCAGGACCACCAATAAAATATGAAAATATGACAGAACCAATGCAAGGCTCATGTGTCGGAGCAATTTTATTTGAAGGTTGGGCAAAAAATGAAAAAGAAGCCTTTAGAATGCTTGAAAATGGAGAAATTAAATTTATTCCATGTCATGATGTAAAAGCTGTTGGCCCTATGGGCGGTATCACATCAATGAATATGCCTATGTTTGTTGTAGAAGATGAAATTAATAAAACTGTAGGCTATTGCATAATGAATGAAGGAATAGGCAAGGTTTTAAGATTTGGAGCTTATGATAATGAGGTTATAACAAGACTTCATTGGATGACAGATGTATTGGGACCAACTCTTGATAAAGCGCTTTTAAAATTGGAAGGAATTGGTGTCAATCCAATGATTGCACAAGCTATTGCAATGGGAGATGAGTTCCATCAAAGAAATATTGCAGCAACTTTAGTTTTCTTAAAACATGTAGCCCCTGCAATATCAAGCTTAGATATATCAGAAAAAGATAAAACAGATGTATTACAATTTTTAGCTGATGCAGATCAATTTTTCTTAAATATCGCAATGGCAACAGGTAAAGCTGTAATGGATGGAGCAAGAAAAATTACAGAAGGCACAATAGTCACTGCTATGTGTCGAAATGGAGAAAACTTCGGAATAAAAATCGCTGGAATGGGAGATAGGTGGTTTACAGCACCTGTAAATACTCCAAAAGGTTTATATTTTACAGGATTTAGCGAGAAAGATGCCAATAAAGATATAGGAGATAGCGCTATAACAGAAACTTTTGGAATAGGAGCTATGACCACCATAGCAGCACCTGCAGTTACTAGATTTGTAGGTGCTGGAGGATTTGATGATGCTCTAGAGACATCAAATAGAATGCAAAAAATTGTAACTACAAATAATCCCAATTTTATAATTCCTACTTGGAATTTTAAAGGTTGCCCTTTGGGAATTGATGCTATGAAAGTTGTTGAATTAGGTATAGCACCAGTTATAAATACAGGAATTGCAAATAAAAAAGCAGGTTTAGGGCAAATTGGAGCCGGTACTGTAAATGCACCATTAAAATGTTTTGAAAAAGCGATACTAGCATATGCACAAAAACTTAGAGATAATTAAAATTGAAAAAATTCCAAATCATTTAATAAGTTTTATAGAGGGGCCTTTTTATAAAATGATAGATTTTAAAAAAGGCCTCTATCTTAAAACTAAAAGTAATTATTTATATCTTTCAAATCTAGAAAGCTTAAATGCTTTAAGTATTTCAATATCATTAAAAGATATAAATACTATAAGAAATAAAAGATTTAAATTAATATTAAATGAAAATACAAAAATCATTGACCTTAAGCTAAAAGGTAAAATGATAAATAAAAATAAAATCATAACAAAGATAGAAAAACTAAAGCCAAAAACAGGTTTTGGTCTGATAGATAGAGAATTTTATGATTCATATGAATACATCAGCGATTATATTTCTAGTAAATCTTTGGAAGATTTAATAGGTTTGGGAAAAGGATTAACACCATCGGGTGATGATTTTTTAGCAGGATTTCTAGCGGTTAATTTTTTGTTAAATAAGAAACTGGATTTCAACTTTGATTATACTAGAACAAATAGTATAAGCGCTAGATTTTTAAAATATGCTAGAAAAGAAATTTTTAGTGAAAGTTTAATAAAGGCATTGACTAAAAGTCCAGAATATTTTGAACAAATATTAAATTATGGACATACTTCAGGTGCCGATACAATACTTGGGATTTATTATGCACTAAAAAATATTTAGGAGGAAGATATGTTATTTAAGAAAAAGATTTCTTTGACAGTGCAGATTATTATTGCGATGGTTATTGGATTAATTTTAGGGCTTATGTTTAAGGAAAATATTGCGCCAATAAAAGTTGTAGGAGATATATTTATAAGACTAATACAAATGTCAATAGCCCTTTTGATAATGTCAGCTGTAATAGATTCACTGGGTAATACCGACGGAGAAAAGATTGGAAAATTAGGAACTAGACTGTTTTTTTACTTTACATTAGGTACCATCATTGCAGCAGCTTTTGGAATTCTAGCAGGAAATATTTTACCAGCAGGAAGTATAAATGTAGAAGCTAGTGTTGACAGTTTTGAAGCAAAAGAAGCATCATGGATTGAAATGATATTGGACTTTTTTCCTACAAATATAATAGAATCATTAGCTAGTGGTAATATGATTAATATAATTATATTTTCTATTCTTTTTGGATTGACACTTAATAAAATGAAACAAAAAAATATACATGCTGCTGAAGTTATATTGGATATAACTAAATCTATTTATGAATCATTAACTTTTATGATTGGAAAAATAATGTTACTAGCACCAATAGGTATAGCAGCTTTATTTGCAGCTGCAACAGGAATTAGCGGAGCTAAGATTTTAATTCCTTTGATCGGATTTTTAATCATCTTTGGAGTAGCAAGCTTTTTATATCTATTAGTTTGGTTATTTTTAATAGGATTAAAACTAAAAGTTAGCCCTATAAAACTATTAAAAAAGATAATGCCTATGACGATAATGGCATTGACTACAACTTCTTCAGCTGTAACTTTACCTTTAAAAATGAAAGATAGTGAAGAAAAATTTGGAGTTTCTAAATCAGTCTCTGATGTAGTTAATCCTTTAGGCATGGTCTTAAATTCAAATGGTTTAGCAATGTTTTTATCAATAGTTTGTGTAGTTATAGGAAAAATGTATGACTTAGAACTTGAATTTTCAAGTATTATTCAAATAGTGGTGCTTTCATCATTGGCATGCTTAGGTACGGTGGTAGTTCCAGGAGGAGGTATTGTCGCTTTAACTATTGTAATACCAGCATTAGGGTTTCCATTAGAAGCAATAGGAATATTTGCAGGAATAGATTGGTTTAGTGGAATGTTTAGAACGATGTTAAATGTCGATATAGACGCATTAGTTTCGTTGTTAATAGCTGATAGCTTTAATGAAGTTGATAGAAATCTATTACAATCTTAAAAAATAAATTTAAAAAAGATCTTTCAAAACTACAGAAAGATCTTTTTTAAATCATCATAGCTTCTAGAACATTTATGAAAATTGCAAGTATTAGTATACATGCACTTATGCTAATTTTGCTAATATGATTTATTTTATAATGTCTTTTAATTATCACAAAGAAGATAAGTTGTGGGAAGGTGAATATAAAGGATTTGATTATTACATCTATGCTAAATGGATTTTTCAATATGAAATATTCCATAAAAGTTATTAAAAAGAAAGTAGATGCAATTATAAATGGTATATATGATATGTAATCTATAAAATTTTTCTTTGTTTTATTCATGACATCCTCTTTCAATTTAAGTGATTTAAATGCTTTACTAATATAAATTTCGTTCATATATATTTGTAAATTACCACTTTCAATTATATAATAGCATAAATAAAAATAATTTTCAACTATATTTATAATACTTAATTGATAATTTAATATATATATATTTTAAATATATAAACAACAAAATAGTATCGTTTCCAACTTAATTTTAAATTAATTCATATTATAACTTTATAAAAGCAAAAAAATATATAATAAAAAAATCGCAGCAAAAACTGCGATTATGATAAGAACAATGCCAAAAATTGACATATTGATGCAAGCATTATGAATATATGCCAGATCGAATGAAAGTATTTTTTGCCTTTCTTTTTGTAAAATACAACTCCGACTGAATAAAGAACTCCGCCTGCAAAAATTAGCCAAAATGACAATAATCCCATCTGAGCAATTATTTCTTTTAACAAAAATAAGGAGATCCAGCCGATCATAATGTATAAAAATAAAGAAAGTTTTTCGAGGGCTTTAACTTTTTTCTTTAAAAATGCATAGAGCTTAATTCCAATTCCTATATAGCAAAGACTCCAAATCAACACTAAAAGAGAAATTCTAATAGTGCCTGTAAAGCTTCTTACAAGCATCGGTGTGTAGGTTCCTGCTATACATAGAAAGATTGCTCTATGATCAAAGTATCTTAAAATAGACTTTGCCTTTTTATTCGTAATGGCGTGGTATAATGTTGAGGATAAGTACATATTCATCAAACATATACTATATATTATAGATGAAACTACCATTGCTGTGTCTAATTTAAATTTAATTATTAGCATTATCATAAAAGCAATGGACATCAACACGCCAATGCCATGTGTTACAGAATTAAATATTTCTTCTCCAATAGTGTAAGAAGGAAGCATATTCTTATTATTTTTTATTGTATTACTCTCAACCATACAATCTCCTTTCTTTGATAACTCTATTATATAGTTTTTAAAATTAGATGTCAAATATTTTCTTTTTTTTCATTTTGTGTTAACATATGACAGAGACAAAAAATTAACAAAGCGCCAGACCCTTTAGGGTGACGAGGAATGGAGTTATCGAATATTCGGCGGGTACTCCATGGGTTCACAGCCTTAGCATTTTACAAAATTCCAAGCAATTGGATTACAAAGAAAATGAAGTGTAAGTCTCAAAATTAAATATTTTAGGAGGCATTATGTGCGGAATAGTTTGTTATAAAGGTAGAGATTATGCTAAAAAGATCATCTTAGATGGCTTAAAAAAATTGGAGTATAGAGGATATGACTCAGCTGGAATTGCCTTAAAAAACGAAGAGATAGAATGCTTTAAAAAAAGTGGAAGAATTGAGAATTTAAAGGAAATTCTAAAAGACAATTCAGTAGATAGTCATATTGGAATTGGTCATATTAGATGGGCAACCCATGGTGAGGCTAATGATGTAAATAGTCATCCTCATGTTTCTGAAGACCAAAAGATTGCTGTAGTTCACAATGGTATCATTGAAAATTATAGACAATTAAAAGAAGATCTAATAAAAGAGGGCTATAATTTTAAATCTGAAACCGACACAGAAGTTATTGCAGCGCTTATTTCAAAATATTATGACTCTGATTTATTAGAAGCTGTAAATAAGGCCATTAAATTGCTTGAGGGTTCATTTGCAATAGGTGTAATTGCAAAAGATGAGGATAGATTAGTGGCTGTTAGAAATCAGTCTCCACTTGTAATGGGTGTTTTAGAAGATGGCCACATATTAGCAAGTGACATTCCTTCACTTTTAGAATACACTAAGGATGTAATATATCTTGATGAAGGCGATATAGTCGATCTTAATGGCAAAAATTGTACTATTTATGATAAAGAGCTTAATATTTTAGACAAAAAGATAGATAGAGTTACCTGGTCTATGGAAGATGCTACAAAAGAAGGCTATGATCATTTTATGATCAAAGAGATCAACGAACAACCCACAGCTATAATTGATTGTTTAAGAGATAAAATTCATGATAGACATTTAGATTTAAAGGACAATTCATTTAGCAAAGAAGAAATTGAAAATTTCAAAAGAATATATATAATTGCATGTGGTACAGCCTATAATGCAGGCATGGTAGGTAAGTATGCTTTTGAAAAATTTGCAAAAATTCCAGTAATCTGTGATATTGCAAGTGAATTTAGATACAATGATCCTTTTGTAGATGAAAATACTTTAGTAATTCTTCTAAGTCAATCGGGAGAAACAGCTGATACATTGGCAGCACTTCGTGAGTCAAAGAAAAATGGAGCTAAGACAATAGCAATTACAAATGTCGTAGGCTCTTCAATTGCTCGTGAGTCGGATAAAGTAATTTATTTAAATGCTGGACCTGAAATTGCTGTTGCAAGTACTAAAGCATATACAACTCAAATTGTTTCAATGTATACTCTAGCCTTAGATTTTTGTAAGAAATTAAATATAAAAGATGATAAATGGATTGATCAAAAAATACAACAGTTATCAAAAGTTTCTGAAAAAATTGAAGAAATTCTAAAAAATCAAGACAGTATTAAAGAATATGCTAAAAAGATTAAAGATAAAGAACATGTCTTTTATATCGGACGATTACTTGATTTTTGCACTGTAACTGAGGGGGCATTGAAATTAAAAGAGGTTTCATATATTCATTGTGAAGCTTTTGCTGCTGGTGAATTAAAACATGGAACAATTGCACTAATTGAAGAAAATACTCCAGTAGTTTCAGTAATAACTCAAGATAATATAATGGATAAGACAATTTCAAATATTGAAGAGGTCGTAAGCCGTGGTGCAGATGTATTTATAATTTCGAAAGAAGATAATTCTAAGCTTAGAAATATATCTAGTTTCGTATATAAATTACCCGAGATAAATGACTGGCTATATCCAATTTTGTCAGTCGTTTGTTGTCAATTATTAGCTTATTACACATCAAAAGAAAAAGGACTTGATGT
>JAUNAV010000019.1 GCA_030527425.1 Tissierellia bacterium
TTATTTATTTGAATTATTAATTTGATATGTTGAAGTAATTGCCATTGCACTTATTTTTTTTATATTCTTTTTTTCCAAAGTTTTTCTAATTGTCTTTAGCGTATTGCCTGTAGTAATTATATCATCAAATATTAAAATTGAGCTGTCTTTGTACTTTTCATAATTTTTAAATTTAAAAGCATTAGTAAGATTTTTAGTTCTTTGATCTTTATTTAACATATGTTGCATCTTTGTTCTTTTTATCTTTTCAAATCCATCTACATAATCTATGTCTATCTCTTTTGAAACTAGATCAAGAATTAATTTAATATGATCAAATCCTCTAGATCTTCTCTTAGAGATATGAAGTGGAGAAGTTAATACATAATCAAATTTAGAAAATATATTTTTTCTCCTATCAAAATCTATAATCATTTTAGCAAATACATGAGCGTATACAGTTTTTCTGTTAAATTTATATTCATGAAGCATCTCTTTTAAGATTCCATTATAAAAATACGGATAAAAAACTTCTGTGCCCATTATTTGAGCATGATTATCTACCTGATCAAGTCTATCTAAACAATCTTCACATAAATCATATTGATATATTTCATTATTACCACAAAATTTACAATACTTTTGATTTTGAAAAATTATATCATATAAGCTCATTTAGACTCTCCCTTATCCGATAGCTCAATTGGGTAGATCTTTTCGAGGTAATATTATTATCTACCATCATTTTAAGATGTCTTTTATCACCCACTAAAATAACCAATTTTTTAGCTCTTGTTATTGCAGTATACAATAAATTTCTTGTAAGAAGCATAAAAGGTGTTTTTGTAACAGGAATTATTACGCAGTCAAATTCTGAACCTTGTGATTTATGGATTGTAATAGCATAAGATAAACTCAAATCAGATAGATTTTCTCTATCATATTTAGCTATTTTTTCATCAAAAAAATTGACTTTTATAATATCATTCTCATCATCTATTTCAGAGATATATCCCATATCTCCATTAAATACACCTTCTCCATAGTTAAAATTTGAGTCAAAAAAACTAAGATCATAATTATTTCTTATTTGCATTACTTTATCTTTTTTCTTAAAAATTTTACTATTAATTTCCAAAAACTCACTTTCTTTATTAAGAGTTTTTTGTAGTAATTCATTTAAATGAATGACTCCAGCATTACTTTTTTTAGAAGGTGAAAGAATTTGAATATCTTTAATAGGATCTAGTTTATAAAACCTTGGTAGTCTCTTTGATATAAGCTCATTAATTACAAGATCTATTTTTTCATAATCACTTTCAATAAAGAAAAAATCTTTACCTTTTTGATTTAATATAGGGTATTTTCCTTTGTTTATTCTATGAGCATTAATAGTTATATTAGATTGTTGTGCTTGTCTATAAATTTTTTCAAGTTTAACATGATTGATTCCAGCATCTAACAAATCATACAAAACATTTCCTGCACCTACAGATGGTAATTGATCAGCATCTCCCACTAAGATTAAAGATGTTTGTGAAGTAATTGCCTTTAAAAGATGATTCATAAGAAAGATATCTACCATACTAACTTCATCTACAATTAAATAATCACATTCTAAAGGATTATCTTCATTGTAAATTTCATCCGGATTTTCTTTACCAAGACCAATTAGTCTATGTATTGTATAACTTGATCTGTCTGTAGATTCTTGCATTCTTTTTGCAGCTCTGCCTGTCGGTGCACATAGATAATATGTATATTCTTCTTTTTCTAAAAGTTCCACAATAGCTTTTATAATAGTCGTTTTTCCCGTACCAGGGCCTCCAGTAATGACAAGAAAATTATTTTGTAATGCTTTTTTTACCGCTGAAATTTGTTCTTTTGAAAAATTTGGATATCTATCTTCTATTTCAAAATCAAAATCATAATCACATTCTTTAAGTTCAAGCTGGGCGAGTCTAAAAGCAACTTCTTTTTCTGCATCATATAAATGCTTTAGATAAATATAATTTTCTTCCTTAATTCTACTTATCACAAACTTGTCCTTGAAAGTATCTTTTTCTAACACTTCTACAACCTGTGATTTATCCACTTTTAGTAATTTAGAAACTTCTACTATTAAAGTTTTTACGTTTATACAAGTATCTCCATTAAATTCTGATCTATATTTTAAATAATATATAATTCCAGCGGATATTCTAAATGGTGAATCATGTTTAATCTTTAAATTTTTCGCAATATCATCTGCCATTAAAAATCCAATACCTTTTATGTCTTCTACCAGTTGATATGGATTATTTCTAATTATTTTCTCACATTCTTCTCCATATTCTTCAATTATTTTATTAGACAGATTGTAACTTAAGTTTAAACCTTGTAAGAAAAGTAGCTGATCTTTGTTAAATACAAAATCATCTATTGAAACTTTTATATCCTCTAATTTTTTCTTACCAATTCCTTCAACTTCTAGCAATCTATCAGGCTGATAATATATAATGTCTAGTGAATTTTCTCCAAATTTATTATAGATTTCTTCAGATGTCTTTTTGCCAATTCCTTTGATATTAGCTCCTGTTAGAAATTTAACTACAGAATTTTTATCTGTTGGCTTTTTTATTTTTATATCATTTACTTTTAATTGTTCGCCATATTTTTCGTGATAAACCAATTCTCCAGTGATTTCAACATTTTCACCTTCATTAAAAAAAGGCATAGTTCCCACACATACCATATCTCCATCTTCAGTATTTACTGAAATTACCGCATAATTTGAATCATCATTTCTAAATATAGTATTGGTAACTAAGCCTTCAATTTTCATTATTCTACCTTTATTCTTTTTATTTTAGCTCCTAAATTGCTAAATTTTGAAACTATATCGCTATAACCTCTATCAATATGATATATATCAGATATTCTAGTCTCGCCCTCTGCTACAAGTCCTGCCATTACTAAAGCAGCTCCTGCTCTCAGGTCTGTAGCTTTAACATCGGCTCCTTTTAATTTGTCAACGCCCAAAATTGCCGCTTCATTGCCTTCAGTTACTACAAAGGCTCCCATCTTTTTTAACTGATCTACATGCATAAATCTATTTTCAAATACAGTTTCTTTAACTAGACTCTCGCCTTCACATACTGTCATTAAAGCCATAAATTGAGCTTGAACATCTGTTGGAAATCCTGGGTATGGAAGTGTCTTTATGCTTGTACCCTTTAGTCTTTTATCTGCTTTAACTCTTATTACATCATCATCTTCGCTTTCTTCTATGATGCAACCTACCTCAATTAGTTTAGCAATTATAGGTCTTATATGTGATGCAATGACATTTTCTATAACTATATCTCCCTTTGTCATTGCTGCAGCTAGCATATATGTCGCCGCCTCAATTCTATCTGGTATTATTGAATGAGTTGTTCCAGTTAATTTATCAACACCTTCTATCATTATTGTAGATGTACCTGCACCTTTAATTTTAGCTCCTAATTTAGATAAAAAATTAGATAGATCTACAATTTCAGGTTCTTTCGCTGCATTTTCAATTGTAGTTAATCCTTTTGCCATTGTAGCTGCCATCATTATATTTTGTGTAGCACCTACAGAAGGAAAATCCAAATAAACTACAGATCCTTTAAGTCCATCTTCTGCAATAGCAGAAATTTCATCATGGTTTTGAATAGTCTTTGCATTTAATGCTGAAAATCCCTTAAGATGAAGGTCGATTGGTCTTTTTCCAATATTACATCCACCTGGTGATTTAGTCTTTGTTTTATTAAAACGAGCGAGAAGTGGCCCCATGACCACAAATGAAGCTCTCATTTTATCCATCAATTCGAAAGGTGTCTCGTAAGAATTTAAATTTTTAGAATTTATTTTTAAAGTTGTCTCATCGAGATACTCAACCTCTGAGCCCAAAGACTTGAGTACTTCAATCATTATTTCGACATCTTTTAATTTTGGTACTTCTTCTAATATTATATCTTCTGTACCAAGAAGACATGCTGCTAATATCGGTAATGCAGAATTTTTTGCTCCCGACACTTTAACTCTACCGTGTAACGGACCATTGCCATTTACAACTAAAATTTCGTTATTTTCAGGCATAGTATCCTCCCATCTTGCATTTTTATATATTTTTAAGTAAGATTAGAAGCTTATTTTGTTCCAAATAATCTATCGCCTGCATCTCCTAGTCCTGGTAATATATATCCATCATCATTTAGTTTTTCATCCAATTGACTAACATATATAGATACATCAGGATGATCTTGTTGAATCTTTTTGATTCCTTCTGGTGCTGCGATAATATTTAGTAATCTAATTGAGCCACAACCTATTTCTTTTAGCTTGGAAATCGCATCACTAGCTGAACCACCTGTAGCAAGCATAGGATCAATAACTAACATGTCTCTTTCTGAAGAATCTTTTGGCAATTTACAATAATAATCAACAGGTTTTAAAGTTTCTTCATCTCTATACATTCCGATATGGCCTACTCTAGCTGCTGGAAATACTTCTAATAAACCATCAACCATGCCTAAACCAGCACGTAATATTGGTATTATTCCAAGTTTTTTTCCACTTAATCTATAGCCTATTGTCTTAGTCATAGGAGTTTCTACTTCTATTTCTTCAACTGGCAAGTCCTTTGTAGCTTCATATGCTAACATTACAGTTATTTCTTTAATTAATTGTCTAAATTCATTAGTTCCGGTATTTTTATCTCTAAGTATTGTTAATTTATGTTTTATAACCGGATGATCGAGTACTACTATTTCGTTCATGCGACCTCCTTTTCTATAATTATATATTAAAAATTTATTTTTTTAAAGCTTATAAATAATGAACATTACCTGATGCTGATTTTTTCATTCTATTCATTATACTTTTGCCAAGCTCTTTGTCATAGACGCCTTCAGCGAGTATTAAGTCCACATTTTTTCTATCTAATATTCTTAAAGCTGTAAATAATCTATGACTCATTTGTAATAGATCATTTCTATCTCCAAGGCTAATGACTTCATAATCTTTAAATTGATCAATAGCATCATCAAATAATAAAAGTCCTACTTTTTTGTCAGTATTTTCTAATATATTTTTTATCTTAGAAATTGCACTTTGACCTACATAAACTTCCATCTTTGCTTTTGGTGCATAGTGTTTATATTTTTGTCCTGGAGATTTTGGAATTTTATTTGGATCCACCAAACTATCATCTAATTTAATATCTTCAATATAAGTTTTTAGAAATTCATAAGTGTAAAATCCAGGCCTTAATATTGTATAAGGCTTTTGTGAGACATCTATAACTGTAGATTCAATGCCTATTTTACAATTTCCGCCATCTATTATGGCATCAATTTTACCATTCATGTCATAATAAACATCCTCTGCATTAGTTGGGGATGGTCTTCCAGAAATATTTGCTGAAGGTGCAGCAAGTGGTTTGTTGCACATTGTGATAAATTCTCTTGCAATTATATCTTCAGGCATTCTAATTGCAACAGTATCACCTTTTGCACAGACTGTATCAGGAATTAATTTACTCTTTTTAAAAATTAAAGTCATTGGACCTGGCCATAGATTTTTCATCAAATCATTGATGTCTTCTGGGATATCTTCTACCAGTGAATATAGCTGTTCTAGTTTAGAAATATGAAGAATTAATGGATTATCTGAAGGCCTATTTTTAGCTTTAAATATTTTATGACAAGCATTATCACTTAAACCATTTGCGCTAAGGCCATAAACTGTCTCTGTTGGCATTGCTACCAATCCATCATTTAAAATATAACTACTAGCTTTTTCTAACAACTCTTTTGACAAATTTTCTCTGTCTATCTTAAAGACTTTTGTCTTCATTTATATCACTCTTTTCTAATTTCTTAACTTCATTAGATGTTATACAAAAAGTAGGATCCATATGAATTGTTATATCTACTCCTGTTTGATTTTTAATCTGTTTTTCAAGTTTATCTATTTCTTCATGTACTGTAAGAACATCAAGATTGCCTGCAACCTCCATATGACAAGATCCCATTAAAATATCATTGCCATAATCATGAATTCTAAGATCATGAAAACCTACAACTAGAGGACTTTTCTTGATTATATTTTCTATCGTCAATACAATTTCATCATCTATTTTTTTGCCAAGAAGACAATCTATTGTTTCTTTTGCAAGCTCAACTCCTGGTTTAAAAACCAAAATTGATACTAAAAGTCCCAAAAGACTATCTATATTAAATTTGACATATCTTTGTATTATAAGGCTAATTATAATCACAGATGTAGCTAAAATATCATTTTTTGAATCCAAAGCTATTGCATAATTTAAATTTGAATCAAGTTTTTTATATAATTTGCGATTCAAAAAATAAGTATATAATTTAAAAATAGTTGTTATAGCAAGAATTATTAGCCCTATAGAACTAATGTTTATAGTCCTTTTATCAAAAAAACTTACAAAAGAGTTTCTAAATAGTTCAAAACCTACAAACATTATAATAATGCTAACAACAAAACTTGCAATGTATTCACTTCTTCCATGTCCTAATGGGTGGTCCTTATCTGCAGGCTTTAAGCTCATCTTAGAACCTATAAGCGAAATTAAAGAACATAAGACATCACTTAAATTGTTAAAGGCATCACTTATAATCGCCATAGAACCAATTAAAAGACCCAAAATTATTTTAACCAAAAATAAAAAAACATTAATCGCTGTGACTAAAACTGATGATAACGAAATGAGCTTAGCCCTAACATTTTTATCTTTTATATTATTATAATCAAGGACAAATCTTTTTGATAAAATTTCAAACACTAATTATTTTCACCAATTTTTTCTAATTTCTTTGTTTGATCATAGGAAATAAGAGAATCAATCATTTCTTCGATATTTCCATCTAAAAAATCTTGTAATTGATAAATGGTCTTTGAAATTCTATGATCTGTAATACGTCCTTGAGGAAAATTATAAGTTCTTATTCGTTCGGATCTATCGCCAGTACCTACCTGACTTTTTCTGTCATCAGAAATTTCTTTTTGTCTTTTTTCTTCTTCTAATTCTAATAGTCTAGATCTTAAGACTTTCATTGCTTTATCTTTATTTTTTAACTGGCTTTTTTCATCTTGACAGCTTACAACAAGTCCTGTTGGCTTATGAGTAATTCTAACTGCACTATCTGTCGTATTAACTGATTGGCCACCATGACCACTTGATCTATAAACATCTATTCTCAAATCATTAGGATCAATGTCAATATCTACATCATCAGCTTCTGGTAGAACAGCAACAGTAGCTGTTGATGTATGGATTCTTCCTCCAGATTCTGTTTCTGGCACCCTTTGGACTCTATGAACACCTGATTCATATTTTAATTTCGAATAGGCGCCATTGCCCTTAACCATAAATACGGCCTCTTTTATGCCCCCTACACCTTGTGATTGATATTCTATTTCTTCTGTTTTAAAATGCTGACTATCAGCATACATATGATACATTCTATAAAGGTCACCTGCAAAAAGACCAGCTTCATCTCCACCAGCGCCAGCTCTAATCTCAACAAATACATTTTTTTGATCATTAGGATCTTTTGGAATTAAAAGAATTTTCATTTCTTGGTTATATTTCTCAAGATTTTTTTCTTCTTCAGAAATCTGATCTTTAAGCATTTGTATCATTTCATCATCTTTTGTTTCATTTAATAATTCTTTATTTTCAGAAATTGTTGACTCTGATGATTTTATCTGTCTATATTTTTCTACAACAGGTTTTAATTCGTTGTATTCTTTATTTATCTTTTGAAATTTTTGCATATCAGATAAAACTTCAGGATTAGCCATGGATTTTTCTAATTCAAGAAATTTTTTCTCTGTATTTGCTAAATTATCAAACATAAAACCTCCTATTTATAAGCAAGTACTATTCTATCAAAATCGTTAAAATCTTTGATTGATTTAATATGCCTAAAATTATATTCTTTGAATAAATCAACTACTTTTTGTCTTTGATCATATCCTATTTCAAATAATATAATACCATTTTTATTTAGATAACTCATGGAATCTTTTATTATTCTCTTATAAAAGTAAAGTCCATCTTCTTTTGCTAAAAGAGCATCTTGGGGTTCATAATACAATTTCTCATCTAAATTATCATAATCTTTTTTACTAATATAAGGTGGATTTGAAACTATAATATCAAATCTTTGATCTACATTGGAAAATAAATCGGACTCAATAAATTCTAAATTAGAAAGATTATGTAATAATCTATTTTCATTTGCTAATTTTAATGCTTTTTTTGAAATATCTATTCCAACTATAGAAGCATCTTCTAAATTTTTAGCTAAAGCTATTGAAATAGCCCCAGAACCTGTCCCAATATCAAGTATTTTTTTTGCTCCTATAGTTTTTGCTCTTTTAATAGTCTCTTCTACCAATAATTCGGTTTCAAAGCGTGGTATTAGTGCATTTTCATTAACTTTAAGATCAATACCATAAAAATTCCACTTGCCTATTGCATACTGAACTGGATAGTTTGAGTTTACTTTTTTTATAATATTTAAGACTCTTTCATAGAGATTATCAGAAATTTCCATATCTTGATTTAATATGAGAAAATTTCTGCTTTTATCTGTTAAATATATAAGTGCTAAAAGAGCCGTTTCATAATCTTTGTCTAATAATGTTTTTATATTCATATTAAAAAAATAAAGGCTAGAGATGCCTCTAACCTTTTTAGTTTCTTCCGTATTTTTTGTTGAATTTTTCTACATTACCACCACGTTCAGCAAATCTTTGTCTACCTGTATAGAATGGGTGGCATTCAGAACAAACTTCAACTTTAATATCTTCTTTTGTTGAACCAACTGTAAATGTGTTGCCACAAGCTTGACAAGTTACAGTTGCCTCATGATATTCTGGATGAATTCCCTTTTTCATATTACACCTCGTATTTCTCTTTCAATAAGCGATTATAATTATACCATAATCGATAGTATATTGCAATGAAAATATTTCAACAATTAGATTATAATTTAGTAATTTGTTTAATACTATAAATCTTCTTTATCTTACTTGACCCATTTCATTATAAAATCAAATCCGAAATGAAGACCAAATGAATATAAAGCTATAGACATTGGCTTTCCGAGAATAATGATCACGCTAAATTCTCTAAGACTCATATTTGATAATCCAGTTAGATAGCATAAAAGATCATCTGGTGCTACAGGAAAAAATATTGCTAAGGCAAAAAATACATTATATTTTTTATCCTGTAATTTTGAAGAATATTTTTTATATTTTTCTCTACCAAAAAGAGAAAGTATGAGACCTTTACCATATCTTCTAGCAATCAAAAAAGCTGATATTGAACCTAGACAAATCCCTATATAATTATATAAAAATCCCCATAAAGGTCCAAACATCAATACTCCTGCTAATAAGGATAATCCTCCCGGAATTATAGGAAAAACAACCTGAATTATTTGGAAAATAATAAATGCAAATGGTGCAAGCATTCCAAAATTCGCTATAAAATTTTTAATTGTTTGAGGAGAATTGAAAATTCCTCTTCTATAACCCCGTATACAAAATATTACTATAAGTACTGTAATAAACAAGGTGATATAATTTAATATTCTAGATAAATATTTATTTTCTTTCATGTTTACCGCCTACATTAGATTATATAACCTTAATATTAAAAAAATATTAAAAATATGATAAAATTAACTTTCAAATTGCTTATTTATAAGTTTTTTAAACTGATCATTTGAATTTGTTCTTTTAATCCATTTAATAAACTCTTTGATTGTCGTGTTGTCCTCATCATTTTGCATGTTTCTAAGTTTAAACATACATTCAATCTCTTCTTCATCTTGTAGAAGATCATCTCTTCTTGTACCAGATTTAAATATATTAACAGCAGGATATATTCTTTTTTCTGCAAGTGATCTATCCAGGTGTAATTCCATATTACCGGTTCCTTTGAATTCTTCAAATATCATATCATCCATTCTACTTCCTGTATCTACCAGAGTTGTAGCTATGATTGTCAAAGAACCGCCATTTTCTATATTTCTAGCTGCTCCAAAGAATTTTTTAGGTCCTACCAAAGCCATTGGATCCAAACCACCAGAAAGTGTCCTTCCAGATTGCGGTGTCATAATATTATATGCCCTAGATAATCTAGTAATAGAATCCAATAATATTACTACATTTCCACCGGCTTCAACCAATCTTTTTGCTCTTTCTATAACTAATTCTGATGTATCAATATGATTTTGTGGAACTTCATCAAAGGTAGATGCAACTACTTCAGTCTTTAAGAATTCATCATTTTCATCTCTATATTGATTTACAAAACGTTTAATATCAGTAACTTCTTCTGGTCTTTCATCTATTAATAAAACAATAACTTTAATATCAGGATTATTTCTCTCTATGGATTTTTCGATTGCTTTTAATAAAGTAGTCTTTCCTGCTTTTGGAGGTGATACAATTAAACCTCTTTGCCCTCTACCAATTGGACTTACTAAATCAACTATTCTTTGAGCATAGTCTTCTTTTGAAATTTCTAGTTTAATTTTTCTATCTGGGAAAATTGGAGTTAAATCTTCAAAATTATCTCTATTATATGAATCTATAGGGCTAATACCATTAACCGTTTTTACAAAAATTAGTGGGGAAAATTTATCTTTATCACGTTTAACTCTAGCAATTCCTTCTATAAAATCACCAGTTTTTAGTTTAAATCTTCTTATTTGTGTTGGGGATACATATATATCATCATTACTATTATAATAAAGTTTTGTCTTTAAAAAACCAAATCCGTCAGGATGTAATATTAATAATCCACTTGTATCAAATTTTTTTCCTAAATCAAAAGTATCATCTTTATCTTCATCTTCTTCATAATAATAATCATCTTCGGAATCTTCTTTGTAATCTTGTGAGTATTCTTCATCGTACTCATCTTTATAAGAATATTTATTTTCTTCATAATCATTATTATCATTTTGATATTGTTGATTTAATTCTTCTTTTTCTAATTCTTCATCTTTTTTTAATTTATAAAAAGCTCGTCTAATCTTTTCTACTAATTCATCTTTTCTATAGGCAGTAATTGACTTAATATTTAAATCTTTTGCAATTTTTCTAAGATCTACTAGCCTTAATTCTTTTAGTTGTTCTACTGTATATTCTTTTTCCATAATTTCTCACCATGAACTAAGCCGGAAAACCCGGCTTTGTCCATTATTATTTTGCACTATCTATGCAACCAAAAAATTCCATTTTTTCTCTTACTTTATCTTTTATTGCTTCAAAACCTGGTTTCAAAACTTTTCTTGGGTCAAATCCTTTTTTGTCTTTATCCCTATTTTCTTCAAAATATTTTCTAGTTGCTTCAGTAAATACTATTTGACATTCAGTGTTAATATTAATCTTTGATACGCCTTTTTCAATAGCTCTTTTTACTTGATCTTCAGGTATTCCTGTTCCTCCATGAAGAACCATTGGTATATCCCCTATTTGCTCTCTGATTTTTGATAATTGATCAAAACTTAATCCCTTCCAATCTTCAGGATATACACCATGGATATTTCCAATACCTGCAGCTAGGAAATCTACTCCAAGTTCAGCTACTTGTTTACATTCTTCAGGATCAGCTAATTCTCCTTCTGAAACTATACCATCTTCTTCACCACCGATTCCTCCAACTTCAGCTTCTACTGAAATATTTTTACTATGACAAATTTCAATTATTTCTTTTGTTTTTTCAATATTTTCTTCAATTGGAAGTGAAGATCCATCAAACATGATTGAAGTAAAACCAGCTTCAATAGCCTTTTTAGCGCCTTCATAACTACCATGATCTAAATGAATTGCTACAGGAACTGTTATATTGAGATCTTTATCCATTCCTTCAACCATTTTTTTAACAACATTAAATCCGCCCATATACTTAGCTGCACCTTCAGATACACCTAATATTACTGCTGAATTTTTTTCTTCTGCAACTTCTAATATTGCTCTTGTCCATTCTAAATTATTGATATTAAATTGGCCAATAGCATAATGACCATCATATGCTTTTTTTAACATTAATGAAGCATCTGTTAACATAAAATAACCTCCTAATTAAACTAAATTCAAGATATCATCTTTTGAAAATACGCCTTCTAAAGCTGCAATTTTTTTGCCATCTTTATAAGAATAAATTGCTGGCAAAGATGAAATACCTATTTTTTCAACTAAATCATAATTTCTATCTGCTTCTAATATAAGAAATTCTTTTGTTGAAAATGTATTATCAGATATCTCTCTAAAATATTTTTTAGCATCATCAGAAAACATAGAATAGCGTGCATTAAATAGCACCAATACATTATTGTAATTTTTTAAAATCTCTTCTTTAAAACTTTCTTTGTCTAGTAATGAATCAATAATTTTCATATACAATCCTAAATTATTTTTTATTTAAACAATTTTAAAATATTCCAAAAAATTTATTTTTAGTTCATTTTAACTCAAGAAAATGATAACATATATATTTATTATTGTCAATTCATTACTCATTTAGCGTTGCTCTTTGAGCAGTTTCTCCTTGTTTAGCATTGATATCAACTTCAGATAATGTGCATATATCAGGATTTGTAACAATTACAGGAGATACTAATGATGGAACTTTTTCTCTTATCAAATCAATATCCACTGTCAATACTACATCGCCGACTTCTACATAATCTCCAATATTAACTTCTGAGCTAAATCCCTCGCCATTTAATTCAACGGTGTCCGTTCCAAAATGTACCATTACTTCTATTCCTTCATCGGTTCTGATACCACATGCATGAAGTCCATCTGGTTGAAGAACTATCTCACCTGATACTGGTGCTTTTACTATTCCGCTATTTGGTTCTACAGCAAAACCATCTCCTACCATTTTTTGCGCAAAAACAGGATCTGGGACTTCTTCAATTCTAATAACTTTGCCATCAATTGGGTTTTTAATTTCAAGTGTTTTTTCAACAGATTTTTTATTCTTTTTTAAAAAGTCAAACATAAATTCTCCTTAAATACCTTTCATCGAAAGACCAATTCTTTCTCTTTTTTTATCGATTTCTATAATCTTTACTTCAATTATATCAGAAACTTTTACTATATCGCTAGGATCTTTTATAAATTTTTCACTCATATTTGAAATGTGAACCAATGCATCAATGCCGACGCCTATATCTACAAAACAGCCGAAATCTGTTACATTTCTTACTTTTCCTTTAATAATCATGCCTTCTTTTAGATCATCGATTGTTACAACTTCACTTTTTGTTATGACATCAGGATTATTTTCTCTTGGGTCTCTTCCTGGTTTTTTTAGCTCCTTAATAATATCTTTTAAAGTTTCTTTGCCAACTTCTAATTCTTCGCTTACTTTTTCAAGGTCAATTTTATCTAGATCACGGCCAATTATTTTATTTGCAACTCCATAACTTTCAGGATGAACTGCAGTATTATCAAGAATATTTTTCGAATCTGGAAAACGCAAAAATCCACTGGATAGTTTAAAAGTTTTTTCTCCCAATCCTTTAACTTTTTTAAGATCCTCTCTGGAATTAAGTTCTCCATTTTTTACCATTTCTTCAATCCTTTTAGCCAAAGGAACTGATAATCCTGAAACATATGAAAGCAATGAAAATGAAGCATTATTTATATTTACTCCTACTTCATTAACTGCGTCTGTAACAACTTTATTTAATTGGTCATCTAATTTCTTTTGGTTTAAATCATGTTGATATTGACCTACACCAATATGTTTTGGATCGATTTTTACAAGTTCTGCCATTGGATCTTGTAATCTTCTTGCCAATGAAATTGATGATCTTATAGTAACATCTAGATTCGGAAACTCTTCTTTAGCTAATTTTGAAGCAGAATAAATACTTGCTCCAGCTTCATTTACTATTGCATAACTTAATTTTTTATCAGTTGAATCCAATAGTTTTTTTAGCATGCTCTCAGTTTCTCTACTAGCTGTTCCATTTCCAAGCGCAATTAATGTTACATCATATTTATCTATTAAATAATTAAGTACTCTAATTGAACCTTCTATATCCTCTTTTGGTTTAGCCGGATAAATTACTGTACTTTCTAAATATTTACCCATTTTATCTACAACTGAAACCTTACATCCTGTTCTATAGCCAGGATCTAGGCCTATGATATTTTGTTTTAGAACAGGTTTTTGTAAAAGATAGGGTTTAAGATTTTTTGAAAATACTTTAATAGACTCATCTTCTGCTTTTTCCGTAATATTATTTTTAATCTCAGTTTTAATTTGAGGAAGTAATAGTCTTTTATAACTATCATCAATTGCTTTATCGAGTAGATTTTTAGAAAAAGGAGTTTTTAAATTAAATAAATTTGAAATTAATGTCTTATTATATTGATCTGAAAAATTCATTTTTACAGTTAATGCATCATTTTTTTCAGCTCTATTAATTGCTAGAATTTGAAAAGATTTTAAATCTTTTATTTTTTTGTCTAGATCATAATAATTTTGATATAGATTATTTTCATCATTTTTCTTTTCACAAACAATTCTTGCTCTTACAAAAGCATCCCTTCTAATTATATTTCTGATTTGAATATTATTAGATAAGTCTTCTGCTATAATATCTAAACTTTTTTCTATTAATTGATCCTTAGTAAGATTAGTATCTTTGATTAATACAGCTTTTTTATAAAATTCTTCTTTATCCTTATCTTCAAAAACTAAATTAGATAAAATTTCAAGGCCCATTTCCTTTGCTTTATCTGCTCTAGTTTTTCTCTTTTTCTTAAATGGTTGATAAATATCTTCTAATTCAGTTTGTGTTTTTGAATTTAGAATTTTTAACTCTAATTCTTTTGTTAATTTGTCTTGACTTTCAAGAGATGAGATTATTTCTTGCTGTCTTTTTTCTAGATTTCTTAATTTATTGACTAAGCTTTCTATTTCTCTTAATTGTTCATCTATTAAATTTCCAGTTTTTTCTTTTCTATATCGTGCAATAAATGCAATTGTAGAACCTTCATCCATTAATTCAATTGCATTTTTTACATTTTTTTGATCTAATTTAAAATTATCAGCAACAATTGCTGTAATATCCATTTCTAATCCTCGCTTTCATTTAAAAATAATCCAATTCCATTTAACATAAGATCAAGCGCTATATCTGCTAATTCTTCTGGAGACTCTTTGAAGTTATTGTCTTGCCAAATCTCTAAAAGTCCAATAAATCCAGAAGAAATAAATGAATAATAAAAATCAAATTTGGGATCTTCTTTTACTTTAAATAATTTGTCCCACTCATGTAAGCATCTGCGCTTTATAAGAAGTTTTATTTTATTTATAAATGGAGCATGTTCTTTACCATTAAATAATGTCATAAAGATTTCTTTGTTTTCCTTTATGTAGGTAAAATAATCATATAATATTTTATGCGGATTTTTTTGTAAATCTTTTGTGCTATGACTCTCACTTATTTGTTTAAAAGTTTCTATTACTTCATCTTCCATCTCATTAAGAAGTTGATAGATATCTTTATAATGAAGATAAAAAGTGGATCTATTAATATTTGAAGCATTACTTAGTCTACTTACTGTTATATCCTTAATTGAATTATATTTGAGAAGTTCTATTAAATTTTTCTTTAAAATATTTTTTGTTTTACTACGCTTATTGCTCATAACATACCTCTATATCTAATTTAATTTAAAATTTAAAAATAATCAAATAAATTTCTACTTGAATTTTTTTAAATGCTTAGTATACTATATCCAGGATAAAAAAATAGACATGTGTCTATTTTTTGAAAAGAGGTGTAAAATGGAGAATATAACAAAATTTATATTAAACAATAGAAAAAAAGTAATTTCTCTTTTTATCATCTTAACTATAATTTCAGCAATATGTTCATTATTTGTTGACGTAGATTATGATCTAAAAGATTATCTACCTGATGAGGCAAAATCAACAAAGGCCTTAGATATTATGAAGAATGAATATGATACTGAGATTCCCAATATGAGGGTGATGATAAAAAATGTAAATATAGCCGATGCGCTAGAATATAAGAATAAATTATCAAAAATAAAAGGTGTTGAAGAGATTACATGGTTAGATGATGAAGTTGACATCTATGAACCATTAGAAATGATGGATCAAAGGACTGTTAAAGAATGGTATAAAGATAAAAATGCTCTTTTCTCTTTGACAGTTGATGAGAATTCTAATACTATAGATGATATTAGAGAGATTATCGGTGATAAAAACTCAATGTCTGGCCCTGCCGTAACCGACTCTTTAAGTCCGATACATACTGCCAAAGACATACAAAAAATTATGTTTATTGTAATACCTATTGTATTGGTAATTTTGTTTTTGACGACAGATTCATATTTTGAACCGATCTTATTTATGACTACAATAGGTATTGCAATAATGCTAAATAGAGGTAGTAACCTGATCTTTGGTACCATCTCTTTTGTGACAAATGCCGCAGGTAGCATATTACAATTAGCTGTTAGCATGGACTATTCCATATTTTTGCTGCATCGCTTTGCAGAAAATAGAAAAAAAGAAGATGATATCAAAACTGCGATGGCAAAAAGTGTAAAAGAATCAGTAAGCTCAATTTTATCTAGTGGTTTAACGACAGCTACTGGATTTGCTGCTTTAATATTAATGCGTTTTAAATTGGGCCCTGATATGGGATGGGTTATGACTAAATCTATCGTATTTTCACTCATCTGTGTTTTGATACTTCTTCCAGCATTATCTGTTAGTTTCTATAGATTAATAGATAAAACTAAACATAAAAGTATAATTCCTAGTTTTGAGAAAACATCAGAAATTATAGTTAATATTAAAAAGTATTTGACTATTGCAATATTTATAATTCTTGTTGTTCCATCATTTTTTGCTCAGTCTAAAAATAAATTCCTATTTGGAGCAAGCCAGATTTATTCTACTGAGCAAACTCAAATGGGAAGAGATTTAATTGCAATAGATAAAGAATTCGGTTCTTCTAATCCAATTGTAATTATGGTAAAAAAAGGTGATGCAAAAAAAGAAAAGCAATTAAATGATGCTTTAAAGAAAAATAAACATGTAACAAGTCTTCTAAGTTATCCAGAAATTGTTGGTCTACAAATCCCACAAGGATTCGTACCAGAAAATGATAGAAAGCAATTATATAGCAAAGATTTTTCAAGATATGTTTTAAAGCTAGATGTTGAAGAATCTGATGATAACTGGGTTGATGTCGTAGATGAAATATATGATATAGCAAAAAAATATTATAAAGATGGCGATTATCATATTGCAGGCGATTTGGTAAGCACTGCTGATTTAAAATACACAATAACTGCTGATAATACTAGAGTAAATATATTATCATTTTTATTTGTTTTTATAGTATTGATTTTGACATTCAAGTCAATTTCTATACCAATAATTTTAACACTTGCAATCAAATCTGCTATATGGTTTAACCTTGCTATTCCATATTTTCAGTCGACTACTCTACATTATATTTCATATTTAATAATAAATTCTGTACAACTTGGGGCAACTATAGATTATGCTATTTTATTTACTCAAAGATATATTGAATACAGGGTAAAAGAGAATAAGCATAGGGCTATAAAAAATGCATTTAAAACTAGTATATTGTCGATTCTAACATCAAGTTCTATCCTTGCTCTTTCAGGCATAGTAATGGGATTTATTTCTACAAATCTAGTGTTGGCTCAACTTGGAACTTTGATAGGCCGTGGCGCTTTGGTATCACTATTTATAGTATCAATAATTCTTCCAAGTTTAATTGTAATATTTGATAAATTTATAGAAAAAGGAAGTAAGGGGTTAAAATTCTATGAATAAAAATCTTAATAAATTAGTTAAAAACACAATTGCTCTATCAACTGGGCTTGTAATAACTTTTGTAAGTTCTTCGACTTGTTTTGCAAGCTCTTCTTATACTAAAGATGAGAATGTATTTATTAATCTAAACTCAAAAGGAGATGTAGAAGATGTATTTGTAATTAATCAATTTGATGTCAAAAACAATACTCAAATTGAAGATTTTGGTCAATATAAAAAAATCAAAAATTTGACTACTTCAGACAAATTAAAAAATCAAGAAGGAAAAGTATCATTTGATGCAAAAAAAGGCAAATTTTACTATCAAGGTGATCTCGATTCTAAAAATATGCCTTGGAATATAGATATAGATTATAAATTAGATGGTAAAAAAATTGATTCTTCTAATCTAAAAGGCAAAAGTGGATTTTTAGAAATCAGTATTAAAGTTGATTAAAATAAAAATTTGAAGAAAGATTATTATGATAATTATCTGCTACAAGCTACCATATTATTAAATACTGAACATGCTAAAAATATAAATGCAAAAGATGCAAATGTCGGTAATTCATCAAAAAATAGACAGATAATATATAATATCTTACCTAAACAAAGTCTTGACACAAAAATTACATGTAATATAAAAGATTTTGAAATGGAATCTATAAATTTCTTAGCTATTCCTGCATCTTTTGCAATTGATAAAGGAATGATTGATACTTCATCTTTAGATAAAGATTTAGATAAAGTCAAAGATGCAGCAGAAGGATTTAATGAAGGAGCAATAAGCTTAAATGATGGAATAAGTAGTGCAAAAGATGGATCAAGCGAATTAAATGATGGAATGAAGCAATTTAAAGATGGTACAGACCAACTAGATAAGGGAGCTTTTGAATTAAAAAATGGTAGTCAAGAATTTGAAGAAAATGCTTATTTACTTGCTTCAGGCATAAGAGATTATGCAATGGGAGTAGATAAATTAACTGATGGTATAAATGAATTAGATCAATTAAAAGACTTATACAAAATTGATGATGCAGTGAATTTAATGTATGATTCAATTAATGGAAAAAATGCTCCCATGTCTTTAGAAGAAGCAAGTTCTAAAATAACTGATGGCTTAAAACAATTAGATGATTTAGTAGAAAAGTTTGAAGAAAGTGGAGATAGAGAATATCTTGAAAAATTACTAAATACTCTAAATGACTATAGGGACAATATTAAAGATGCCTCAGAAATTATTTCGGATACTTCTACATTGCTTAATTCAATTGCTGATAGGCTTGAAGAATACGATAATTCAAATGTTAAAAACTATAATGAGAGTATAGACAAAATCGAAAATATTTTAGATGATTATAAAAATCAAACAGATTCAGAAATTAATGATACTATCGATAAAATTAATCAAAATATTAATACATTAGATTCTTCTATAGATCAAAGTATAGATTATATATATGAAGCTTTAGACGAAGATTTAATTGATGAGGATAAAGCAAATGAAATAATTAATAATTTATCACAAAGTAAACTAGATGAAGTATCTAATGAAGAAATAAGCCCGTTAGAACTAGAAGATTACAAGCTAGAAGGTATAACCGATAATTTAGATCTTTCAGATTCAATCGCAACATTAAGAAAATGGTCTAAGGATTTAGAAAATTTAAGTGATTTTACAGATGAATTTCTTGATAAACTACCAACAAAGGATGAAATTTCAAAACTTGAGGATCTTTCAAGCCAAATTTCAAAAGCTCATGAGGCAAGTTCTACGGTTACAAAGTCTATATCAAAACTCAAAAATGGATTATATCAATTAAAACAAAATACTTCTAAATTACAAGAAGCATCTAATGGAATTGATGAATTGATAAGTGGAGCCAATGAATTAAATTCAAATACAAATAAAATAATAGATTCATCTAGCAAATTAGCTCTAGCTACAAGCAGTTTAAGCGAAGGTTCAAGCGAACTTGCTTTTGGTATTAGAGAATTATCCATGAATGTAGATAAAGCAAGTGATGGAGTAGAAAGCTTAGATAATGGACTTTCTGAAATTTTAGATGGTAGTAATAAATTAAAAGATAAAACTGGGGAATTTAGAACTGAAAGTTATAAAATTGATGGTAAAGTCGATGATCAAATAGAAAAAATGTTGGAAAAATTCGATAACAAAGACTACAAACCTCAGTCATTTGTATCTGATAAAAATAAAGATGTAGAGCTAGTTCAATTTGTTATGAAAACACCCGAAATAAAAAAACCTGAGAAAAAAGCAAAAGAAAAACAAAAGGAAAATAATTCAATAATTGATAAAATTAAGAATCTATTTGTAAAAGATAATTAAAGCTAAAAAGTATCAGTCGGAATTTGACTGATACTTTTTTATTGATTATCGATATTCTTTACCTTCAATAATTACTTTTTTAATATTGATTTTTTCATCTATAATACTAATATCTGCATCAAATCCTGGCAATAATTTTCCCTTTTTTTCTAGTTTCAATCGCTTTGAAGGATTAACACTACTCATTTTCACTATATCTTCAAGCGAAGCATTTGTGCATTTGATAACATTTTTTATAGAATCTATAAATGTCATCGGCTTTCCAGGTAATCTACAGGAACCATTATAATCAGTATAGCAAAAACCATCAATTATATTTAATTTATGGCCCATATAATTATACCTTCCATCCCCTAAACCTTTTAAGGTCAATGCATCAGTAGTAAGTATAATCTTATTTGAAGTTTTAGTTCTATAAACCATTTTCCATACTAAAGGGTCGATGGAGAGCATATCACAGCCTGCCATTTCTGCATAAAAATCATCATCACATAGTCCGATGCCTAAAATACCAAGTTCTCTATGGTGTAATGGCCTCATTGCATTAAAAAGATGAGTCACTTGATCTAGTCCTATTTTTTTAGCTTTTAACATTATTTGAGTATTGCTATTAGAATGACCAGCTGATGCTATTATATTGTTTTTAATTAAAGTTTTAAGTATTTTAAATTCTTTATCTTCTTCAATTGCCAAAGTCATAATTTTAATATTTTTAGTAATGCTAATCCAATAGTTAAGAATTTCAATATCATTTTTTACTAAATTTTTATCCATAACCCCCATGTATTTAGGACTCAAATAAGGACCTTCAAGATGAATGCCTAGAATCTTAGTGCCAGTTGTATTTTTATTTTTTATATATTCATCAACTTTTAAAATTCCCTTTGTCATTTTTTCGATAGTTGATAGCCCTATTGTTGCAATCATTGAGGTAATACCTTCTAAGGCTTGTTTTTTTTGTAGAAGTTCAAATTGTTTAAGATCACTTTCCAAATAGTCTATTCCATATCCTCCATGATTATGAATGTCTATAAATCCTGGAATTACAATATCATCACTTTTCTCATTTGAATCTTTAATAGCCATAATGCTTTTATTCTCAATAATTATTTTTTTATTTACTAGAATATCTTCCCCTGTATAAACTTTTTTTGCATTAATTATCATTTTTACTACCTTCAACTATTTTTTCATCATTCAAAATTGATTCAATTTCATTAGCTATTTTTTCAACTTCAAGACCAATTACCAAGTGTACATTATTATTAGACATTTTCATAACCTCTATAACACCAAATTCCTTTAGCTTTTTAACATCTAACTTGTTAATATCATATAATTTTATTCTAAGTCTAGTTATGCAATTTTCAAACTCTTCTATATTGTTATTTCCTCCAATGTATTGAAGAATTCTTCTAGATTTTTCTGATATATTAATATCCTTATTAATAGTATTAATTGTAATATCTTCCCTACCAGGTGTCTTTAAATTGAGCTTTTTAATTAGAAAAGAAAAAGTTAAATAATATAAAAAAAACATAAATATGCCTTCAAATATCAACAATATTGGATGTGTCGCTTTATTAAATTGAAGAATATAATCAATTAACCCACTTCCTCCAACACCTACTATCTTTATATTGAAAATATTACAAATCACATTAGACAAACCTGTAAATAATGCATGTACTACAAAAAGTACTGGAGATACAAACATGAAAGATAACTCAATTGGTTCAGTTATTCCTGTAACGAATGTACATAAAGCAGCAGCATACAACAAACCCTTAACTCTTTCTTTATTTTGTTTATATGCTTGTTTATACATAGCAAGACTTGCTCCAACTAAGCCAAACATCATCATACCAAACATACCCGAGACATAAGTGCCAGCAGTTGGATCTCCTGCAAAATATCTTGGAATTTCACCACTTACAGATTTAAAAGCATCCAGTGATGAAGGTAATTGCATTTGAATATAGGTATTAATAATATGATGAAGTCCAGTAGGAATTAATAATCTATTAAAAAAGCCAAATAAGAAAGGGCCTGTTTTGCATTTCCCAAAAATATTCCAAAATTATTTATTGCATTATCTATAATAGGAAAAATAAAAGATAATATTAAAGAAGAAATTATTGCAAAGAATGCAGACATTATAACAACAAGTCTTCTTCCTGAAAAAAATTCCAAAGCTTTTGGCAATGTCTTATTCTTAAACTTTTCATAACAAAAAACCAGCAATAATTCCTGCTATAATTCCTATAAGAATATTATTTTCCACATTAAAAGCAGCAATTTTTCCAAAAACATTTATCCCACTATCATCTGTAGCTTTTAATGTTCTAACTAGTATTTCATACACAACAACTGAACTAACTCCAGCGGCAATATGCTTATCTTTGGTAATTCCACCTGCAACAGATACTGCAAATAAAATAGGCAAAATTGCAAAAATTGTCCACGCAGCTTCTTTTAAAAATAAAATATTTAGCATATCATCAGAGCTTATTCTATTTAAAATAGCAGCACATGGCATTACAGATATAGCAAGAAGCATTGACCTACCAAGAGTTTGTAAAAAATGGCTTAATTGATTGATTAAATTTTTCATAATTTTTCCTTTCTAATTTCATTTAATATATAATCCATAAGATATGTTAAGATATACTTATTGAAAATATCAATATTGACATCGCTTATATCCTTTTTTGACATTAAATAGACAGAATCATAATTGGCATTTTTATATTTTTGATTTATAGTTATCAGATTCTTTTTTATCTTGACTTTACTAATTGTCTCATTTAATGTATCTGCAAATTTACCGGATGCGGATATTACAATAATTTCTGAATTTTCACGATTAGAAAAACTACATTGTTTAGCATTTGTAAATAAGTAAAATTCTTTTTTACAAATTATTAATTCCTCTTGAAAGGAAAGTAATATTCCATACAACTTACCGGATACTAAACAATATATTTTTTTGTTAGAAACTGTTTTTATAAGTCTAGAAAAATTATTTTTTTTAATTAGTTCATTTATATCAGCAAAATACTCTGCTATTAAATTTGTTAATGCATTAAAATCCTTAAAGAAATAATCTCCTTGTTTTTTATAAGAAACTTTTTTATAGCAGAAATTATTATCAATACTTCTTTTCAAATCATAAAAATTCTTATATCCTAGATATATTGCAAATCTTCTAATTGTCGCTCTTGATACAAAGCACTCTTCGCTCATCTTATGAATATTAATTTTATTAAAATCCTCAATATTATCTACTAGATATTTGGCCATTAACCAATACGGATCTGTGTAAACGATATTATTAAGTATATTAGTTAATTTATTAATTAGGCTCATATCTTCAATTTTCATAGTACACCTCATAATTATTATAGCAAATTAACAAAAAATTAAGGGGACATTTTTTGTCCCCTTATAGTTTATTTATTTTATTTATTATAATCGTAGAAACCTACTTTTGTCTTTCTTCCTAATTGTCCAGCTCTAACCATCTTTTTAATAATTGGATGCGGACGATATTTTGGATCTCCAAATTCTCTATATAAAACTTCCATGATAGCTAAAACTACATCAAGTCCAATTAAATCTCCAAGAGCTAAAGGTCCCATTGGATGATTTGCACCAAGTTTCATTGCTGTATCAATGTCTTCAGCGCTTGCCAATTTTTCTGCATATATTCCTGCTGCTTCGTTGATCATTGGAACCAAAATTCTATTAACTACAAAACCTGGTCCTTCTTCAACTTTTACAGGTGTTTTTCCAACTTCTTCGGACAATTTTACAATAGTTTCAGTTACTTCAGGTGAAGTTTTTTGTCCATTTATAACTTCAACTAACTTCATTACTGGAACTGGATTAAAAAAGTGCATTCCAATAACTTTATCAGCTCTATTAGTGCTAGCTGCTATATCAGTAATAGATAATGAAGAAGTATTAGATGCAAGTATTGTCTTTGGATCGCAGACTTCAGACAATTCTTTAAATATATTTTTCTTAATTTCAGGATTTTCTGTAGCTGCTTCAATGACTAGATCACAGTCTTTAACATCTTCAATATTATCAGAAATTTTAATATTGTTTAAAACTGTATTTTTATCATCTTCTGTAATTCTTCCTTTTGATACTGATTTATCTAATGATTTAGTAATAGTATTCATAGCACGATCTAATGCTTCTTTTACTACATCTCTTAAAATTACTTCATGTTTAGAAGCTAAAACTTGAGCAATTCCTGCTCCCATTGTACCTGAACCAATAACTGCAATTTTCATAATTACTCCTTATTTATTTTTAAATTCTGCTTTTTTCTTATTTAAAAAAGCGTCCATTCCATTTTTTTGATCTTCTGTTGAAAAACATAATGCAAATAAATTTTCTTCTGTTCTCATTGCTGTAGCTATATCAGATTGAGCTCCTGTATTTATAGCCTCTTTTGCAAATCTTACTGCTTTTGGAGCATTATTCGCAATCTTTATTGCAATCTCTTTTACTCTCTCATCGAGTTTTTCTGCTTCAACAACTTCTTGAACAAGTCCTATCTCATAGGCTTTTTGAGCTTTAATATTCTCAGCTGTATATATTAGATATTTAGCAAAACCAGGACCAATTAATCTTTGAAGTCTTTGTGTTCCTCCAAATCCTGGAGTAATACCAAGACCTACTTCAGGCTGTCCAAATAATGCTTTATCACTTGCAATTCTTATATCGCAACTGCTTAATAACTCACAGCCACCACCTAATGCAAAACCATTGATCTTAGCAATGACTGGTTTATTCAATTTTTCAATTTTTAAAAATACATCCATTCCTGCTTTTGCAAATACTTTAGCTTCAGCTGGTGATTTAGTAGCCATTTCAGAAATATCTGCTCCAGCTACAAAGCTTCTACCTTCTCCTGTGATGATCACAACGCTGATACTATCATCTTCTTCTATTTTTGTAAAAACTTCATCTAATTCTTTAATTGTCTCAGTATTTAAAGCATTCAATGCTTTTGGACGATTTATTTTGACTGTAGCTATATTATTTTCTACATCAAAGATCAAATTTTTGTAATCCATTATTTTTCTTCGCTTTCTTCTTTCTTTTTCTTAAGTGCTTTTATAAGTTCTGGAATAACTTTATGAACATCGCCTACAATACCAATATCTGCCACTTCAAAAATTGGAGCATCTGGATTCTTATTAACAGCTATTATTAAATCTGATTCTTCCATACCTGCTAAGTGTTGGATTGCTCCAGATATACCTAATGCTACATATAAATTAGGTCTTACTGTCTTTCCAGTTTGTCCTACTTGAAGATCTTTATCTACCCAACCTGCATCTACAACTGCTCTTGAAGCTGAAACTACACCATCAACAGCCTCTGCTAATTCATATGCTTCTTTTATATTATCTTTAGAACCAATACCTCTTCCTACAGAAATAAGTATCTCAGCATCTTCAATATTTATTTTCTTTTTGGTTGAAACTTCTTGTTTCAAAATCTCAACATTAAAATCTTCATCTGTAAAATCAACTGTGAAATTTTCTATTTCTGCATTATTTGAACTATCAGCTTCAAGCTTTTGCATAACGCCTGGTCTTACAGTTGACATTTGTGGTCTAGTATCTTTTGATATAATTGTTGCCATAAGATTTCCACCAAAAGCAGGTCTTGTCATAAGCAATAATTTATCTTCAGGATCTATTTCTAGTTTTGTACAATCTGCTGTAAGTCCACATTTTACTCTAGCTGATACTCTTGGTGCTAAATCACGACCAATTGAAGTTGCTCCAAATAGACAAATTTCTGGTTTTTTCTCATTAATGACAGAAGCTATAGCTTTTGTATAAGGCTCTGTCATATATTTTTCCAATTTTTCATCTTCAACTACAATAATTTTGTCAGCTCCATGATCTGATATTATTTTTGTCAAATCACTTAAATTATTTCCTACTAAAATTGCTGTAACAAAAGTATCTAAGTCTTTTGCAAGTTCTTTAGCTTTACCAATTAGTTCCAAAGAGACATTTTGAAGCTTTGAATCTCTTTGTTCACAAACTACATATACTCCTTTATATTCTGTCATTTTAACCACCTTATATTAAGAATTCTTCTGATAATTTGTCAACTATTATCTTAGCTGCTTCATCAGCTTCAACATCAAACACTTTTCCTGCTGTTTTTGCACCTTTAGTAAATGATTTTTTAACTCTAGTTGGAGAGCCATCTAAACCAATATTATCTCTATCAACTTCTATATCATTTACTGACCAAATTTTAACTAAATCATCAGTTCTATTAGCATCATATACTCTTGAAACTCTCATGTATCTAGGAGTATTCATTTCTCCTAAAGTTGTTAAAAGACAAGGATAGTTAACTTTTATAATTTGGTATCTATCTTCAAATTGTCTCTTTACAGTTATTGAATTCTCATCAACATCTTCAATATTTTCTACATATGTTACTGAAGGTAAATGAAGGTGTTCAGCTGTTTGTGGTCCTACTTGCGCAGTATCTCCATCAATAGCTTGTCTACCAGCAATTATTAAATCATATCCAACTGTTTTTAAAGCTCCAGCAAGAGCTGTTGAAGTAGCCCAAGTGTCACTACCACCAAATGCTCTATCTGTTAATAGAATAACTTCATCGCAACCCATAGCATATGCTTCTTTTAAAGCATCGGCTGCTTGTGGAGGTCCCATTGATAAAACAGTGACATGAGCACCTGTTTTTTCTTTTATTTTTAAAGCTTCTTCTATTCCCGCCTTATCATCTGGATTTATAATGCTTGGAATTCCTTCTCTCATTAATCTTCCAGTTTTAGGATCTAATTTTACTTCATTTGTATCAGGAACTTGTTTACAAAGTACAACTATTTTCATCTACTTCCTCCTATCTAAGCAAGCTTCCTGAGATTACCATTCTCATTACTTCACTTGTCCCTTCGTAAATTTCAGTAATCTTGGCATCTCTCATCATTCTCTCTACTGGATAATCTCTTATGTATCCATAACCACCATATAATTGAACGCATTTTGTTGTTACATCCATAGCGCATTCAGCAGCGAATAATTTTGCATGTGCAGCATATACTGTATAATTTTCACCTGCATCTTTTGCACAAGCTGCTCTATATACTAATAGTCTTGCTGCTTCAATTTGATTTGAAAGATCAGCTAACTTAAATTGAGTGTTTTGGAACTTAGAAATAGACCTACCAAATTGTTTTCTTTCTTTTACATATTCTATTGTCTTCTCTAAGGCTCCTTCGGCAATTCCCAAAGCTTGAGCTGCAATTCCAATTCTTCCACCGTCTAAGGTAGTCATTGCAATTTTAAAGCCCTTGCCTTCTTTTCCTAAAAGATTTTCTTTTGGAACTTTACAATTTTCAAAGATTAATTCGCAAGTTTTTGAACCTCTAATACCTAATTTTTTCTCAGGTAATCCAACTTCAAATCCTTCAAAATCTTTTTCAACTATAAATGCTGAAATACCATGAGTTCCTTTAGATTTATCAGTCATAGCAAAAATAATATATGTATCTGCGATGCCTGAATTTGTAATAAATATTTTTGATCCATTTAATATATAATATTCTCCGCTTTCATCTAATACAGCAGTTGTTTGTTGCATAGAAGCGTCAGTTCCTGCGTTTGGCTCTGTAAGTCCAAAAGCGCCTAAATGCTTTCCACTTGCTAGTGGTTTTAAATATTTTTCCTTTTGTTCTGGAGTTCCGTATTTTTCAATTGGCCAAGATCCAAGTGATGTATGAGCAGATAGAATTACTCCTGTTGTTGCACATTTTTTAGATAATTCTTCAACTGCTAATACATATCCAAGATAATCTCCACCTTCTCCGCCATATTCTTTAGGAATTGGTATTCCAAAAAATCCTGCTTTTTTCATTTTTTCAATAGTCTCAAGTGGAGCTCTTTCTTCTTCATCAACCTCTGCTGCTATTGGTTCAACTTCATTAATAGCAAATTCCTCATACATTTTCCTAAGCATTTCATGCTCTTTGCTTAATTTAAAATCCATTATTTCCCCTTTCAATTTAAAGATCTCAAATGAGATAAATTTTAAGATATTCAAAACCTAACCGACATCAAAGATGTCGGAAGGTTTATTTATTATCTTTCAACAATTAAAGCAGTTCCCATACCACCGCCTATACAAAGTGTGGCAAGTCCTTTTTTGCTATCTCTTTTTTCCATTTCATATAGTAATGTTGTAAGAATTCTTGCTCCAGAACAACCAATTGGATGTCCTATAGCAATTGCTCCACCATTAACATTTGTTTTTTCTATATCTAATCCAAGATCTTTTACAACAGCTAAAGATTGGGCAGCAAATGCTTCATTTGCTTCTACTAAATCCATATCTTCAACAGTTAAATTTGCCTTTTCTAAAGCTTTTTTGCTTGATGGAATTGGGCCTGTTCCCATTATGCTTGGATCAACACCAGCTGATGCATAGCTAATTATTGTAGCAAGTGGTTTAATACCTAATTCTTTTGCTTTTTCTTCACTCATTACAACAACGCAGCTTGCTCCATCATTTATTCCTGAAGCATTTCCTGCAGTAACTGTTCCACCATCTCTTTTGAATGCTGGGCGTAATTTAGCTAATCCTTCTGCAGTTACTCCATCTCTTATATATTCATCTTTGTCTACTACTGTAATATTTCCTTTTCTATCTTTTATTTCTACAGGAACTATTTCTTCTTTGAATCTTCCTTCTTCACGAGCTTTTGATGCTCTTTGTTGACTAGTTGCTGCAAATTCATCTTGCTCTTGTCTTGTAATACCATATTTTTCAGCTACATTCTCTGCTGTCACTCCCATATGATACATATTAAATGCATCTGAAAGACCATCAGATATCATTGAATCAACAACTTTTTTATCTCCCATTTTAGCTCCCCATCTCATGTTAGGAAGTAAGTATGGTGCATTACTCATTGATTCTGTTCCACCAGCTAAGATTATATCAGCATCACCTAATGCAATAATTTGAGCTGCAAGAGATACTGATCTAAGTCCTGAACCACAAAGTTTATTTAATGTCATTGCGGGTACTGTTACAGGACAACCTGCTCCAATTGAAACTTGTCTTGCAACATTTTGTCCAAGTCCAGCTTGAAGTACACAACCTAAAATTGTCTCATCAATATCTTCTGGTGTAATTGATGCCCTTTTTATTGCCTCTTTTGCTGCAATAACTCCTAAATCTACTGCTGATAATGATTTTAAAGCGCCACCATTTGAACCAACTGGTGTTCTAACAGCTGATGCTATTACTACTTTTCTTGCCATTTAATCCTCCTTGACAATTTTTCTTCACTAGTACTTTTTCTCATATTCTTATATTGTTATTTTTTTATCTAATTCAATTATATGCCTTTGTTATACTTTTGTCAAATTTTTATCTTTTATTTGATTTTCTCCAAATTCCAATCTCTTCAGCTTCTTTTATAAGCTCATCTCTAAAATCTGGATGGGCAATATCAATTAAAGCCTCTGCTCTTTGCCAAGTTGCAAGTCCTTTTAGATTTGCAATTCCATATTCAGTTACAATATACATTGTGTTTGCTCTTGTATCTGTTACAATTGAACCTTCTTTTAATGTTGGTCGAATATTTGTAACTTTTTTTCCAGTCTTTTTATTAGTATAAGCAGATTTTAATGCAATAAATGATTTGCCTCCATTTGACCTATAAGCGCCAAGTACAAAGTCTAATTGTCCACCAGCTCCTGATATATGTCTTACTCCTTGACTTTCTGCTGATACCTGTCCAAATAAATCAACTTCTACAGCGGTATTAATACTCATAAAATTATCAATTGAGCCAATGACATTGACATCATTAGTATAATTTACTGGTGCACTCATTATTTCTGGATTGTCATTAATATATTCATACATTTCTTTGCTACCTGCACCAAAAGCCATAACTTGTCTATTTTTATCAATTGATTTACAAGCTCCTGTTATCTTATTTTGCTTTGAAAGTTCAACAAATCCATCAACATACATTTCAGTATGAACTCCAAGGTTTTTAAGATCACTTCTTGCAATTAAGCTTCCGACAGCATTAGGCATGGCACCAATTCCAAGTTGTAAGCAAGATCCATCGACTAATTCATCTACAATATATTCTGCTACCTTTTCATCATCTGGGCCAAAACTACCTGATGGTAATTCAGCTAATTCTGGATTTTCTCCTTCAATTATAAAATCTACATCTCTAATATGAACAGCAGATTCAAATCCACCAAGTACTCTAGGCATTTTTTCATTAACTTCGACAATTACTCTATCTGCACATTCTATTGCAGCTTTCATATGTGAAGCATTTGGTCCGAAGTTAAAATATCCAAATTTATCCATCGGAGCAACTTGCATAGCAACTATATTTATCTTTTTAATATTTTCTCTATACCATCTAGGCATTTCTGAATATCTAAGTGGTATATAAAAAGCTGTCTTATTGTTGATTAATTTTCTTTCAAGACCAGTTGAATGCCATGAATTCCATATAAAATGCTTACCTTCTGGATCAGCTTTTAAAATTTCAGGCATTTTTAATAACACGCCGCCTCTTATATATACTTCTTCTAGTTCATCTACTCTTTTTGCCAATGCCTTATCAAAAGCATCTACAGTTCCTGTACACCAGCCATAATCTAGCCAGTCGCCATTTTTTACTAGTTTTGCAGCCTCATCTGCGCTAATTAATTTTTCTTGATATTGTTTACTAAAATCCATACGTTTTCCTTTCTTCTTTCAAACTCCTATTTATTGTATACCCAATTAAAATCATTTAACCCAACTAAAAGATAAAAATTTATCAATTAAAAAAGACTTAGCTCTGAACTGAACCCGTAAACACGGAATAATTTAATATATTTTAAGCGGAATGTAATC
>JAUNAV010000063.1 GCA_030527425.1 Tissierellia bacterium
CCTATCAATTGTGGTACAACAGATGCCCAAGCCTTGAATTTTTCATAGTCAGATTTATTACCTGTTATATATTCTTCGTCTATACCACATGCTCTCATAACTCTCCATTTATAATGATCCCCGTCAAGCCATACTTGAGTTATATTTTTAAAATTTTTGTTTTCATAAATCTCTTTGGCTTCAAGGTGACAATGAAAATCGAAGATGGGTTGATTTTTTGCGTATTTTTCAAAAAGTTTTTTCCCAAATTCATTTTTTAACATAAAATCATCTTTAATAAAACTCATACAACCTCCTATAAAATAACTCCATTTTTAAAAATTGAAATTTCTTCAAAACCATTAATCTCATTTTTAGTCAAACTGCCATTAGCTACTTCAACTATTAAATTTAAAAGATCATCAGATTTTAAATCCATATTCGATTCTTCCAATATTTCTCCAGCATTTAAATCAATCCAATTTCGTTTTTTATTATATAATTCGTTATTAGATGAGACTTTTATAGTCGGAACAATACTTCCAAATGGATTACCTCTTCCAGTAGTAAATACAATAATATTACAACCACTTGCTACCAAATTAGTGCTAGATACTTGATCATTACCTGGTCCATTCAACAAATATAGTCCTGGTGTTTTTGGAGTTTGGCCAAATTCTAATACTCCAGATATAGGACTATTTCCACCTTTTTGTATACAACCTAAAGACTTATCTTCAAGAGTAGTGATTCCACCATCTTTATTTCCAGGAGATGGATTTTCATAAATAGTTTGACCATAACTTTTAAAGTATTGTTTAAAATTATTGATCATATTAATCATGTCTTCGTAAATTTTCTTTGTTTTAGCCCTTTTTAATAATATCTTTTCGGCTCCAAACATTTCAGGAACCTCAGTAAGCATCGTATTTGCTTCATAAGAAACCAATTTATCAGAGGTATAACCACAAACTGGATTTGCTGTTATGCCTGAAAATCCATCAGAGCCACCGCATTTAAATCCAATAGTCAATTTAGATATTGGTAGCTTTTGTCTCTCAAAAGTATCAGCATATTCTTTTAATTGATCAATTAAAAGAATTGCTTCACTTACTTCATCTTTTACTTCTTGGACTTTTAGAAATTTAATTCTATCATTATTTATCGGATCTAGAAATTTTTTGAATTCATCAAGTTGATTATTTTCGCAACCCAAAGCCAATATAAGAATACCTGCTGCATTGGGATTATTTACAATACCTGCTAATATTTTTTGAGTGTTTTCTAAATCATCTCCTAATTGAGAACATCCCTTATTATGCTCAATTGCCTTAAACACTTGATCAGGATATTTTTTCTGAGCTAATTTTTGAAAATTAGAACATAATTTATTGATGCAGCCTACAGTTGGAATTATCCATATATCATTTCTTATTCCAGCCTTTCCATCTTCTCTGAGAAATCCTTCAAAGAATTTTTTATCTTTTGCTTTCTTCTCTTCAATTTCTATTTCTTTATACTCATAATCAATTACATCTTTAAGATTTGTCTTGGTATTATGAGTGTGAACCCAGTCTCCTTTTTTAATATCTCTTATTGCATGACCAATTGGCATATTGTATTTAATAATGTCATCATTTTTTAAAATATCTGTAATTGCGAATTTGTGGCCCTTTTTTATATCTTCATTTAATTTAAGATCAAATTCTTTTATATACAGATCTTTTTTTAGATCTTTAACAGCAACCGCAACGCTATCATTTTTATTAATATGAATATAATTTTTCATTAAAATAATCCCTCAATAACAGTTCTAATACCTTTATTTTCAATCTGTTCATAAAATGACTTAACTTGTTCTTTAAAATTTCCTAATTTATCAAAATCATATTTCCAAAGAGTCTTATTAGCTAATACTTCATCAAGATAATTATTTGATTCTTTCAATTTTACAAACAATTCAAGATTATCTTTATCATCTTTTACTTCATATTTTTTATCATTTTCATTTATTCCATAATAACTACCATTTTCTTTTTCTATGTCATAGAATTTTATAAGCGCAGCCAATGAAAAAGTTAGTAGTTTAGGAATTTTATTATTCTCATTATAATAATCAACTAAAGATGGTAGTACTCTTGCGTTCCATTTAGAAATTGAGTTTAGGGTAATATCAAGAAGTTTATGATCTACATATGGATTTTCAAATCTGAAATTAACTTCATTTTTAAAATTAATTAATTCATTTCTATCCAAATCTATCGTAGGTATGATTTCTTCTTCAAACATTTTATTTAGATATTTATAGAAAATATCATCTTTCATGAAATCTCTAACTATATTGTATCCATGATAAAATGCTGCTGGTACAGTTGATGTATGTCCGCCATTTAAAATTCTTACTTTTCTTTTTTTGTAAGGGCTTACATCATTGGTCCAAATAACATTAGCTTCATCTGATAAAACATTAAATTTTTCTTTCCAACTTTCATCTGCTTCAATTACCCATAAGTTAAATAATTCACTAGTGACTAAAAGTTCGTCAATATAATTATTTTCCTTATAGAATTCTTCTCTTTCTTCTGGTTTTGGCCTTCCTGTTACGATTCTATCTACTAAAGTACTAGCAAACTCATTGCACTCATTAACCCATTTTATAAATTCTTCCGGCAACTCCCATTCTTTTGAATATTGCAACACATATTTTTTTAGCATATATCCATTATTGTCAATTAATTCTACAGGCAAGAATAAAAGCCCCTTATTTTTATCTCCATCAAATTTAAGATATCTTTTATACAATAATTGTGTGACTTTTGCCGGGAAAGTATTTTGAATTTCATTTTCCTTATACTCTTCTTTCTTATAGCTAATTCCAGCTTCTGTCGTATTAGATATTACAATTTCTAGTTTTTCACTTTCAGCAAATTTTATATATTCTTCGAAATTTTCATATGGATTAATAGCTCTAGAAACTGAATGAATTATTCTATTTTTTATCTTAGCCTTGCCCTTATCGTTTCCCTTAATCGATAAAGTATATAATCCATTTTGGGAGTTTATAAGATCAACAAGTCCATTTTCTATGGGCTGTACAATAACTACTCTTCCCATACTATTGTTATTTTCATTTGTTAAGTCAATCATCCAGTCTGCAAAAGCCCTTAAGAAATTTCCTTCACCAAATTGAAGAATTCTCTCATCTAAGTCGTCATATTTTTTCTTAATTATTTCATTAATTTTTTTCATTGTAACTCCTTTATTGTAACCGCTTACAATTTATGTAAAAGAGAAATCAACTTGTTTCTCTTACTATCAACTCAGGATTTATATATGTTCTTTTTTCTACCTGTTCACCATTAATTAAAGATTTTAACTTATCTACAGCTAAAATTGCATGTTCATTGATTTTATGGTCAATTGTTGTCAAAGCCTTAATTGCATCTTTTGATGAGTCTATATTGTCAAAACCAACAATCGCAATATCATCTGGTACCTTATAATTTAGTCTTTCTAAGAGAGTTAGAAAGCTTAAAGCTAAGGCATCAGTTTCAAATTGAATAGCATCTACTTTCTCTTCAATAATATTTTTAATTGTAGAAGTATAATTTTTATTATTTTTCTCCAATTCAAATATTTTGATTTTTTCATTTCTATAGAATTCATTCATGTATTTTTTAAAGCTTTCAGTTTTTGCTTTTAATGCTCTTGACTTAAAACTTTTTGACTCGACAATTAAAGCAGGAGATTTATATCCCTTCTTCTTTAAATGCCTTAATGATTGTTTAATTCCTTCATCTTCGTTACATATTATACAATATGAATCTTCATCAAGAAAAGAATTTAGAAAGACTACAGGTATTTCTTTGCTGACTTTTTTGAAATTGTCTTTTAAAGATAAATCTCCATAATCACTACCAACAAGTAAGATACCATCTACACCACGTTTGTAAATTAGTTCTAAATATTTAGCTTTAGTAAATGAATCATCACTGGTATTTAATAATAATGACATATAACCATATTTTTCTAATTCTCCAACAATTTTATATGCTGCCATAGAATGAAATGGGTTTCTAATATCAGTAACAAGTATACCTATAATCATTGTTTTGTTTGATGCCAAAGACCTTGCAGTTAAATTAGGAGAATAGTCTAATTTTTTTATAACTTCTTCTACCTTTCTTCGCGTTTTTGGACTAACATTTTTATTATTATTTATAACCCTTGAAACTGTAGCAATAGAAACTTCCGCTTCTTTTGCTATATCATATATATTAAATCCCATAATTACCTCATTGTTAGCGCTTACTATTTGTATAGTATCATACAAAAATACATTTGTCAAACTTTTATAACAAAAAAATATTACAATCAAAAATAGCGATTAACAATAGTTAATCGCCAACGAACAGTTTGCACATATAGTATACTATATTTTAACTATTTGTCTAAAACTTGTAAAGAATTTATTATTAAAACTAACTTTTTAAGAATTTTTTTGTTTATAAATATAAATATCTAATCTCTAACTTCCTAGACTATTTAAATAAGTAAAATATAATTTTCTATCTAGTAAGTCAAAGAAAGTTTTCTATTAAATGAATTATTTTTTGAATAATATAATAATTAGAATAGATGTCTTTTCATTATTATAAAAAGCGATTAAC
>JAUNAV010000064.1 GCA_030527425.1 Tissierellia bacterium
ATAGTAAAAAGAAAAAAAGAACACTAATTACTATGTGTTCATTATACAAGGAGATGACAATGATTAAAAAATATAAATATGAATTTTATGAAAAAATAAAATATGAAATTTTTGAAAAAATCAAAGAAAATATAGATATAGGAATAATCCTTGGTACAGGTCTTACAAATATTATAGACGATGATAAAATAATTGAGTCTATTGATTTTGAACAAATCGAAAACTTCCCTAAATCTACAGTAAAAAGTCATACTGGCAAAATTTTATTTGCAAAAATCTCATCAAAAAATGTATTAATTTTTACAGGACGCTTTCACTATTATGAAGGATACTCTCATGAAGAAGTAGCAATTCCCATCTATGTACTAAAACTTCTTGGTGCAAAATCCATCATTATGACCAATGCATCTGGGGCTGTAAGCTATGATATCAATGTTGGTGATATATGCATAATAAAAGATCATATCAACTTCAATCAGATCTCCCCAACTAGAGGAGAAAATCTAGATCAATTTGGCAAAAGATTTTTCTCTTTAAATAATGCATATGATAAAGAATATATTAAGCTTGCAAAAAAAATTGCAAAAGATGAAGCTTTAGAGTTAAAAGAAGCTGTATATTTTAACACCGTAGGACCATTTTTTGAAACTCCTGCAGAAATAAAAGCTATGAGAATCTTAGGAGCTGATCTTGTTGGCATGTCGACAGTAACAGAAGCTATTGCATGTGCTCATTGTAATATAAAGCTTATCTGTCTTTCATTCGCATCGAATTTAAGTTCAGATAGAATAGATGATCATAGCGTTGATGATGTATATTTTAATGCTAAAAAAATAGAATGTGAGTTTAAAAAGCTAATTCTTAAATTAATTGAAGAAATTAATTAAATAATTACTGATCTTAATTGTTAATTATAACAATTTGTAAGATCAGTTTTTTTATTTTTATCTTGAAATTCTTATAATTTAGAAAAATTTACGATGATATCTTTAAAAGATATTTTTTTAACGAAAATTATCTTGTTAAATAAGTTTATAAATTATCATTTTTCGATAATAGTTATCAACAATCTATATTTTATATATGCATTTATAATCATTAATATTTACCCGTTTATCGATTTAATACAAGAAAGCAAAAGAAAATATATCCACAATATTTTTTTATATTTTTCCCTTTTCAAGTCATTATTGTATAAATATGTATAATATTATATAAATTTGACTTTTTAGGGTTAACCTGTTATGATATAAATCATTAAAACAATAAAAGAAAGGGACAAATATGAAAACTGATTTCAAAAAAGTAATGGTAATAGCAGGAAGCTATGTTGCAACTTTAATAGGTAGTGGCTATGCAACAGGTCAAGAGATAATGCAATTTTTTGTATTTTATGGGCTTGGTGCAATAATTGTATCTTTAATTGTAATGGCAATTTATTCTCTTTTAGCTATTGAAGTTTTAGAACGTGGCAGACTTGTAAAACCTACACAAAACACAAAGATTTTTCAGTTTTATGCTGGAAAATACCTCGGCACTTTTTTTGAATACTTTGCACTTTTATTTTTGTTTGGTGTTGTAGTAGTCATGGTTTCAGGTGCTGGAGATACTTTAAATGAATATTATGGACTAAATAGATATGTAGGTCGTATTTTCGTAGCTGTATGCATGTTTTTGACAGTTAGCGGCGGCCTAAAGAAGCTTGTAAATATTATAGGAAATATTGGGCCTGTAATTATCATTTTCACTATTGCAATCAGTCTTTATTCACTTTTTAGCACTCCTTTATCGGATGTAAAACTAGGAAGCGAATTTATACAAAATGCTAGTGTACAAAGACCCGTCGCAAATCCTATAATGGCAGGATTTAACTATGCATCATTTAATGTAATTGTAGTTATTGCCTATCTTTCAGGGCTTGGAAGAGTAAATACAAGAAAGGAAAATGTACTAGGCGGATTAATTGGTGGCATCACACTTGGAATCACCGCTTTGATTATGGCACTTGCTATGCTTTCAAAAGCAGATATTATATATCAAAATCAGGTACCTGCCTTAGTACTGGCAGATAATCTTTCACCAATAGTCGGAAAATTTTTTAGTGTAATTTTATTTTTAGGCATCTACACCACAGCCGTTACACTAAATTGGCAAATATCAGACAAATTCGTTTCAGAAGATTCACCGAATTTTAAATATATGACTCTTTTTGTATCTGTACTTGCATTTTTCTGTGGTTTCGTGCCATTTGACAAATTGGTTTCTACAATATATCCATACACAGGATATGTTGGATTAATACTTTTGGCACTTATGCTTATTAAGGCAATCAAATTGAAAAATGTAAAAGATGGCGGATATGAAGAAATGAGACAAATAGAAGAGAGTTTAAAGGAGTATACAAATGCAAGAACTGAAGTTGAAGTCGACTAATAAACAAGTTGAATTAGATAGAAAAAAATATATAGCTAATACAGCTCAAATATCTTATTATCCATTGTCATTAAATAGTGGAGATGGAGCCTATTTATACGATGAAGACGGAAAAAAATACATTGATTTTCTTTCATCTGCATCAAGTGCTAATCTAGGTCATGCAAATGAAGAAATTGCGCAGGCTGTCTATGAGCAAATGCTAAATATCTCTCAATATACATTTGCATATTTTAATCATAATGTTGCAATTGATGCTGCAAAGAGGATAACAAATTTAATAGATTATAGAGATGATATGAAGGTATTATTTTCTACAACAGGATCTGCTGCAATTGATTCTGCCATAAAATTAGTAAGGGCAAAAACCGGTCGAACTAAGCTTATATCTATGTATGAAGCCTATCATGGATCGACATTTGGTTCACTTTCACTTTCGGCTTTGTCATTAAATATGAGAAGAAAAATTGGCCCATTACTTCCAGAAGTATACCATTTTCATTATCCAACTAAGGATAAATCCTGGCAAGAATGCATCGCTGAGATGGAGTATGCATTTGAAAAATATCTTCCACCAGAAGAGGTTGCTGCAATATTTATAGAACCAATCGCTGGAGATATGGGACTTGTCGATCCTCCAAGGCAGTGGCTTTTAGCTCTTAGAGAAATCTGTGACAAATATGGCATGCTTTTAGTAGATGATGAAATACAATTGGGACTTTGTAGAACCGGAAAAAATTTCTGCATTGAACATTTTGATGTCATACCTGATGTATATGTAATGGGTAAATCATTGGGCGGAGGACTTCCAGTTGGTGCTGTAATGGCAAGAGCTGACATAATGGATGCACTAGATCCTCCTGCACATCTTTTTACACTAGGTGCAAGTCAAGCATCAATGGCAGCATGCGCTAAAAATCTTGAAATACTAGAAAGAATAGATGCAAATTCGCTTTCTTTAGAAAAGGGAGCGTATTTAGAAGATAAGTTCTTAAAATTAAAAGAAAAATATGATTTTATAGGTGATATACGTGCCTATGGGCTATCCATTGGTGTAGATATCATAAATCCAAAAACAGGTGGCAAATATCCTGAGGCCTGTGCAAAAATCTGTCATACATGCTTAAAAAATGGCCTCATACAGATATTTTTAAATAGATCCACACTAAGAGTTCAACCACCTCTAATAATAAGTTATGACCAAATCGATGAAGCTATGGCCATAATGGAAGATGCCATGGAAAAATTTGACAAAGGTCAAATCCCTGATACTGTCCTATCAGAGATAAGTGGTTGGTAAAAGACAGGCAAATGCCTGTCTTTTATATTTTTATAATGCATTTGATTTTTGTAACCAAATTAATTTTTTATATCGATCTATTTCTTTGGTTTTTCTTTATTTTTTATTTAATTTTTTGAAATAATCAAATTTTTTGATATGTTATAATAACCTAAAGGAGGGCTTATGGAAAATTTAAGTTTGAGCCAAAAATTTTATCTATTTTCTGAAAATGAAAAGGGGAAATTTTCGGATTTAGAGCAAAAAAAGTCCTATATTTTAGGCGTAGCTGCTATTTTGGAGTTAAAAGAAGCTAATATTATAGAGATATATAAAACTAAGTTATTAAAGTTTTTAAAAATTAAAAAAATTAATGAATTAAATGATAAACTATCCTATCTTAAACCTATGTATGATATTTTAAAAGACAAGGATGAAATGGAGCTAGCATCTTTTCTAGAGAAGACCTTCATTACTTTTAAGACTTCACCAAGGGATAAAGTCATTAATAATATAAAAGATATTTTTGATTCATATGAATTTCTTGAAGAAAAAAATATAGCGACTTTTGGAAAAAATATTAACAAGGTCATAAAGTCTGATGTAAAAAAAGAATATGCTGATGATTTAAAACAAAAAATACTTCATCATACTTACGATGAAAAAGATGCAATTTTAGCATTGATGCTATATGAGGCAAATCTTTTGAAAAAATACTATGATAAAATTGACTATAATCTATTAAAAGATGAAATCAAAATAATAAAGAAAAATGAGGATCATGAAGAATTACAATCAGCAATGAGTCTTTATACTACAATGATGATTTTCTATATTAGCTGTATATATACAAACAATTAGG
>JAUNAV010000020.1 GCA_030527425.1 Tissierellia bacterium
TTCTGCAATTTTTGATACAAGAGATGTATTTAAAGCAGTTAGGGAAATTAAAAAGGAGATAGTATGAAAAAGAAAACAACTCTTACAATAGCGGGAAGTGACTCTTCAGGTGGAGCAGGCATTCAGGCAGATCTAAAGACTATGAGTTTTAATGGCACTTTTTCCATGAGTGCTATAACTGCAATTACTGCACAAAACACAAAGGGTGTGACAGATATTTCTATTTTGGATAAAAAACTTGTTGAAAATCAGATAAGAGCGGTGTTTGATGATATTTTTCCAGATGCCATAAAAATTGCAATGGTGTATAATAAAGACATAATGTTAACGATTAAACAATTGCTTTTAGAATATGATGCAAAAAATATAGTACTTGATCCTGTAATGGTTGCAACAAGTGGTGCAAGACTTATAGGAGAAGAAGACACTGAGGTATTAATAGATGAGCTAATTCCAATAGCTGATCTCATAACTCCGAATATCCCCGAGGCGAAGATTATTGCTAATATGGATATAAAAACTAAAGAGGACATGGAAGTGGCTGCTAAAAAAATATATCAAAAGACAAACACAGCAGTGCTTTTAAAGGGTGGTCATAATTTAAATGATGCAAATGATTATCTATACGATAAAGAAGGAATGTGGTTTTTGGGCGATCGCATAGACAATGAAAATACCCATGGTACAGGTTGTACGCTTTCATCGGCAATAGCTTCGAATTTGGCAAAGGGATATAGCATGAAAGATTCTATAAAAAGAGCCAAAGATTATCTTTCAAATTGTCTTTTGGCAAATCTAAATTTGGGAGAAAAAAGTGGACCGATGGATCATAGTTTTAAAGCAAAATCCAAATTTTTAGAAAGTTAAAGAGGATATGTCAGAATTTTTTGAAAATGAGAATTTTAAATTAAATGAAAATTTAATAATTGTAAGAAATAAAGAGTATAAATTAGAGGATATAAGCGATTTATATATCCAAAGAATGCCAAAAAAAATTAGATCTGGTAAGGTTGAATTCAGACTAAGAGGCGGACAAATAAGGTCTTTTTCATTTAAAAACAGCGATCTTAGGGATGAAAAATTGTTTTTTGATACCATAGATCATATAAAAAATATTATTAATAAAAATGATAAAGAAAGAAGAAGAAAAATTAAAAAAAGCCAAGATATAATTGAATACAATGAATTTGAAGGCTATTCTAAGGGGATCTCAAAGAGAGTTCAAAAGAGATTTATAGACAATCTTTTTTATGAATTAGATGAAGATGAGAAAATAGAATTTTCATTTTTTGCAATTTACAATTATGTCTCTGCTGCAAAAAATTCTGGCACGGCTCTTTTTTGTATAACAGATGATCATTTTTATGTAATCTATCAAAATATGATAAGCCTTAGATCAAAGAAGATCGACATTAAAAAATTACAAAAAGCAGTCTTTACTGAGGTTTTAAACATGGGACTTGTGACTATGGATTTTAACGATGAGGCTTTTAATATTGCAAGTGAAGTGAATTTAGCTAAGAAAATTTTTTCTATTGTAAATGAATTGATTCAATAATTCTTATTGAAAACTTTAATAAATTATTGATATAATAATATAGAAAAAGATAATAGGAGGAATTATGAAAAAAATATCATCATTATTTGCTTTTGTGATAATGGCTGTATTTTCTTTGGTGGCTTGTTCCAATAATCAAAGCAATAATCCATCAATCGACTCAAATTCCATACACGAAAGCAATGTTGTTGTAGAAAATGACACAAGCGACAAGGACTTTGGGGGACGTACTTTAAATGTTGTCGCAACAAGTGATTCATATGTCCCACTTTTTGACAAATTTACCGAAAAAACTGGTGCAAAGGTTGAGTTTTTGTCAATGAGCAGTGGGGAAGTTTTATCTAGAATGAAGGCTGAAGGAAAGCCAAGTGCCGATTTATGGTTTGGTGGTGGACTTGATGCCTTCATGCAAGCAAAAGAAGATGGACTTTTGGAACAATATCAATCAAAGATGACTGAAAAGGTCGATGAAAAATACAAGGACAAAGACGGATACTACATTTCAAAAGGGCTTACTGTAGTAGGATTTTTGGTCAATACTGAGCTTATCTCAGAAAAAAATTTAAATATGCCAGATACATGGAAGGACTTGGCTGATCCAGTATTTGAACATGAAATAATAATGAGCAATCCTCAAATTTCTGGCACAAATTATGCTGCATTAAAGGGCATTTTAGACCTTTATGGTGAAGAAGAAGGCTGGAAGCTCTTTGAAGATATAAACAAAAATATCGACTTTTATTCAAAAAGAGGAAAGGATCCTCAAGAGAAGGTGGCAGCAGGTGAATTTGCTATTGGAATTATTCCAGCAGACAAGAAGGCAGCTGATGTTGCAAAAGAGAATAATTTGACAGTGGTCTATCCGGAAGATGGTATTCCTTGGGTACCAGAAGGTGTTGCTTGCTTTAAAGGCAGCGAGAATGTAGACATTGCAAAGGCATTTATCGACTTTATGCTAACTAAAGAAGCTCAAGAGATGATTGCAGAAATTGATGGCAAGGACAGCGCTCAAATTATAGTAGATGGCGTTAAGGGATATCAACTAGGTCTTGATTCTGACAGACTAATCGATCAAGATCTTTCGACATTTGGATCAGACAGAGACAAAGTGCTTGAAAAATTTGAAAATATTGCACAAGGCAAGGCTGATCAATAATAAGAGAAGAATTCGGATTTAATCCGAATTTTTCTATTTACATAGGAAAAAATATGAAAAAGAAACTAAACATAGACTTTATCATCTCTTTGGTGATAACTTTAATTTTAATAGTCTTTATACTTTATCCATTTTTAAAGGTTTTAAAAGAGTCCTTTTTTGTAGATGGTATATTTAGCATGGATAATTATAAAGAGGTAATTAAAGATAAGAAATTAATTTTAAATACATTTAAAATGGGAATATTATCAGCTATTATAGCCACAGTATTTGCAGTAATTGTCTCTATATTTCAATTTTTACAGAATCAAAAAATCAAAAAGATACTTTCAATTGTCTTTGCCATTTGTATAATATCGCCTCCTTTTGTCTCAGGACTTTCATACATAAGCCTTTTTGGAAGAAGGGGTTTAATATCCTATGGCCTTTTAGGCCTTCACATCGATCCATATGGCATGTGGGGAATTGTGCTAATGCAGGCTCTAAGCGATTTAGCGCTTAATGTGTTGATATTAAATGGATTTTTAAAAAATATAAATAGAGATATCATAAATGCTTCTAGAAGCCTTAAGGCGACTACGACAAATATCATAATAGATATTATAATTCCAATTATTAAAAATGGCATAATTGCAGTCTTTGTAATATCATTTTTTAGATCAGTTTCAGACTTTTCAACGCCTGCAATAATTGGAGGAAATTTTAAAGTCTTGGCGCTTGAAAGCTATTTTGAAGTAATAGCAAAGGGCAATTTGAATAAGGCATCTGCAATGAATGTATTTATCTTAGTGCCGACTCTAGTACTTTTTTTATTAAGCAGAAATATAGTGAGAAATAAGAATCAGGAAAAAATCTACAATGGCGATGTTAATATCAAAAGAAGTGGAATTTTATACTATTTAATATCATTATTTGCAATTATATTAATCGCATTTTTGATTGTCATATATATTTCTATAATAATTGGAGCCTTTAGCAAAAAGAGTGCAGGCAATTTAATTTTTAGTCTCGATAATTTTAAAGACACAAAGTATTTTATAAAAGATGTATCTTTAAGATCAATCGGATATGCAGTTGTTGCATCATTAGTTGCTTCATTTTTAGGACTTTTAGTGTCTTATTTGACAGCAATAAAGAAAATTAGAATGATGAAATTTTCCGATCTATTATCCAATTTGCCATATATAATTCCAGGAACTTTTTTTGGACTTGGCTATCTTTTGGCATTTAGATCCGGCATATTAGCCATGACTGGCACATTTATAATAGTAATTTTAAATATGCTTTTTAAACAGATGCCATTTACGACAAGAATATTTAATGCCTCGATGAATGACATCGACAAAAATGTGTTAAATTCAATAAGAGACTTAGGAGGTAGAGGCATCCATGAAATAAAAGATGGCATAGTGCCGATGAATCTTGAAAGCCTTAAGATTTCACTTATCAACACCTTTAATGCATCGATGACTACGGTGGGATCTATCATTTTTTTAATCTATCCTCAAAGAAAGGTCTTGACCATGGTCATGTTTGATGTAATAAATAGCGCAAAATACAATGTCGGTTCGGTCATAGCCTTTGAGATAATAATTTTGTGTCTATTATTTAATCTATTGGTTCAAATTATTTTTAATAGGCTAATAAGGAGATAAAATGTTTTTAGAAATTAGAAATCTTACAAAGATATATGAAGATAAAAAGGTCATCGATAATATAAGCTTTGATGTCAAAAAGGGAGAACTGCTCGCATTATTAGGACCATCAGGATCGGGAAAAAGTACGATATTAAACGCCATAGGTGGCTTTATTGATGTAGATGGAGATATTATTTTAGATGGCGTAAATATTGTAAAAAGACCTCCAGAAAAAAGAGATATAGCGACGGTTTTTCAGTCATATGGACTTTTTAATCATATGAATGTCTTTGAGAATGTAAGCTATGGACTAAAGCTTAGAAAAGATAAAAAGAAAAAGCAAAAGACAAGAGAAATTCTTGAAGTAGTTGGACTTAAAGATTATGACAAAAAATATCCCGATGAATTATCAGGAGGTGAAAAACAGAGGGTTGCACTTGCAAGAAGTCTTGTGTTAAAGCCAAAACTTTTACTGATGGATGAGCCATTTGCGAATTTAGATCAAAAGTTAAGGGATAATATGCAAAAAGAATTGAGAAGAATTCAAAAGGAATTTGAACTTACAACAATTTTTGTAACCCATGATCAAAGAGAAGCCTTTGTGATTTCAGATAATATAATAATTTTAAACAAGGGAAAAATTATGGCCAATGACAATGCAAAAAATATCTACAATCATCCAAAAAATGATTTTAGCCTTGAATTTATTGGAGAAAAAAATCTCATAGATGATCATTATATAAGACCTGAAATGGTCAAAATAGCAGATGATGGCGAGAAATTTTTAGTAGAAGATGTCATTTTTTATGGACAGACCATGGAGCTTTTATTATATAATAATCAAAGAAGACTTAAAATGGTCGTTTTAAATGATGGCAACGATTATAAGAAGAATGATGAAATCTTTGTAAAATACGAGAGGAAGAAGATATGAAAATACTACATGTACTCACACAATTGCCAGAAAAGACAGGAAGTGGGGTATACTTTAGCAATTTGATAGAAAATCTAGAACGATTGGGATATGAAAATGCTGCAATTTATGGTACTGAAGAAAAATTTAATATTAAAAAAATTGCAGATTATGATTATCCAGTGTTCTATAATACGAAAGGATTAAACTTTCACATCGCTGGCATGAGCGATATTATGCCCTATGAATCGACAGTATATAGCCAAATGTCAGATGATATGATAGAAGATTTATTGGATAGCTTTGAAAAGAAATTGTTAAAGGCCAAAATTGAATTTAAACCAGACATCATCATCTCCCATCATCTTTTTTTCATAACCGATCTAGTAAGAAGAGTATTTAAAGACAAACAGGTTATTGGAATAAGCCATGGAACAGATATTAGACAGAGTTTAAAACATGAAAGATTTTTAGAAAGACTTAAAAATATCAAAGATTTGGACAAGGTCTTAACTGTAACAGATGGATATGATGATCAAATTAAAGAGTATTTAAAAGTGAGTCCCAAAAAGATAACTCTAGTAGGTGGTGCATATAATAAGAAGATTTTTTATCCTAAAGTGGGAGAAGAAAATAAAAAAACAAAAATAATATATGCAGGAAAAATTGCTGAGAGTAAGGGAGTTTTAGCGCTTTCTGAGATGGCGAAATTATTAGATCAAGAAAATTTCTCATATGAGATGCATATTGTGGGAAATAGCAGCGATTATATGGAGCAAAAAATCATAGAGATATCAAATAATTCTCCAAATATCAAATTGTACAATGCGCAGGATCAAATGAAGATGGCTGATCATTTGCGCTGTGCTGATATATTCATACTGCCATCATACTTTGAAGCCCTTGGACTTATTGCAATTGAGGCATTGGCATGTAATAAAAAAGTGGTAGTTAGTGAAATTGAAGGACTTAGAAAATTATTAGATCAAAGAATAATTGAAAGTGGAGTAATAGAATTTGTAAAATTGCCAAGACTCTATGATGTCGACAAGCCTGTAAAAGAAGATGTCAAAGATTATGCAAATAGGCTAAAAGAAGCCGTAAAACTTCAGGCTAGTAGAAATAATGATGAAATTTTTACAAAAGAGATAAAAGGTCTAATTGAAATATATAATTGGAAGAATTTGGCAAGAAGGATTCTTAAAATAATCGAGGAGTAGAAAATTGAAGCTTGAAAGTTTTAATCAAAAATATTTAAAAGACATCCACAAAAAAGGATTTAGCGAAGATAATCCGAAGTGGACAAAATTTAATGCCCCCTATTTTAAAGAATATAAAAAATTTGAAAATTTTGAAGATTTTTGCAAATCAGAAATAGGGCTATTTCATAAAAAACAGAATGTAAGGGCGATAATAATAGATAAAAGAGCGATAGGACTTGTTTCTCGTTACTGGATAAGTAAAAACACAAGATGGCTTGAAATTGGCATTGTAATCTATGATGAAAATATGTGGCATAAAGGTTATGGAAAAAAGGCTTTAAAATTATGGATAGATGATACATTTAAAACATTTAAAGAATTAGAACATATAGGTCTTACTACATTTAGTGGCAATGAGTCGATGATGAGACTTTCAGAAAAAATAGGTATGAAAATGGAGGCTAGGATTAGAAAAGTAAGATTTTACAATGGTATCTACTATGATAGCATAAAATATGGCATTTTAAGAGAAGAGTGGGATCTTTAAGATTTATATTCTTTAATATAGAAATATTACAAAATATTATTTAAAATACTTCTTAAACTTAAAATTCAAACTCTTTTAAAGGGTATAAATCTATTAAGGAGGTACCTATGCATAAATACTACGCTGCTACAGAAGATGAGATTAAACAAGAAAAAGAAAATTTCTTTCTTGCTAATCTTCATGTAAAAAATATTTTAAAAAATCATGGTGAAGTGGTTTTAAATGAAAAAGGGCTTAATCTTAGAGGATATAAATTCATAAAATACAGTGAAATAAAATCCTATGATATTTTAAATGACAAAAATATTTCATCGTGGAAATTTATAAATCAATATAGATTTCCATTTGTAAAATCGTCAAAGCCAATAATAATCACATTAAAGGATGACAGTAGAATCTATATGTACATAGATCGGTCCTTTACAACAGGACTTAGCTACAATGGAAAATTTATCAAAGAATTGGACTTTTACATGAAAAAAGATGCGAAATAAAATTTTTCTCATCTTTAATTTTTTACGGTATTGAGCTAAATTAAATCTTAAAAAAGCCAAATAAGTGTTTTTGAATATTTGTCGCTATTGATTATATAATTATTGACTTAGAAAGGAGAGCTATATGTATAAATACTATGCAGCTACAAAAAAGGATTTAGAAAATGAAACTTTCTCAATAAAATATAAATTCCATATAAAATATCTTTTAAGACATAATGGATTTTTGCGTATAGAAGATGATGGAATAAATTTAGAAAATTTTAGATTTATAAATTATGATGATATCATCGATGTAGATATTAGAAATGACAAATTACTTTCAAGTTGGAAAGTTGGAAATCAAAATAGATTATTGTTTCTAAAATCATCAAAGCCTATTATCATAAAACTTAAGGATGAAACTATCTATTTATATGTTAATTGGCAATTTTTGACAGGTTTAAGTGATAATAAAAAGATATTGGAGATTATAAAATCAAAAGTTAAAGAAAGATGATTAAAGCCTTGTATAAAAATTTAAGTTTAGGAAAATTTTATGAAGATTGCAATATGTGATGATGATATCAGATACTGCGGAAGACTAGAAAATATGCTACTTAAAATTAAAGATGATACTAAAATTAGATCTTGATAATGATATTAATATTTTGATACAAATTGTTGTTACTATAGTGTTTATATTGCTGTTAACAAGGATTGCAGTTAAATCATTCGAAGTTGTAGATATATGATTGCTGCCGATTAATAAACCCTTTGATATTTAGTTTTCTACAGTATAATATATTAAAAATGATAGGAGGATAGAAAGATGACAATATTAACTTTAGTAAATTAACTAAGGGAGAAGAATTCTCCCGGATAGAAGGGGGATTAATGATAAAGATAAAAAATTTAAAAAAACAGATAAATGGATTCACTTTATTTACAATAAATGATTTAACAATAGACCCAAGTAAAAAGACTGCTCTTATAGGAAGAAATGGCAGTGGAAAGAGTACTTTTCTTGATATTTTATCAAAAAAAGAAAATAATAATTCTGTATTTCACAATATAAAAATTGAAAAAGTAGACTTCACAGATACTTCTAGTATTAAAAATAGGATTTTAAGTCAAAATGGCAAAAACGCAGATGACAATCTTTCGCCAGGTGAGATGTATAAGATGATACTTGAATCATATATTGATGATGAAAACACTTATTTATTAATCGATGAGCCTACTAGTCATTTGGATTTTAAAAACAAAGAAGAGATTATAAAATTACTAAATACAAGAAAATATGGCTATTTAATCGTAAGTCATGATAGAGATTTTATCGAAAGAACTTGTGAAAATATAATTGAGATAGACCAGAAAAAGTTTGAATTTTACAAGGGTTCTTATGATTTTTATAGGGATGAAAAAACTAAAAAATACCAAAGAAAAATAAAGGAATATGATAGTTACAAAAAGGAAGTTAAGCGCTTAAACAAGGTTGTTGAAGGTTTAAAAAAGAGAAAGGATAATATAAGGACTACTCCAAAGAGAATGGGAAATTCTGAGGCTAGACTTCACAAGATGGGTGGTCAGGAAAATAAAAAGAAGGTCGATAATCAGATTAAATCAGTTAAAAGTAGAATTGATAAATTAGAAGTTAAAGAAAAACCTTTTGAAAACAAAGAGATTGCGCTTAAAATACCTAAAAGATATAAAATTCATGCTAAATATTTGGTTGAGGCGAGGAAATTAAATAAGTCTTTTAGGAAAAATATTATATTTAAAAATGCCAATTTCATAATAAAAAATCATTCAAAAACTGCGCTTATTGGGGAAAATGCCAGCGGAAAGACTACTTTGATAAATATGATAATCAAAAAAGAGAATGTATATGTCAATGATAATATTAAGATTGGATATTTTTCTCAGTTAAATGAAATTTTGGATTATAAAAAGTCTATTTTAGAGAATGTAAAAAAGGATTCTATTTATGATGAGACTTTGATACGAATTCTCATTGCGAATTTGGGCATACGAAAAAATGATGTAGACAAAAAGGTGTCTATACTAAGCGATGGGGAGAAAAATAAGGTTAAATTGGCAAAAATTTTAACTGGCAAATTTAATTTATTAATACTAGATGAGCCTACGAATTTTTTGGATATCAACACGATAGAGGCTCTTGAGCAGATGCTAAGAAATTATGATGGGAATGTGCTTTTTATTTCTCATGATAAGAGATTTATAAGAAAAATTGCAGATCATCTTTTGTTCATTGGAGATAGAAAAATCAACTCTTTTGAAGGATCTTTGGATGATTATGAAAATAGAAATAATTTTTCAGAAGACAAGATGCTTTTGGATTATAAAATCGCAAAGATAAATTCTTTGCTCTCAAGTGATATTTCAAAAGATGAAAGAGAAAGACTAGAAAAACAATTTCAAAGGCTCATAAAATTAAAAGGAAAATAAATTTAAATAAAGTATTATAAAAAATTCCAGAATTTAAGTCTCTTCTTATTTTAAGAGATGCTTATATTCTGGTTTTTTATTAATCATTCAACTTCATAATTTAATAATCTATAAAATTTGTCTTCTTGAATGACTTAGGCATTGTGCATGCCTTTATTTAATTATTCTCCTTTAAGTTCTATTGTGCTGTAAATTTCAGAATCGACACTAGCTGTGGTTTTAAAATTTAATTTTCCGTCGACATATATTTTTACAGGCTTTTTGCTAGATACACCTAAACATTTAAGAAAAATTGATATTTGAGTGACAAGCATATCTTTATCATAGTCTATATATACAGTATTTCCTTTATTTGCTCCATTTTCTAAAAAAACCTCGCCATAACTTTTTTCTTTTCCACCTATTAATTATATGAATTTATTTCATTTGATTTAATAGCTTCATCAAAACTTGCGCTTACGATATTTTCTTTGTCAATTTTTTTGAACAAGAAACTAGAAAAGTGCAAAATATCAATAGAATAATTAACTTTTTCATCTTTACTCCTTGAATTAATATATAGCTATTATATCAAAGATAAAAGCTTAATAATATTAAAAAGGCTTTAAATTAATGAAAGCCATCTGTTATTTATCGCAATAATCCATCTTTTCTTTTAGAAAATTGCCATTTTGAAGCTCTGTAAATGCTTCATTTAATTCTTCTTTTGTATTCATAACTATAGGACCTCCCCAAGCTATATCTTCATTTAATGACTTTGAGGATATAAAGAGAACTCTATTTGTTTGGTCGGTTTTATTTTCTAAAATCACATTATCGCCTTGTGTAAGTTTTGCTGCAGTCTTTTCTTCTATATGAAAATCTTCCACATCTATTTTACCTAAAAGCGTAAATAACATTATAGAATCATCATTTTGAGTTTTAATTTCAATTTTAGAATGAGGATTCATTATTATATCATAATAATTAAGTGGTAAATACTCAGGTTTATATCCCTCGTATTCTTTGTATCTACCGCTTAAAAGTCTAATTTTCACACCATCTTCTTCGATTTCTTTTATCTTATCATTTTTAATACTATGGTATTTTGGGCTTGTCATCTTGTCTTTTTTAGCAAGATTTAGCCACAATTGAACGCCTAACATCCACTCGGATTCAGGAAACATTTCTTCATGAAGTATCCCACTTCCTGCACTCATCCACTGGACTTCGCCATCATTTATCGTATCAGAATTTCCCATGCTATCTTTATGGCTAATAGCACCTTTTGCAACATAGGTTATAGTTTCAATTCCTCTATGTGGATGAAGTGGAAAGCCCTTCTTGTAGTCATCATAATTTTTGCTATCAAAAGAATCTAGCATCAAGATTGGATCATAGACTTCTGTAGTTTTATTTGAAAGTACTCTAACTAAATTTACACCAGCACCATCTTTTGTAACATATCCTTTTTGAACATCTTTAACTTTTTTATTCATAATTGCCTCCATTTATATCTATATAGTTATAATACCATTTCTTTTTTAAATTTCAACAATTACAAGCTTAATGATATAATAAAGTTATGGAGGTGAGATTTTGTTAATTGATGTTAAAAATGAAGTGGAAAATATTTTAAATCAGGCAGAATGGATGGATCATTTCTCTGTGACAAGGACTGGTTCCATTTATATTCTTCTTAGAAAAAATGAGATAGAATATATGCCCATAAGAATAAGCAATCATCTAAAGAAGACGGCTTTTTATGCAAATAAGACTTTTTGTTTGGAAAATTTGGAGGATGAACTTTTAAATATAAGAGAGTATTTGGATCAAAAAATATGGTATCGTTTCGGTTATAGGGAGTATTATGCTCTAAATATAATCTTATTTTTGGCAAAAAAGAATAGAAGAATCTACATAGACAACACTATGAGCATATTTGACGAGTCGAAGATGGGTCTTGTTTTTTATCAAAAGAGATTTAGAAATAGAAAAAGATTTGATTTAATTCCTGTGAGCATATCCTTTCAAAAGATGTTAAGAAGACTGTATTCTTCGGGGCTTATTTCAGGCCATAGGGATTTATGGGGGTCTGATTTACTAGTATATGTCACAAAGATGGGGCATTCTATAAAAAATGAATTTTTCAAATGCTATAATGATCTTTATTGGAAAGAGACGAGGAATTTAAACTTCGATTATATAAAAATCCCACCGGAGGTTGGGTGGCGGAAGTGAAAATAAATATTTTTGATAAACTAAGTTAATCTAAACAAAAGAGAGGATGAAAAATATGAATAAAAAGGTTTCAATATTCTACTTTTACTTAGTGAATTTAACTATCTTTTTATCTTTTGCAATTAGTATGAAAATAATGAATACAAGAAATTTAAAGCCATCTTTTATTCTTCTTGTTCTCATAATACTAAGTGTTTTTGAAACTTTTTTCTTTTATAGAAAAAGTAATAATTCATTTAAAAAATTAGAAGCAAAAGATACCATATACATCGCAGCAAATTCAAGTATGCTTACTATATTAGTCGGATTAACAGTGATATTTATTATAAACTTGCTTATAAAAGCTTATTTTTAGGAAAAATATAAAAAAATATCCTGCCATATAATTGGCGGGATATTTTATATTACTCTTTTCTTGTAATCAATTTTTTTCATAATCTTTGCCTCAATAATAATTGAGATTTGATAAAGCATCACTAAAATAAAGAAATAGACAAACCAATTTAATTTTTGGAATAAATTTCTAGCTACAGGGGGAATAGCAGTGTATGAATAATTGGTTCCGATCTTTGAATTTAGTATTGCAATTAGAATTAAAAGCACAAAGACTATTTTTTGCGTATTCTTTTGTCTATTTAAAATATCGTCTTTTTCATGTACCATGTAGTAGCTGCTTATTGACAATAGGCAAATATGATAGAAAAAGAAGTTTAGATTTGTAAAATGAAGCATTGAATATGGATACATCTCAGGAGTTAAAATAGCCATGATGCCGCCGACAAAGCCCAAGTATACACCGCATGCTTTCAATGATTTTTTGTCAAAAAAGTAGCTTATTACAAAAAATACTCCAGAAAGCCTACAAGTGTAAAATGGGAGTCCTTCCTCATAGAATTTTGTACCTGTTAAATACCAAGTAAAAAGTATTATTTGACATAATCCAATAGTAAATACCATGCTTTTTTCATAGATTTTATTTCTTTTCATTTTAAAAGAAAAAAGCATGATTAAAATGGTTATAGCAATTATTGATATATGTAATGGGCCATAGGCTCTGAAATTATTTGTTGCCTCAACATGACTAAACATAATTACCTCCTAATATTATTATACTTTAAATCAAAATTAATAATTTAAAATATAATAAAGAAAAATCTTAAATATTTATTAAGGCCTCTTTAAGTCATAAAGAGGTCTTTTTTAAAAGATTCCTATTAGATGCTGCATTCCAATGCTTGTAATTGTAATAAAGATCCAGCAACAAAAACCGACAGCTATTGCAGCTTCTCCTGTTTTAATTAGATGAATTATATCGGTGTTAAGCCCTATTGCAGCCATAGCCATGGTTATAAAAAATTTAGATAGGATTTTAAGTGTATGAATTATACTATCAGGTATATCAAATAGGGTTGTAATCAATGATGCTAAAATAAAAAGTATCAAAAATTTTGGAACTAGCTTTGTAATTTTTAAAGAATTATCTGCATTTTTCTTTCCTTCATGTATTGAAAGAAAAAGGGTTATTGGGATAATGCCTAAAGTTCTAGTTAATTTAACTACAGTTGCAAGCTCAAGTGTATTTGCATTGTGAATTTGATCCCAGCTACTTGCAGCTGCTGTCACTGAAGATGTATCATTTATTGCAGTTCCTGCAAAAAGACCAAATCCTTCATTGCTAAAACCAAGATATGATCCAAGGCTTGGAAATATTATAGCAGCAAGAACATTAAATAAAAATATAACAGAAATACTTTGAGCAATCTCTTTATCATTTGCCTTAATTACAGGAGCTGTTGCGGCAATTGCAGAGCCTCCACAAATTGATGAACCAACTCCAACTAAGATTCCTATTTTTCTATCCAAATTTAATAATTTGGTCAAGAAAAAGGCTACAATAAGCGAAATAGAAATAGTAGAAACTATAACTGGCAAAGACTCTTTTCCACTTTCTAGTATGGTTGTAAGATTCATTGAAAAACCTAAAATAACAACGGCAAGTTGTAATATTTTCTTTGATGTAAAGTTAATTCCACAACCTGCCTTAGAAAATTTATCGAGTACAACTCTAGATAATAACATTCCAATTAATACAGCAAAAACAGCAGAACCTACTACAGGGGCTAAAGTTCCTAAAAAACTTGCTATAATTGCAATTATTAAACAAATTATAATGCCATATGCTTTGTTCATATATCCTCCTTAAAAAATATTCTTAATGAATAAATTTAATTATAATAACTATAATATTATATCGGAAAACAGAGTTTTTGTGTACATTTTTAGTTTCCAATTTTAAAATTTGGATTATAAAATGAATAAACAAAAAATTATTTATGATATATAATATAAAAAAGGAGTGATTATAAAAAGAAAATCGATTTTAAAACAATGGCGGTTTTGGATTGCTGTAGTATTTATACTTTATTTAATATTTACAAAAGATAAAAGAAATGATTATCTCGCAGATAATAATATTGCAATAAGCGATGAATCTTCAAGTATAGAAATTTCTAAATAATTAAAATTTGTAGAATATAAAATAATTTTTTATAAAGAGGAATTATGAACAAAAACAGACTTATAGATATATTTTTAGACTTAGTAAAAATTCACTCTCCATCTTTAAAAGAGAAAGGGGTTTGTGAATATATAATTAATTTTTGTAAAAATTTAAATGCTGAAATTTACCTAGATAATTCATTTGGTAAATATGGAGGAAATTCTCCAAGTGTATTTGTAAGATTGGATGGGACTAGTAATAATGGATATTGTTTTAATGCACATATGGATGTGGTTGAGCCATCATTTAATCCAAAGCTTATTGTATCAGATGATATAATCAAAACTGATGGAAAAACAACTTTGGGTTCTGATGATAAGGCTGGTATTGCAATTATTTTATATATTTTAGAATATTTCTCCAAATTAAAAAATCACCCAACCATAACTGCAATATTTACTCCGGCTGAAGAGATAGGAATGCTTGGAGCTAGAAATATCAATTGGAAAGAAGTTAGTGATAAATTCTTAGAAAATGAGGATCTTATAGTTATAGACAATGCCAATGATTGTAAGAATATAGCTATAAAAGCACCATCTGCAATTGTATTTGAAGCAAGAGTGTATGGGAAAAAAGCTCATGCAGGAATTGAGCCTGAAAATGGAATTAATGCAATAAAAATCTCAACTGAGATAATTTCAAAACTTAAACTTGGAAGAATCGATTCTCATACAACCATGAATATATCAAAAATTCATTCGGATTTTCCAACAAATGTCATACCCGATAATTGCGTTTTTTCAGGCGAGATTAGAGCACATGATAAAGATATTTTATTTGATCTAAAAGATAATCTACTAGACCTATTAAAAAAAGAGGCATATAATTATGAATTTGATTGGAATGTAGAATATCCACCATTTGAAACATCGGATTTAAATCTTTTTGAAAAAATGAAATCAGCCTTTAAAACTGTAGCAATAGATTGCAATAAAAAGATAATAGGCGGAGGATCAGATGCAAATTTCTTTTATGAAAAAGGCTTTAACCCAATAATAATTGGTTGTGGAATGTATAATGTTCACACTACTGATGAGTTTTTAAAAATAGATCAATTTGTAAAAACAACAAAGGCAATAATAAATTTATTAAATGAGAGATCTTAATTAACTTAGGATCTCTTGTAATTTTTTCTTGAAATAACTTGAAAAAAAGCAAATCTTATACTATGATTAATATATAAAAAATATTTGATGTGAGGTATTATGGAAGAATATAAAGACAAGCTTAAAATATTTAAGGCTTTAAACGATGAAACTCGATTAAAAATCATTGATTTATTAAAAGATAAAGAAAAATGTGCTTGTGTTTTAATTGAAAAATTAAATATAGCACAGCCTGCATTGTCATATCATATGAAGATTTTATTAGAATCTAAGATAGTTAAAGCAAGACAAGAAGGAAAATGGATGCATTATTCGCTTGATCCATATGGTATAAATGATGCAATATTTGAATTCATAAATACTTTAAAAATCAAATAATATAAAAATATTTTTATATGAAAGGAGATTAAGTAATGGCTATTAAAGATTATTGGAGTTTTTTCCAAGACAATTTTCTAGCTTTGAAGTGGTTAAATACTTTGGTTGGAAAAATGCTACAAGCTTTAGGTTTTAACCTTGATAGTAAAATAACAGGATCACTTCAATTTTTCATATATGATGTCATAAAAATAACATTTTTGCTCTGTTTTTTGATATTTATAATCTCATATATTCAAAGCTATTTTCCGCCAGAAAGAAGTAAAAAGATTCTTGGAAAATTTAGTGGGATTGGAGCAAATATCATATCTGCATTGCTTGGAACTGTAACACCTTTTTGCTCATGCTCATCTATTCCACTTTTTATAGGATTTACAAGTGCGGGTCTTCCAGTTGGAGTGACTTTTTCATTTTTAATATCATCTCCAATGGTTGATTTGGGTAGTCTAATACTTCTTATGAGTATTTTTGGAGCAAAAATTGCAATTTTATATGTCATATTAGGTCTTATTATTGCAATTGTTGGAGGGCTTATTATAGAAAAGCTAAATATGCAAAGATATGTTGAACAATTCATTTTAAATGCCAATTATTCGGATATAAATGCGCCTGAGCTTAGAAGAAGGGATCGTTTAAATTATGCAAAAAGTCAAGTTATCTCAACTTTTAAAAAAGTGTTTATATACATACTAATAGGTGTTGGTATAGGAGCATTTATCCATAATTGGGTACCAGAACATTTTGTCGAATATGTTCTTGGAAGTAAAAATCCATTTGGAGTATTTCTTGCAACAATTGTAGGTGTTCCAATGTATGCTGATATTTTTGGAACTATACCTGTTGCAGAAGCGCTTTTGTACAAGGGAGCAAGGCTTGGAAGCATATTATCTTTTATGATGGCAGTTACAACTTTAAGTCTTCCATCTATGATAATGCTTAAAAAAGCTATTAAACCAAAGCTTTTAGCACTTTTTATAGCTATTTGTTCTTTGGGAATTATTATTGTAGGCTATGTATTTAATATTCTTGAAAATGTGTTGATTTAGGAGGAAATATGAAATTATTCGGTAAAAAAGAAAAAAACATGAATGCAGATGAACAAAAAGAAAATTTAAAAACTAAAGATTCTGGAATAAAAATATTGGGATCAGGTTGTGCAAAATGCGAAGCGCTTGAGCAGAATGTAAGAGAGGCAGTTAAAGAGCTTAAGATAGATAAAGAGATATCTCATGTAAGAGATTTTGCTGAAATTGCAAGCTATGGGGTAATGTCAACTCCAGCTATAGTAATGGATGGAAAAGTCTTATGTGCAGGAAGGGTATTAACAAAATCAGAAGTTAAAGAATTATTAAAATAAAACTACTGGCTCAATTAATGAGCCAGTATTTTAGTGAGAAATCTTCCTTTTATCCAAAAGAAAAAGCCGCTCTTTTAATTTTTTTTCATCAACATCAGCACTAAATCTTTTGCCTTCATAGATTTTTTTGGAATTAAAATTTTCTCTAATACTTGCCTGTGCGACATAGATTCGACTTCTTTTACTCGTTGCAAATGGTATGATTTCAACATTTGTAAAATCATATTGATTTCCAAAATATGCAATAGTTCTTGGAAGATCACCCCAATGTATTGGAAAACCAATGTATATTCTGTCGTATTTTTCTAAGTCAATTTCTATTCTTTTTATAGCGACATATTTTTTGTTATGTATCTGATCATAAATTTTAGAATTTTCATTATCATAGTTCAAATCACTTTTATCATAGGGTTTTAAAGGCTCTATTTCATACATATTTGAATCTGTCAAATCAGCTATTTTTCTTGCCAATTTCTCAGTATTTCCTGTTTCTGAATAATAAATAACAGCAGATTTTTTTTGCTCTTATATCCTTTAGATCGATTTGCCTTTGTTTTGAAAAAAAGCTTAGACAGATAGAAAAGAGCATCAATACAATTATTGAAATTGGAACGATTAATTTGCTTTTATTATTCATCTTATCTCCTTAATAAGATTATATCATAAATGGCATTTACTTATCATTTTAATCTATATATGCTAAAATTATAAAAAGGATATTTAAAAGGATGTTGATGATATGAGGCTTTATTTTGATGTGGATTTTTTTGAAAAAGATGATTTTAAGCATTTAGGCGGTAGGTGGAATCCTAAGCTTTACAAATGGTACTTGGATGATGTCGATATTTTTAATTTGGATAGATTAAAAGAGAAATTTTTTGATTATATTTTAGGAAAAATTCTCATTCTAGACAGATTATATCTCATTGAATCAGAAGTGATTTGCCCAATATGCGCAAAGAGAAATAGAGTTTTTCGTCTTGGCGCAGATAGCTATGTCGAATATGGTATTTCAAAAATTGACGATTATGAAGATCTATTTGAAAATTATCATTTGCATGATGATTTTGGCAAATATAAATTCGATAGAGAGCATATTAAAACAATAGGTCTAGAAGAAGATGGCAATATCCCCAATTTTTTATGGATGCTTTTACATTTTAGGTATAATGAAACGATGAGATATCATATACATACTGACAAGTACAGCATCTACAATCATTGCAAAAAATGTAAAGAGTATTATTATAATATCAATGATTTAAAGCATTTTAATGAAATAATATATCAGATTAATCTAAAAGATCCTCTGCTTTTTGATCTTCAATATAATTATCCAGAGATAGAAAAGAAAGGCAAAAAACACAAGATATTGATTAAAAATCAATTAAGTGCTGACATCATGTATTCTGATGCAAAAGATAGTTTTTCTTATTTAAATTGGTAGGTTTTTATGGGAAGCAAAGTTTTTGATTTTGAAAAAGAGATAAATGGACTAGAGCAAAAATGTAATATAAAAATTGAGGATAAGAAATTTGCAAAAAGTGCACTTTCTAATCTTTCATACTACGATTTAATCGATGATTACAAGGAGGTATTTGCTAAAGACGGCGATTTTCAAGGTATAAGTATTGAGTATTTGTACGATTTTTATTATTTTGATCATCTACTGCAGACAAAAATTTTAGACTATCTTCTAATAGTAGAAAATTTCTTTAAAAATGCGATGAGTAGGGTTATCGGAAAGAAATTTGGCAAAAGACCTGAAGAATATCTTGATATCAACAATTATGATAAAAGAAAAAATAATTCGATGTTAAGAGGGGTTTTAAGAAATATAAATAATATTGCAAGAAATCCTAAGCCCGATTTTACGCCGACTAGTATCTACAAAAAAGAACACAAGGACATACCACCGCATATTCTCTTTAAAAATATCAGCTTCAATGAGGCAATAGACCTCTATACTTTTTTGTACAATGGCGACAAAAAGATGGTGTGTGACCTTTTAAATCCCAATATTTCAAGGCATGAAGGGGCATTGGACTTAGTTGAAAAGACACTTACTATGATAAGAAAGTGTAGAAATGTCATAGCCCATAATCTTTTATTTATCAATTATAAGAGCGAGAGTGAATTTTTTGAAAATATTAGAAATTGGAAAGAATTTATGGCATTGACAAAAAATATTGAACATAAAAATGGCTATGACGATGTCTACAGTTTAATTGTCGCAATTATTTATTTACTAGAAGATCAAAGTTTTACTGATGATATGATAAAAGAGATAGCTGGGCTAAAAGACAAAGAGCGTTTTAAGAAATACGATGATATTTTTGAAAGATATGCAAAAGAAAGTGGAATACCTACAGATCTTTTAGAGAGATATGAAGAGTATAAAAAAAATAATTAACTTTACTGCTATCGTTTTTAATGATATAATTAAGATACCAAAAATTTCATATGGAGGTTGTTATGAAAGGCTTTGCAATGTTAGAGATTGGAAAAACTGGTTGGATAGAAAAAGAAAAACCAGAATGTGGAGTAAATGATGCTATAATTAAGCCTTTGGCATTATCACCTTGTACCTCAGATGTGCACACAGTGTGGGAGGGTGCAATTGGCGAAAGGCATAATATGATTTTAGGTCATGAAGGTTGTGGAGTCGTAGTAGAAGTGGGTTCAAATGTAAAAGACTTTAAAGTGGGCGATCGTGTAATGGTTGCAGCTATTACACCAGATTGGAACTCACTTGAAGCACAAGGAGGATATCCAATGCATTCAGGCGGCATGCTTGCAGGCTGGAAATTCTCAAATTTTAAGGATGGAGTTTTTGCAGAATATTTTCACGTAAATGATGCAGATGGAAACCTAGCCCATTTACCTGATACTATAAGCCCAGAAGAGGCATGCATGCTAAGTGATATGGTGCCGACAGGTTTTCATGGTGTCGAACTTGCCGATGTTCAATTTGGTGATACTGTACTTGTAATAGGTATTGGACCAGTTGGACTTATGGCTGTTGCAGGTGCCAATTTAAGAGGTGCATCTCGCATTTTGGCAGTTGGCACAAGACCAGTATGTATCGAAGCTGCAAAAGGCTATGGCGCTACTGATTTTATAAGCTATAAAGATGGTCCAATAGATGAGCAAGTATTAAAATTGACTAATGGCAAGGGAGTAGATAAGATAATTATTGCAGGAGGTGGCGTTGAGACCTTTGAACCTGCTATAAAATGCTTAAAACCAGGTGGAAATATAGGAAATGTAAATTATTTAGGCGAGGGCGTCTATGTCAATATTCCAAGAGAAGAATGGGGTGTTGGCATGGGACATAAACAAATAAATGGCGGACTTATGCCAGGTGGAAGACTTAGACTTCAAAAGCTTGCAAGTTTAATTGAGGTTGGAAAACTTGATGTAAAACCACTTTTGACACATAAGTTTAAAGGATTTGAGCATGTTGAAGATGCTTTGATGCTCATGAAAGATAAACCAAGAGATTTAATCAAACCAGTAGTTATCCTCGAGTAGTAAAAGGCCCTTTGTGGCCTTTTAATTTTTAAAGGTAAAATTATGAAAATACTTATAATTACAGGCTTTTTAGGCGCTGGAAAGACGAGATTTATAAAGAGAATGTCTGAAGTTTTAAAAAGAGATTTTGTAATAGTTGAAAATGAGTTTTCTAAAATCGATGTCGATTCCAAGAAATTAAAAAGCGAAAATAAAGATATGAAAATTTTTGAGCTGTCTGAAGGCTGCATCTGTTGTTCATTGAATTTGGATTTTACTGAGAGTCTTTTGACCATCAAAAATACATTAAATCCCGATTATTTAGTTGTTGAACCAAGCGGAATTGCCATGCCAACTCAGATTATAGCAAAGCTTAAAAATATTTTATATGATGATATAAAACTCATATCACCGATTGCAATAATTGATGCTAATGCATATAAAAATCAACAACAAGAGTTTGAAATATATTTTAAAGACCAACTTCACGCTTCAAGAAATGTCATCATAAGTAAAAGCGAACATCTAAGTTTTGATGACTTTTTAAGAATAAAAGAAGAATTAAATATAAAAGAAGATAAGAGATTCTTTTTTAAGCATTATGATAATTTTTCAAAGGATGAATTTTTAGAACTTTTAAATGAAGAGCTTGATTTAGATCATTCAAATAATTTTAAATATAGAAAAATTGAGCCTAAAAAAGAAGAAGAACTCCAAAATATTTCATTTGAAAAAACGAAATTTATTAATTTAGCTCAAGTAGTAAAACTATTGGAAGATACAATAAGAGGACGCTTTGGAAAAATAATAAGAGCTAAGGGATTTATAAATCTTAAAAAAGAGTGCGTACAATTTGATTTAGTCGATAAAAATTATGCAATAAAAGGAGCAAAAGATCAAAAGACAGGTTTTGTATTTATAGGCAAGAACTTGGATAAAGAGGGATTAAGGGAGATTGTATGTAGTTTAAAGCCTTAAAAGTCATAAAAACTTTTAAGGCTTACTTTTAATGTATTTTGTAGCCCTTGATTTTCCGATTTGTTTTATAATTCCTTTTTCCTTTAAATTTTTTAGAGCCCTTTCTATACTTCTTTTCGAGATATCAGGGCATAATTCCATTAGTTTTGACTTAGTTAAGGGTTCTATTGAATTTTCAAAAATTCTTTCGATTTTATCAGTATTAGACAATTTTTTATTTGAGATAAGCTCAAATCTTTTGTCTAAATCGTAATAAGCTTTGTAAATAATAGAGAGCATGTATTTTATAAATGGTAATTGATCATTTTTTTCTTCATGCCAATTTTCACTTGATTTTTGCAAACTTTCATAATAGATATCTTTAGTATTTTCTATGAGCATCTCTAATGATATGTATTTTCCAACATAAAATCCATTTTTGTATAATAATAGCAGCGTTAATAATCGTGAAATTCTGCCATTTCCGTCTAAAAAAGGATGGATGCATAAAAAATCATGTAATATTGTTGGAATTAACAATAATGGCGGTATATTTTCTTCTACTGCTTCATTATATGCGCAAATCATATTGTCGATACAAGCTTCGGTTTCGAAGGCTGAAATTGGACTAAATCTTAATTTTTTCATTCCAGATGAATCAACTTCTATTATGCTATTGTCCATATTTTTAAATCTGCCTTTAAATCTTTTTGGAGAATAAGCGTACAATCTATTGTGTAAAGTTAAAATATTATTCTTTGTGAATTCAATATTTGGATAATTATTATGGATAATATCTAAGACTTCTCTATAACCATATATTTCTTCTTCATTTCTATTTTTGGGCTCACTTTTTTTGTTTACCAATTCTTTTAATCTTTGGTCAGTTGTAAGAATTCCTTCTATAGCATTGGATGATCTAGTTGATTGTATTTTTGATATCTCCACCAAATTTTCTAAAATATCTGGAAAATTGACTAAATATAATTCCTGCCTACCTTTAAATTCATATATGCCGGCTATTAGTTCGTATATGTCAGTATTAATTTTTAGATCTAATAATTTTTTGTAATTAAAATTTCTCATATGATCACCTTTCTCGCCATAATAGCATATTTGGCGAGAAAAAACAAGCTTGGCGAGAAAAGTTAGTTTTTTTGTGTAAAAGAGATTTTTCCATTAAAAAAGCTCCAATCAGATGATTAGAGCTTAATTTTATTTTCTTTTTGATTTAAACAATGCAGCTACTGATGCTATAAGCATTGTAAATACATTGGATAGTGCTGAAATTCCAGTTTTTGGATTGGAATTTTCATCATTTTTATTTGATGGGGTTTTAAAGGAGATATTCTTCCTGCAATTGCCGAATATTTTTTCAAAGAGTCACCATAGTCTACAATATTTACAGTATAATTATTGTCTTTAAATTGTTCAAAGTAGCTTGTATCCTTCTTTGGCAAGACCAAAATCATTTTTTTAGTTTCATAATAATAATCTTGTAGTATAGGCATAATATTAAATTTAAATTCACTATCATGTTGGGTATTATTTGCATAAATACTAAGGCCTATGTCAAAGTTACAGGAAAAGCAGTATTACCATTACTATCTCCATTTGAAATAATTCCATCCAAGTATACCTCGCCATTTTCTGTATCAACAGTCATATTTACATTTGGATTGGCTTTTAAGAAGCCCTTCATATTTTTCCAAAATTCAACCTTTGCTCCTTTTGGAAATTGAGCTATTACATGATGGTTTAGCCTTTGAGACTCAAAAAATACACCACGACGATTTAGTTCATCATCATTTAACAAATCATCTGTTTGAGTTTCTTGATTTTTGTAAATTGTAACCTTGCTTGAAGGCTCCTTGTCCTTGTCTTCATAGCTATAATAATTTTCTTCAATCATTATGTTGCTGCCAAGACATTCTTTGTCATTTTCACCTTCTGGACTGTCGGCATTTTCTGCAGTTGAAAGAGCTTCTTTATCAGAATTAGCCTCTTCAGTTAAGTCAGTTTCGCCTGTTGTATTGGCATCTTCAGTTGGAGTGGGATCTTCATTATTTGTTGAAATGTCTTCATTTGACAAATCCTCTGAAGCATTAGAAGAATCATCACCTTCAGCTGGTAGAACGATATTTTCTGCAGGATTTGGAATGTATTTATCTTCATTTAAAATATTCTTATTTCCATCGTTTAAAGTAGTTGAGTTTTCAGTTGATACTAAATTTCCATCTAAATTTTCAGATGAAATTGCATCATTATTTATTGATTTATCTACCATTACATTTTAATAATTTACAGTTTTAGATAGATTAGAATCATCTGCAAAAGCTACATTTGGCAAAAGCATAACAGCAGTGACCATAGCAGCTTGGCTTATAATTAATTTATTTTTTTGCTTTTTACTATTTTCCTTCCGTAGTGTAATTAAATTCATTTCAATGTATCTTATTTTTACCAAGAATTAAGATACCACATTAAAAACAGCGTGTCAATATGTATTTAATAAAATTTTTATTTAAAATAAATATATATTTTTCATGAATAAATACATTAAAAAACCGATCATACTAAGATCGGTTAAAAAATATCCGCCCGTCTATCTCGATAGAAAAAATTAGAGGGTAGAAAAAAGAAAGGATAAAAGGGCGGATTAATTTTTAAAATTTATGGCATCAAACCAAAATTTATATCTCCATTTAAAGCATGTAAATTTGATTTAAACGGATTTTTATAAGAAAATCTTTCTTGTTTGCATATTTATTCTTTTATAATACATCAATGTGCCAACATATCCTTTACTATATCCTCCTTGCTGTCATTTGAAGGATAGTAAGTTGGCCAATTGTCCATCTCTTTTAGAAGTTCTTGTTGACTTTGATCCCCAAAGAATAGGTGAAAATGCGACGCCTTTGTGGGGTAGATATTGTGGTCTGAGAATTGGATATTTTTTGGTGCGCCATCCACATTTTTTGTTTGAGTGAACAAGAAACGAACGCCACGATTGCCCTTTTCATATTCCAAAATCTCATAACCATCGTATTTGTATTCAGCAGTTGTCTCTTTACCATCTTTTGTGAAAGTTATATTATTTCCATCGATTGTTATCTTGTCGACATCAGTCTTGTAGCCAGTGTCATAATAATTTTTGTACTCCTCGGCGCTCATATCGCCATTTTGAGCCTTGTGTTCCATGACTTCATCGAGTGAGCCATCCTTAAGTAGCGGATAAACTGAAGACCACTCGCCCTGCCAATCATCAAGATTTCTGTCTTTTACTTGATCATCTTCAAAATATCCATGATAAATGTCATTTTTGGAATTGTCAGAGACTTCCTTTTCAGTAGGAGTTAGTTCGTCTGAACCATCAACTATTTTGAAATTTAGGGCATCTCCAGGAGCGATATCTGTAAAAATGGTGTAATTTCCATCGTCTGGCACTGTAAAATCAATTTTTGTATCAAAATGTGCCATTTTAAGATAGTAAAGGGGATCGGTGTCGACTTCAAAACTTTCACCGCTTTCAACCTCGGTTTCAGTCTTGTTTGAAAGCACCTTGGTGCCATCGTCTTTAATATCTTTTACATCATCTGTTTTTTTAAAACCCATTAACATAAACTTCTCATGAGTGTGATCGCAGATTATTGAGTAAGTGCTGCCTTTTTTTAGATCATAGCTGACATTGTAGCTAGGAGAAATCTCCTGTTTGTCAGAATAAGTCTTAACCCTGTCTTTGGAATTGTCCTCTTTAGAAACTTCGGCCGATAAATGATCATGCACAGCCATAGAACTAGGATTTGAAGAAGAATTCTCAGCCTTTTTGTCATTTGCACATGAACTAATCAACATCAAAGAAGAAAGAAGACATACTATAACTTTTTTATTTTTCATAAAACCTCCATTAAATGTCGTTAGCTATAATATACAATATATTTTATGAGAATGCAAATCAATTGCAAGATAAGTTAATCATTTTTTATTTTGACAGAACACTTTTATAGAATATTCAGCAGCTAAAACCACTATGTACATTTCTTATATAATATATGATATAATCATAATAGCTAAAAATGAGGAGAAAAGCATGAATGAATTAGAATTTGAAAAGAAATTAATTAATTATGTCTCAACAGGCAATATAAATATAGTTAAGGAAGAAAGTAAGAGGATCGGAGAATTTTTAAGGAAATCTTCCAGAATTTGGCAGTATGAACCCACTATTAAAACAACCAATGCTTTGTGGGAGAATTTTAGGAATATACTTTATAGGCTTAATCAAAGAATTTTGGACAAACAATTATCTGATACAGAATTTGCTCAGGTAAAAAATGTAATTTCAAACCTTAAAACGCCTTATGAAGCTGGTCAATTTTTATATGGTTTAAATGGAATTAGTCAAATAGATATCAAACTTGATGATGGAAGAAATGTGTTTTTAACAGTGTTTGACCAAAAACAGATTGGAGCAGGTGACACCTTTTATCAAGTTGTAACACAAATTGAAAGACCTGCTAAGATTATAGGAAGACCGGACAGACGTTTTGACACGACATTTTTAATAAATGGCCTTCCAATCATTCAAATTGAAGAAAAAATAGACACTCATGATATAAATGAAGCGCTAAATCAGATGCAACAATACATACATGAAAATCAGTATTCAGATATTTTTTCAACCCTTCAAATACTTGTTGCCATGAATGCCAATGATGTCAAATATATGGCAAATACTACAGCAGATAAATTTAATAAGGATTTTTCATTTCATTGGCAAGATGATAAAAATAAGAAAATAACCAATTGGAAGCAATTTGCTGATGAATTTTTATCAATTCCAATGGCTCATAACATGAGTACTAATTATATGATTTTAGATGGCAGCAAAAATGATAATAAATTAATAGTAATGAGAAGCTATCAAGTTCATGCAACTGAAAGTGTGCTAAAAAAGGTGAGAAATACAGACTTTTCATTTGGCAAACAAAAACTTGGATATGTTTGGCATACAACAGGAAGTGGAAAGACTATAACATCATTTAAAACAGCATGGCTTTTAAGTAGACAACCAAATGTTGATAAAGTCGTCTTTGTTGTAGATAGAAAAGCGCTAACTAGTCAGACATTTGAAAGCTACAGAGCATATGATCCTAGTTTTTCTGAAGGCGATAAAACGGCGTTGGGAAGTATTCAAGATACTAAAAATACATCGGAATTACAAAAAAGACTTAAATCTAAAGACAATTCAATTGTAGTAACCTCGGTACAAAAATTAAATAGACTTATAAAAAGAGAAAATTTCAAGGCTCCAGATAAAAATATAGTATTTGTAGTGGATGAAGCGCATAGATCTACTGGCGGTGATAGCTTTAAGAATATTCAAAATGCTTTTAAGCATTCTGCATGGGTGGGTTATACTGGCACACCAAAGTTCGACGATGATGACAATGATGTCAGAACAGAGGATATATTTGGTCCACCACTTCATAAATACACAATAAAAAATGCTATAGCTGACGGCAATGTTTTAGGCTTTAAAGTCGACTTTGAAACAACAATAACAGATGAACAAATAAAAAATGTCTACTTACCAAATTTTTATAAAAGGGAACATCCCACTTGGTCAAAAAATAAGATAAAAGAAAAAATCGATAATTTAAGTGAAGATGATATGGATGATAATATCAGCAAGTCATTCTATGATAACAATGAAGATCATGTAAGATTGGTAGTAAAAGATATTTTTGAAAAGTGGAGAAATAGATCATCTAATTTCAAATACTCTGCAATACTCACTACAAATACTGGAGGTATGGGTGCATCTACGCCTATGGTAAATCTGTATTATGAAGAATTTAAAAAAGTAAATAGACAAAGAAAAGCAAAGGGTGAACCGATGCTTAATGTTGCAGTTAGTTATTCATATAATACTTCCAATGACAATAGTATGGTTAAGGCCAATGAGAAATTATTTGAATGCATAAAGGACTACAATGAAACATTTTCAACATCATTTGGATTAGACGATGTCAACGGATATATGGCTGATTTGTCAATGCGTATTAGAAGAAAAGCAGCAGATAAAAAACATTTAGATCTTTTAATAGTAGTAGATCAATTTTTAACAGGATTTGATGCACCTACGATAAATACTCTATATGTAGATAGAACTTTAAAAGGCGCCAATCTAATTCAATCTTATTCAAGAACCAATAGAATTCATGATATGAGATATAAGCCATTTGGAAGAATAGTAAATTACAGATGGCCAAGCTATAATGAAAGAGAAATGGATAAGGCTCTTAGAATTTATTCAAATGATCAATCATCCGAGTTGAAAGAGCTTGAAGATATTGATAAAGGTGGAGTAGTAGCACTATCTTATGATGATCAAATAATAAAAGTTAAAAATTGTATTCAAGACATAAAAGATTTGACAAATGATTTAGAAGGCGTGCCGCCATCAGAAAGAGTGACAGAAGAACTTTATCATGCTTTAAATATATATAATCGTGAATTTAACAAACTAACACAGTATGAGCCAGATGAAAATGGCAAGGGATTTGACTATAATGAACCAGAAAAAATATATGAAGAACTGGGAATAAAAGAACAACAGGACAATGACATTAAAGTAAGGATCAAAAATGAAGTTAAGAGGAAATTAGCTGAGAACATCGGTCTTACTTTTGAACAAATTGAGCTTGAGATGACTCATATCAAAGATGTCAGAGTTAATTATGATTATTTGACAGAATTAATCGAAAATCTCATCAATCAAGTAAATGACGATAATATAGAAGAAGTAGAAAAGACAGAGATTAAAATCAATGAATTTGCCAATAAACTTGATGATGAAAGATTAAGAAAAAAGATCTTAAATGCAGTAACTTCAATTATTAGAAGAGAATATAAAATACCTAAAGGAAAAAATCCAATCAATCTAACAGACTCATCTAAAATAATTGAAGAGGCAAATATTACGACAATTGAAAAAGAAATAGATGAATTTATAAAAAAATGGGGCTTGATTGACGTTGTTAATTCTAGGGAATTAAGATTACTTTTTGAAACACATGATGCAGGAAAAAATGACCTAGACAGTTATAAAGATATCACGAGAATAAAAACAGATGCAGCAAAAACCTACAAAGAAAAAGCCACAGATGAAATTCTTAAAAATACAACAAAAGTAAGATATAGAAACCAACTACAAGCAGCAATTTATAAATTAGCAGATAGAATTGTAGAACAATTATAGGAGAATAAATGACTAAAAAACTGACTCCTTCCTTGAGATTCAAAGAATTTATCGGGGGGGGGAATTGGACTGAGAAGAGATTAGGAGAAGTAGCAGAATTTTTTTCTGGAGGTACACCTAGCGTTAAAATTAAAGAATATTATAAAGGAAACATACCATTTATAAGATCAGGAGAGATAGATAAAGAAGTTACTCAATTATATATTAATGAAGAAGCTTTAAAAAATTCATCAGCAAAATTAGTAAATAAAGGAGATATTCTTTATGCCATGTATGGTGCTACAAGCGGACAAGTATCTATTTCAAAAATCAAAGGAGCCATAAACCAAGCTATATTAGTAATAAAATTATATAATAACTACGATAAGTATTATACTGTAAACTACTTAAAGATGAATAAAGAAAGAATACTGAATAAGTATTTACAGGGAGGGCAAGGTAATTTATCTGGAAATATTATTAAGAAAGTAAAATTTATTCATCCTAAACATATAGAACAAGAGAAAATAGGCACCTTTTTTAAAAAGCTTGACTCTTTAATCGAAAAACAAGATCAAAAAATAGAAAATCTAA